>DYGW01000277.1 GCA_020724485.1 Thermoflexus sp. | reverse complement strand
TAAAGATTCCTTGGCCCTTGAATGCACTGACTATAGCGATTGTGTGATAGTCCATCAGATCCTCTAAGCGCGATACAAAGTGTTCGTAGGTCGTGAAATCAACAGCGTCAAAATCGTGCAGTATGAGCAGTACCTTGGGCAGTTCAATACCCAACCGCTCATCTGCACCCTTCAGTCTGCCTGCTTTCCTCCTCATCGCCAACTGCAACCATTCGCAGGCTTTCGACAAAGCATCTGCTTCCCAGCATCCAGTCCAGGGTTCCCAGGGAACACGTATTTGAGGTGGCAGGAACGACACTTTGTGGATTGTGCAGTAGGGTTTCCCCTTGATTTCAACAGTCTGTTCAGGATGTGCGCTTTCGTCTTGCGTCTTTTCGATGTAAAGCAGAAGTCTGCGTTTTATCTGTCGCCTATGTCTATCCAAGTCAAATTGTGGAGGGAGTAAGGGTGCGAACTTGACGTGATATGAACCTCGTAGAATCCCCTCCTTTCTTGCCTCGCCCTCTACTTCTGACACAAGACGTTTTCGGTATTCCACCAGTTTTTCGCGTTCTATCTCTTTACCTGAACCAACATCAATCTTGTCGCTGATCGTCGTTACCTCTACAGCGAACCTCTGATCCCCAACGGCCAGGTAATAGTCCGGCGGTTCAGGCCCTTCCTGCCATTCGATTCGTTCTGAGACGTTCCGCTGTTGCAGGTAGGCGTCAAAACGTGACCTGCAAAATTCCTCACGCTCGCTCTTTGGTGACATTATGCTTTTCCGTTTGGCCACGCTCCACCCGCGCCCGCGCGTCAACGGCCCACGCGCCCGCGCCTTCCGCCATGACCATCAGCGGGTTGATCTCGACTTCGGCCAGGTCCGTGTGATCGTGGGCAAGCTGGGCCAGCCGCACGATGGCGTCAATCACCGCCGCGCGGTCGGCGGGCGGCGCGCCGCGAAAACCCGCCAGCAACTTGCCCGTGCCGGTGCGGTCGAGCAGGGCAGCGGCCTGCTTGGGCGTCAGCGGGGCCAGCTCGAAGGCCACGTCGCGCAGCAGCTCGACCTGCGTGCCGCCTACGCCAGCCATGACCAGCGGCCCGAACTGCGCGTCGCGCACGATGCCCACGATCAAGTCCACGCCCGGTGGGATCATCTTCTGCACGAACGCACCCTCAATCGCCGTCTCCGGCACGTTATGCGCCCGTGCGCGCGCCAGCAGGTCGGCGAAGGCGGCGCGCACCGCTTGCGGTCCGTCCAGGTCGAGGGCCACGCCGCCGATCTCGCTCTTGTGCACCACGTCCGCCGCCGCCAGCTTGAGCACGACCGGGTAGCCGATCTGCCCGGCGAGCGCGACGGCAGTGTCCGCGTCGGCGGCTAGGCCCGCACCTGGCACGCGGATGCCGTAGGCTTCGAGCAGCGCGTCGAGCGCCTCCGGGGCCAGCCACCCGCCTGCCGGAGCGGACTCCAGGGCCGCGCGCGCCGCGAGCCGGTCGCAGCCCGTCGGCGGATGCGGCTGGTGCGGCTCGCCGTTGGCGTCGAGCCATTGCTTGCGCCGCCACATCGCCGCCAGCGTGCTGCCCACGCGCTCCGGGAAGGCGAAATTGGGGATGCGTCGGCGGTGCAGCACGGCGGTCGCGTCGCTGACCGAGGCCAGGCCCATGATCACGGCCAGCACCGGCTTGCCGCGCCCGTTGAACTCGCCGATGACCTCGGCCAGGCTGAGCGGCGCGAACCAGTCCTGCGGCGCGGTGATGGCGACCACCGCATCAACGGTGGGATCGCTCAGCAGGGCGTCCAGGCACAGCGCGTAAGTGGCCGGCCCCGGCCCGGCGAGGATGTCCACCGGATTGTTGACGCTCGCCGCTGCCGGGACGCGCTTGCGCATGAACGCCTTCGTCTCTTCGGTGAGCGGGGCAAGCTGCATCCCCGCTGCTTCGAGCGCGTCCACGGCCAGGATGCCCGGCCCGCCGGAGTTGGTGAGGATGGCCACGCGGTTGCCCTGGGGGAGCGGCTGCCAGGCCATGGCCCGGCCCCAGTCGAATAGCTCTTCCATGGTGCTGGCGCGCAGCACGCCTGCCCGCCGGAAGGCCGCCTCATACGCTTCCGCGCGCCCGGCAAGCGCTCCGGTGTGGCTGGCGACCGCCGCCGCCCCGCCAGAGCCGCGCCCGGCCTTCAGAGCGATAACCGGCAGCTTGCGCGCCACGTCGCTCGCCGCCTGGACGAACGCTGCCCCGTCGGACACGCCCTCAATGTAGGCGGTGATCACCCGCGTCTGCTCGTCGCGCCCGATGGCGGTGAGCATCTCCGCCTCATTGACGTCCGCCTGGTTGCCCAGGCTGACCAGCCGGCTGAAGCCGACGCCCGCCCCGCGCGCCCAGTCAATCACCGCCGCGCAGACCGCGCCCGACTGGGACAGGAAGGCGATATCGCCGGGCGGCGGCGTGCCCTTGACGAACGTCGTATTGAGCGGCGTGTGCGTGTCAATGGCGCCGATCCCGTTCGGGCCGAGCAGGCGCATCCCATACTGGCGAGCGATGCGCAGGACTTCGCGCTCGCGCGCAGCGCCCTCTGGCCCCACCTCGCGGAAGCCGCCGCTGATGACGATGGCCGCTTTGATGCCGCGCTTCCCGCACAGTTCGAGTTCGGGGGGGACGTGCCTTGCCGGGACGACGAGGATAGCCAGGTCGAGCGGATCGGGCGCTTCGAGCACGGTGGGGTAGGCGCGCCGGTCGTAGATGTCGGCGGCGTGCGGATTAATCGGATAGATCGGCCCGCTGAAGCCATACTCGACCAGGTTGCGGACTACTCCGTGACCGAGTTTCTGCGGGTCGCGTGAGGCGCCGATCACGGCGATGCCATGCGGACGAAAGAAAATATCGAGCGTTGTGTCGGGCATAAATCTCTCCTAGGGGGCGAGAATAGCAGTCAAACCAGCCTCTTGGTGCTGATCGTGCCACAAAAGGCGGGCGGGGGCAAAGGGAGGACGCAGGTGGATTTCGGCCAGACTCACCAGCAGACGTAAGGCTTGAGCAATAGTCGACGCGCATACAGACTATGTTATAATGGCCGAGAGTTGTAGCGAGGTGGGAAGTGACGAGCTTTTGTTGTCACGAATGTGCTATCAGAGTTGGAGAGATGGGAATTCCCGTTGGATTTGACCCAACTGGGACACGGTATCAGGTCGGGAAATTCAACAAGCATACCAACCCAGCAGCCACCTATTTCATCAATTCGGTCTTCGACGACCCAAGCTACTTCGCCTATTCGGGATGCATGGCGAGTGCGCTTGCGTCTGGTTGTTTGGAAATCGATGATTTGGGCCGTAGAAATGTGGTGTCGTACGCTGGAAGAAAAGTGGGACAGACTGTTTCTGGAAACTCTGCGCCACGACCAGACAGTGCCATTAAAGTTGTGCACCCTTATGACCCTCAAAAAGCGCATTCGTTCCCTACTGCTGCTGATTCAATTGTGCAGGGACACTGTGCGATATGCGGTTGCCCCCTTGTCAGCCGTTAGGCGTAAGCCCAGTATGGACGTGTCTGGCGTTTCGGTTCTGCCATCATAATCTCACGCGGATTCCGCCGATCGGCCTGTGCCACAATTTCCCATCATCAAGCTCCTAGTCTCGAAATCTCTGATCACCGATCTGGGTCCCGTTTCGCCGGACTTCTCCTTCCGCCGCGAGGACTGGTATGGTCTTCAAGCCAACTGAAAACGACGGGGCACATCCCTCTCCCTCCAGGGAATGCGCCCCGCCCCTGATCTCGCCTACCACCCGCGCCCGGCAATGCGCTCCTCAACCGGCAGGGTTGTCACGCCAATG
>DYGW01000276.1 GCA_020724485.1 Thermoflexus sp. | reverse complement strand
TTGATTGCCAGTTATTTACCTCACCCCCGTTTCGCTTCGCTCAACTTCCCCCTCTGCGCTGGCGAAGAGGGGGTCAGGGGATGAAGTTGCGAGCGGAAGCAACGAACTAGCAATCAGGGTCAAGCTTGTATATTTTGCACTATGACGAAGCGTGTGACCTACCAACACAACACACCGCCCGGTTGGGCGGTGTGCGTGCGGTGTGTGGCAGAACCACAGAATACAACCCAGGCCAAGATTATCCGTTCAAGAGGGGCGTCACATCACGGTCGAGCATCTCGCGGGTGATCGCGCCGGGCCGCCACATGGTGACCAGCGTCCCCTGCGGGCCGATCAGAAACGAGCTAGGCAGCCCCGCACCGCCATACTGCTGGTAGATCGCGCCGGTCGTGTCCAGCGCAACGGGGAAATCGAAGCCATTGGCCGCCAGGAACGCCCGCACAGTAGCCTCGTCCTCGGCCACGTTGACCCCCAGCAGCGTGAACCCGGCATCCCGGTACTGGCGGTGGTAGGCGTACAGGTCAGGCATCTCGGCCATACACGGCGGGCACCACGACGCCCAGAAATTGAGCAGCACGTACTTGCCGCGAAAGTCGGCCAGCGCGACCTCGTCATCCAGGCCGGGCAATGTGAAATCGGGGGCGGCGACCCCGGCACCGTTGGCGGCGCTGGCGGCGCGTCCGGCGTCATCGTCTCTCGTCACCAACATCAGAGCGACAGCCCCCACGATGATCAGCACCGCGCCGGCGATGATCAGCCGGGGATCAAGCTGTCTGCTCTGTTTGCGGCGCGTGCGGCGCGCGGGTTGGGCCATGAGTCACTGTCCTCTGCCTATAGCTGCGCCCTGTACGACGGGCAACACTTGGTTGGATGCGCGCCCCTGGCGCGCGGTTGCAGCGCGCTGGTCGAGAGGCGGCTCCCCCCTCCGGCGCAGAGCGCCTATAATAGCGGAAAGCAGCGCAGGTGACAGCAGTTGGCGCTGCCAGAGATGAGGAGGAGTGCCCCATGAACACCGTGCGCTGGATGTGCGCGATCACCCTGCTCGCGTTGTCGCTCAGCCTACCGGCTGCGTCCGCCGCCCAGGACGCGCTCGTCTTCCGGCTGGAGTGGGACGCCGACGTTGACCTGGCGCTGGCGGTGAACACCCCCAATGACAATCTGCTGACTTACATCACGCCCACCACGCCCGACGGCGGCGCGCTCGACAGCAGCCTCGGCAACGAAAACTGCGCCGGGCCTGCCGGTCCGCACAGCGAAGCAGCCTCCTGGAAGGCGGCACCGCCTGGTGACTACGTGCTGCTGGTCATGGTCTCCGACGCCTGCGGCAGCCCGGCCCCCGCCTGGACATTCCGACTGCAAGCCCTGGTCAACGGCGCGCTCGTGGCCGAGTACCGCGACAGCGTTCGTCCCGGCGATGACGGAAGCTGGTCGCATATCTTCCACTTCGCGGGCAGCGCGGCGCATATCCCGCTGGCTGAAGCCACTGGCGCAGCGGTCACCTTGCCGGGCGACGAGGCAGCCGCTCCGCTGGCTGGTGCACTGGGGACGCTGCTGGGAGCGGGTCAAGACGCGCCGGGTGGCGATCTGCCGCCTGCCGGTGAGCCGGACGCGCCCCAAACCGGCCCCCTGACCGTCGAGCTAACCTGGCCCGCGTCGCCGGCGTTCGACCTCGACCTGATGGTCAGCGATCCGCTTGGCATCCTGATCTCATACGAGCACCCGCTATCAGCGCCGGGAGGCGAGCTGGAGAATACCCAGGGCAACAACTATTGCGTCCCTGTCAGTGCGGCGCCCCGCGAAGTCATCACCTGGGCCGAGCCGATGGCGGGCGACTACGAGATCAGCGTCTCTTTCAGCCTGGTCTGCGGCGGAACGCTGGGTGTGATCGTGCCATCGAGCCAGCAGGCCGAGTTCACGTTGCGCATCCTGGGCGCAGATGGACAGGTGTTGCAGGCCTATGAGAACCAGACGCTGACCGCCGAGAACTGGGCGACGACTTACACACGCTGAGCAGGCAAGAGGTTAACCACCGGCGGAGTTCGCCCACCGCCGCTCACCCCAGGTCCCCGATCGCGGGATGATCGGGGCAGCATCCAGATTGGAAGGACCATGCACCACGCCACAGGATCGTTCGCCGGGCTGTACGATACGGAGATTTTCACCCAACACTGGCTGCCGGACAGCGCCCCGCGCGCGGTGACAGACTGGCTGGACGCGCACCTGTGACGCGCGCCGTGCACTGTGCGGTCGCGGGTGCACACATCTACTAGCGACACGCTTAAGGCAATTGACAGGTCGCGCAGGGCGTGGTATACTAACTGGGTTCGTAGGAATCTGCGGGAACATTTCGTTCCTGGCAAGAAGTCGCCGGGCATACCCGGCGCGGCACCTTGCAGGCGCGCAGCGTGCGCCCTGCGAGGGGAGAGCATCTGGCCGATGCTCAACGGAACAACAGCGGAAAGGCAAGAGTAATGCTACCCGGCTCGTCTTTGACGACCAGCGAATTGAATAGCGCGGACGAACCCCCCGGCGACGAACGGTGCGCCTACCTGGGGTCTGGTTTCGGAAAACCGAGTGCCCAACCGAATTTGCGCCACGCGCTGCCGGCTTGCGCTGTTGTTTCGGTCATTACCAGCGCCGCATTCAGCGGAATAAGGTCTCACGAGCATCGTGGGGCGGAGGGCTGCCTATAGGGTAGCTTCCGCACCGAGGCTGCGACCCCTCACCGGGGCGTGGGACCACCTGAGAAGGTTCCACGCCCCGGTTTTGCGTTTGATCGCCAGGCGACGCACCTGGAGGGGATCGGCCAATCCTGGCAGCCACTGCCTGAAGCATCACAAGGGAGGTGCGAGAATGCAACAAATCACTCACCGCAACATCGGGACGATGCGCGTTGCGCGGTGCCGGGCCTTCGCCGGCCAGGTGAGCGTCATTCTCGCCGCCGACCGCGAGGTCAGCACCGGCGCGCGCCGGCTGACGAGTGAGGGAGAGAGATGGTAGGCGAATACGCAAGTGACCCTGCCAAGCCGTGCGCCGCACGGACCGCCTCGCAGCCGCTCCCCCAGGCAGTGGACACACCGTCGGGGGGTGGCGGATGCCACTCAACCGAACTGACACGTGACGAGCGAAACGGACATTGGCCCCGCCAGTAATTGATAGACACAGGCGCTGCGACAGGGTGTGCGCGAGTGAGTAGAGGAAACGTCGCCCGCCTGACGGAACACACAGGGGCTGCACCATTACCAAACCGAGATCAACGACCACCGCAGGGTAGGATGGGCATGTCAGGCGGTCTGTGTGGGAAGCCGTGTGCGGAGAAACAGTGGGTGTTGGCTCCTTCCCACACAGACCGCACTTCCTGCGGTGATGACAGTCATAGGGCGCGCGGCGCTTGAGCCGCGCCCGCCCGTCGTCATCGTCCGGCAGGTCGCAGTTGCGCCCTGGAGTGAGGAGAGCTTCACCCATGGGGAGTACGGACTAGAGCTAACCGATCTCATTGACATCATAGAATTCAGTCTGGTGGTGCTGTTCGGCTTCATGCCGCTGACCGTCATTCATTGGTCGCACCGGCAGCGGCGCAAACGTGACGTGCCCCCCTTACCCCGCCCGGTATGGTGGGCAGCAGTCACGGCGAAACTGACCTTACTCATCGCGGCGGTGACTAACTGGATGCCCAAGCTGTAAGTCTGGCGCGTCACCGGGATGGGGATGCTTTGGCAAGTTGAGAGACCATTTGAGAAGTCCTGATCTGCGGGTTTACCTCACCCCTAAATCCCCTCTCCACACGCGGAGAGGGGACTTAACCGCA
>DYGW01000275.1 GCA_020724485.1 Thermoflexus sp. | reverse complement strand
ATCGAGACCGTCAATGCCTACCTGGAAAGTGTTCGCCAAGAAGCCTAGTAGTACAATACACATCCAGCGCTACAAACGCAACCGCCCAGATCACGATACCCATCAGGTACACCGGCAGCGGCACCGTCCAGAAGGACGGATCGGCCACCTTGCCGAACGGCAGCAGCGCGCGCAGGCGCGTCGCCAAGAGCAGGGCCAGGACGACCATAGCCAGGTCGGAGCCGAACAAAAACAGGATGAAGCGAAGGCTGAACTGTCGCGCCATAGCCAGCACAGGGCGCAAGAACCGGGTTCGCGTGCCGGTTGGCGCCCCCCTGATCGGATGCTTGCGGTTAGTATAGCAGCTTTCGGGTTCGGCGGGAGTGTGCGGAGCGAGCAGGGATGAGGTCATGCAGGGGCGTATGGCAATACGCCCCCGTCAGACTTCCGAAGTTTCGGAAACTTCGGAAGTCTAGGCCGGTGCCGGGCGCAGCAGAGCGGCACCCCTACCTGACGGGTCTGGCATACGCCCGCTTATCACCGGTACGCGACTGAGAGATCGTCTAGCTGCGCGCGCACATCCCACGCATAGGGATCGTCGCGGAGCACGCGCTCGTAAATCGCGCGCGCGGCTTGCCAGTCGCCTTCGCCCTCGTGTAACGCGGCCAGGCGCAGCCACGGCTCATACGACTGCCAGCTAGTGAGCGGCGTCCGCGCCTGGGGCAACACGGCAAGGTCGGCGTGCAGCGTAAAAACGGTCGTGTCATAGGTCGAGCGGAAGTCGTGCGGATAGTACAGCCCGTGCGCCAGCCGATCCTTGACTGTCGCAGCGTCCTCGCCGGCGCGCTCGGCGGTGCGGGCCAGCACGTACCAGCTCCAGGCGCTCCGGTTCTCGCTGAGGAAGATCGCCGCGCGAGCAGCTTTCTCCGCCGTCAGCGCTTCGCCGGGTGGATCGCCCTGGCTCAGCAGCCACTCGGCCTGGGCCACGTAAGACCCGGCGACCGGGTTGGCAGCGCGCAGCAGCGGGTCGTAGCAGCGCCAGCAAGGGGGCGTGGAGGGATCACCATCCGGCCACAAGGCGTCGAGGCGCGGGCGCAGGCCGTCCGGCAGCGAGCCGGTTGCCTGTTGCGCCCGCGCCAGATACAGCGCGGAATCGGTCAGGCCGCCGTAGATGGCAATATCCAGCGCGGTCTCCGGGTCAATGGGGGCGAAGTGCGCGACGGCGTCGCGCAGGATGGCGGCTCGCTCAGGATACGCCGGGTCCGTCCAGAAGGGCGACGACGCCAGCCAGCGCCCGGCTTCGAGCGCGCTGAAGAACGCGGCGCGCGCCTCGGCGGGGCGTCCGGCGGCGGTGTAGTATTCGCCCAGCTTGAGGAAGTAGCCGCTGTTCACCTGGTTCCAGCCAATCGCCTCCTGCTCGGCGGCGATGGCGTCCTCCAGGCGTCCGGCCTGGGCATAGAGCGCCGCCAGGTTATGCCAGCCCAGGTCCCAGGTTGCGCTGCGCTTCAGGCTGTCTTCGAAGGCAGCGATAGCGTCGTCCAGGTACGTCTGTGGCGCATCGGCGGCCAACTCGCCGAGGATGACCGCCTCTTGCAGCCGGTAGAGATCGTTCCAGGGATCGACCCCCTGCGCCTGGCGCGCGGCGGCGAGCGCCTGGACGTGCTCGCCGGCGTCCTGGTAGGCCAGCGCGCGGCGGTGCGCCCACAGCCCGCGATGCAGAGGCACGAAGGCGACCTGGGCCAGGGCCAGCAACGCCAACACCAGCCAGACCAGGCGCAGGCGGCGCGGGGCCTGGAGCCGCGCCACAGACTCGACGGCGTGAGATTGGTCTCCGGCGACGATGTACGCGCCGATGATCAGCACAGGCGTGATAAGCTGAACTTGCAGGAACGTATCTACCAGGCTGTGCGTCGCGTAGGCGGCCAGCGCAATCGCCGCGCCCTCAAGCCGGCGGCGGCGGACAACGCTCCCGTTCTTCCACTCGCGCCACCAGGCCCGGCGCAATTGGTCGAGCAGCCACAGCGTCGGCAGCAGTACCACGCCGCCGCCTTCGGCGAGCCAGTGAAAAAACAAGCTGTGCGCGTGGTGCAGGGGCATGTACGTGTGCGACCGCGCCCAGTGGGGGTGCCACAGCCGTTCTCCCCCAAACATGCGCGGCCCCGTGCCGGTGAACGGATCATCGGCCACGATCTCGATTGCGCTCACCCACAGATCGAGCCGCGAGATGCTGTTGGCGTCGCGGGCGCGGATGACCGTTGCGAAGATGAGCGCAGCGCCGATCACAGCGGCCACGAGCGCCCCCGCGATCAGCAGGCGGGGAGCCAGCAGCGGGCGCAGCGCCGCCGGGAAGCGTCGCCGCGTCGCCGGGCGCAGCAGCCAGGCCAGCACCACCATGCCGATCAACGCCCCCAGGCCCATCCCCGCCCCCCGCGAATGCGTTGCCAGCACGACACCGATCAGCCCCAGCGCCAACCCGCCCAGCGCCCAGCGCAGGTCGCGCTGCGGCATGGTCGCGGCCCCGGCCAGCGCCAGGGGGATGATGAGCAAGCAATACGCGCCAGTCGGGTTATTGTAACCGAGGGGCATGGCGGCCTCGTGCAAAACCGGCGGCACGGTCAGGCCAAACAGCGGCGGCCAGCCCTGGGCAAACTGGGGCAGGATGCCCAGGCCGAAGTACCACATGGTCATCTCCGCCGCCGCGAAGATCACGAACATGGCGCCGGCCATGAACAGCCCCTCGATGATCCAGCGCTGCCAGTGCGGGCCGCGCCGCATCAAGTCCACGACCAGATAGTAGACGAGGATCACCATCCAGATCAGCCAGGCATATTCCAGGCTGAGGCGCGGGTGGCGGGAGAAGATCGCCGCGACCGTCCAGGCGGCGCCCAACGCCAACAGCGGCCAATCGAGCGGCGTGGACGGGAAGGGACGTCGCTCGCGCCACAACAGCAGCAGCCAGCCAGCGAGCAGGGCGGTGATGCCGACCTGGTGCGCGATGCGCATCACCGCGTTCTGCTCGACAACGCCACCGAACAGGGACGCATAGATGACGCTGAGAATGGTCAGGAAGCGCAATAGACGTGGTGACATACGCTCTTTTCGGGCCGCAGTGGGAGCCAAGAGTGGGTGTAGTTGTACCATCTCGCGCCGGGTCTATGCAACCGGCGTGGGGTGCTGCGCTCCAAAAAGACTTCCGAAGTTTCGGAAACTTCGGAAGTCTACTTGTCGCCCGCCCCCCGACCCTTCCGCGCTACTCGTCGTCGCTGCCCAACGCAGCCCCGGCCCCCAGCGCGTCCATGCCGCCCAGGGCCGGGCCGCCAGCCAGGTCGTCATCGCCCAGATCGGGCAGGGACGCCTCGATCTCTTCCGGGCTGTCGCCGTGCTCCAGCCGCCCGACAACCTCCTCGAACTCCGGTCCCATGTCTTCGCCCATCTCCTCGCTCATCTCGCGCAGCAGCCGGCCCATCGCGCGCGGATCGGAGTCGTCGAAGTCGTCGAACACGCTGTCGTCGTCTGTGTTGTCCGACATCAGCCGGGCGATGGGCGAGCGCCGGATGGCGACGCGCGAGATCAGTCGGGTCAGATTGGTGCTGTGGCAGCGCGGGCAGGTAGGCGTCGCCGCATCGTACTCGGCATACGTCTTATAGGTTAGCGTGACCTTGCGTCCGCAGTCGTTGCAGCGGAACTCATAGACTGGCATTCATTCACCCCCATTAAGTTGTTGTTGCCCGGACAGATTATCACGCCCTGGCGCTGTGTCAAGCGTTGAATTGTGCCTGGGTCCACGAACAACCTGTTAGGGCTGGGCACTTGGGCGCTGGGATTGCCCCC
>DYGW01000274.1 GCA_020724485.1 Thermoflexus sp. | reverse complement strand
CGATCGTCCCCACATTCACATGGGGCTTCGTCCGCTCAAACTTGCCCTTGCCCATCTTTAGCTGATTCCTCCAGATGATACCCTTAGCCGGGATATGGCCACTAGCGAATGCGATCGGTCGGGAACAATACTGAGCCTACGATGGGATTTGAACCCATGACCTCGCCCTTACCAAGGGCGTGCTCTGCCAACTGAGCTACGTAGGCACACGTGCGCAAGCTATTCGCTTGTCAGGTGGGCCGGGTAGGACTCGAACCTACGAAGGCTTCTGCCAGCGGATTTACAGTCCGCCCCCTTTGCCGCTCGGGACACCGACCCAGTTGGTAAGCCAACACGCTGCCGGAGAGCCGACGATGGGACTTGAACCCATAACCTAACGCTTACAAGGCGCTTGCTCTGCCGGTTGAGCTACGTCGGCATTGTGCAGGTCATTCTACCATGACCGTTGCGCCACCTCAAGGGTAAGTCCGCACCGCTCGAAGTGGTCGGAATTGTAGCCGAGGGCAGGGGGTTTGTCAATGGTGCGCGCGGGCGGGCGCGGCTGTTTTGCCGGTACCAGTCCGGCGGCGGGCAGTGGTACAATCTCCTCATCGTTCCTTCAAGTGGCTGCGCCACGCAGCCTCCAACCCTGGTGACGGATACCTAACCCATGACCGATCAAAACGGGGGCACCTCCGCCCCACTACACGGCTTCGCTTTGATCGCCGCGCGCGCGATTCCGGAGCTGAACACGTCGGCGCGCCTGTGGCGGCACCTCAAGACCGGCGCAGAGCTTCTCTCGCTGGAAAACGACGACGAGAACAAGGTCTTCGGCATCAGCTTCTTCACGCCAACGCCCGATTCGACCGGGCTGCCGCACATCATGGAACACAGCGTGCTGTGCGGCTCGCGCAAGTACCCGGTCAAAGAGCCGTTCGTCGAGTTGCTCAAGGGGTCGTTGCAGACGTTCGTCAATGCGATGACTTTCCCCGACAAGACCCTATACCCGCTGGCCAGCCAGAACCTGCAGGACTTCTACAACCTGATTGATGTCTACCTGGATGCGGTGTTCTACCCGAATATCACGCCGCACATTCTCCAGCAGGAAGGCTGGCACTACGAGCTAGATGATCCCGCCGCGCCCCTGGCCTACAAGGGCGTTGTCTTCAACGAGATGAAGGGGGCCTATTCCGACCCGGACGATCTGTTGCAGCAGCATATCAAGGCGTCACTGTTCCCTGACACCATGTACCACGAGGACTCCGGCGGCGATCCGCAGGTCATCCCTCAACTCACCTACGGGCAGTTCCGGCGCTACCACGCGACCTACTATCACCCGTCCAATGCGCGCATCTTCTTCTACGGCGACGATCCGCCCGAAGAGCGCCTGCGCCTGGTGGACGCCTACCTCAGCGACTTCGAGCCGAAAGCGGTTGGTGCGGCCATCGCCGTCCAGCCGCGCTTCGCCGCGCCGCGCCGGGTGATAGTCCCCTTCGCCGCCAGCGATGACGCGGAGTCGGCGGGCAGGCAGGCCCAGGTCGCGGTCAACTGGGCGCTGACCGAAGATAAGTCGCCCGAAACGCTGTTGGCGCTGACCATCCTCAACCATATCCTGATCGGCACGCCGGCTTCGCCCCTGCGCAAGGTCCTGATCGACTCCGGGCTGGGCGAAGACCTAGCCGGAACGGGGCTGGAGTTTGACCTGCGCCAGAGCACGTTCTCGACGGGGCTGCGCGGCACGGAATCGGCCCAGGCGGACGCCATCGAGACGCTGGTGATCAGTACCCTGACCGATCTGGCGGAGCGCGGCATCGAGTCCGAGATGATCGAGGCGTCGCTCAACACGGTGGAGTTCGCACTGCGCGAGAACAACACCGGGCGGATGCCGCGTGGCATCGTCCTCGGCTGGCGGGCCATGCGAAGCTGGCTGTACGGCGGCGATCCGCTGGCAGCCCTGGCCTTCGAAGCGCCGCTCAACGCCGTCAAAGCGCGGCTGGCGGGCGACCCGCGCCTCTTCGAGTCGCTGATCCAGTCCTACCTGTTGGACAACCCGCACCGCACGACCGTTGTCCTGACGCCCGATCCGGCGCTCGAACAGCAGCGTGAGGCGGCGGAGAAGGCTCGCCTGGCGGAGATTCGCGCCGGGCTGAGCGACGACGACCTGCGCCGCCTGGTCGAGGAGACGCGCGCGCTGAAGCGCATCCAGGAGACGCCAGATTCGCCCGAAGCCCTGGCGACGATCCCCCGCCTGGCGCTGAGCGATCTCGACCGCCAGCAGCCGCGCATCCCCAACGAGGTGCGCGCGTCCGCCCCTGCCCGAGTCTTGTTCCACGACCTGTTCACCAACGGCATCCTCTATCTCGATCTCGGCTTCGATCTGCACGCCCTGCCCCAGACGTTGCTGCCCTACGCGCCCCTCTTTGGCCGGGCGCTGCTGGAAATGGGCACCGCCGCCGAGGATTACATGAGCCTGGCCCGCCGCATCGGGCGCAAGACCGGCGGCATCGAGCCGGACAGCTTCGCCCACCAGGCGCGCGCGGACGGCGGCGCGGTCGTTTGGCAATTCCTGCGCGGCAAGGCAACGGTCGCGCAGGCGGCGGAACTACTGGCGATCCTGCGCGATGTGCTGCTCACCGCTCGCCTGGACAACCGCGAGCGCTTCCGCCAGATCGTCCTGGAAGAAAAGGCAGCGCAGGAGGCCGGGTTGGTCCCGACTGGGCACCAGGTGGTCAGGAGCCGGCTGCAAGCCCGCTTCACCGAAGCGGACTGGGCCGCCGAGCAGATGGGCGGCGTGAGCTACCTGTTCTTCCTGCGCGACCTGGCGGGGCGCGTTGACGCGGACTGGCCCGCCGTGCAGGACGCGCTGGAGACCATGCGCCGCCTGCTGGTGACGCAGGGGGCAATGCTGGCCAACGTCACCCTGGACGCGGCCAACTGGACAAACGTCGAGCCGCAGCTTGCCGCCTTCTTGGGTGCGCTGCCCGCCGCACCGCTGACGCCCCAGCAGTGGCAGCCCGATTTCCCCGGTGGGGACGAGGGACTGGTCATCCCCGCCCAGGTGAACTACGTGGGCAAGGGCGCTAACCTCTACGCGCTGGGTTACAAACTGCATGGCTCGGTCATCCCGATCACGAACTTCCTGCGGACGACGTGGCTGTGGGAGCGCGTGCGCGTGCACGGCGGTGCTTACGGCGGATTCTGCATCTTCGACCGGCGTTCCGGCATGTTCAGCTTCCTGTCGTACCGCGATCCCAACCTGCGCCAGACGCTGGAGACCTACGACCGGGCGGCAGAGTACCTGCGCGATCTGGCGCTGTCCGACGAGGAGCTAACCAAGACGATCATCGGCGCCATCGGCGCGCTGGACGCCTACCTGCTGCCCGAAGCCAAGGGCTACCTGGCGCTGCAGCGCCACCTGACCGGCGACACCGACGACGACCTGCAGCGGCTGCGCGACGAGGTGCTGGCAACGACCGCCGCCAATTTCCGCCGCTTCGGGGAGACGCTGGCCGCGCTCAACGCGGCGGGAACGGTCGTGGTGCTGGGGTCGGCGCGGGCCATCGCCGAAGCGAACGCGGCGCGCGACGGCTGGCTGCGCGTGACGCCGGTGCTGTGACGGCGGGCGCGCGGCGCGCGGGAACACCTTGTTTCTGTGGCAGAGCATCAACGCAGAGACGCAGAGGAAAGAGAAGAAGAAAAACTATGTTCTTCTTCGCGCCCTCTGCGTCTCCGCGGTTCAGAGAATCTCGTTCCCAATCTGGAATGTGCCCTGGGGCCGGGTCCACGAACAACCTGTTAGGGCTGGGCACTTGGGCGCTGGGGTTGCCCCCCA
>DYGW01000273.1 GCA_020724485.1 Thermoflexus sp. | reverse complement strand
CCTCTGCGGTGATGCTTTGCCCCAAAATCCGAATGCGCCCGTCGCGCAAAGCGCCGCGCGGCACGATGCAGTATAATGCAAAGTGTGCGCCCGCCATTGACCGCGCCGCGCGCATTCCGCACGCGGGCGGGTGTGCTATACTGGGCCTGACGCGGCCAGTCAGCGCCCTACTGGATTGCTGATGGCTGATCGCTGCTTGCAGGGGATACGGTATGGACTCTGCGCCTGAATTCCTCAACCTGTTCGTCGAGCCAACCGGCGAGCTGATCTACTTCCTGGCGGTCATCGCCATCAGCCAGGCGACCATGCTCATGGCGCTCGGCCAGCGTTTGCGGGGCGCGAGAGAGCGCGCCGCCGGGCGCTACGCGGCGCTGCTTGGCGCGGTGATGCTGGCCTGGATCGCAATGGGCATCGGTGGTCTGTATTCGCTGGTGACCGACACCCCCGACGAGGCCGTGCTGCCCCCACTGGAACGCGCCGTCAACGCCGAGGTCGTCTTGCTGGCTGGTGCAGCCCTGCTCGCCGCCGATAGCGAGAAGCGCGAGCATTCGCTGTGGCGCGCTGTCGGGGTGCTCACTGTCGTGCTGGTCGCCGCCTACGCGGTCACGGCGGTGCAGTGGCACGACCTGGCCGCCAGTCACGACTTCAATCAGCATGCGCTCGGCTTCGCCTGGACATTCGTGCCGGGGCTGGTCATCCTCATCCTGACCGGACTGCTGCTCACTCGTTACAACCAGACGGCGGACATCCCGCTCAAGCTGATCTTTTTCACCGTGCTGCTGATCGGCTACAGCTACACCATCGCCCGTATCAGCACGGATGAGCTGACCGGGCACACGTCGGGCGCGCTGCGCCTGGCCTTCCTGACAGCCATGCCCGTTGTGACCATTGTCGTCTACCGGCTGGTGCTCGACCGGCTGACCGTTGCCATTGACGAGGTATCGGAGTATGCCGAGGCCATCTCGCGCCCGCAGCCGGCGGTTGCCTCCCCGGATCAAGTCCGGATGCAGCCAGCGGGCCGGGCACGCCCCGCCGACGCCTCCGAATCCATGACCTTGCTGAAGGCCATCGGCCTGATGCTGGAAAACGAAGACCCCGACTACATCCCGCGCCAGATCGCCACCGCCATGGCCAGCGTGCTCAAGGCAGATGTGGCCGTGCTGGTCACTCACGACGAGGGACATTGGGCCGACGTGCTGGCCGCCTACGACCACGTGCAGCAGCGCCTGATCCCCGGCCTAGCCCTCAACCTCGACGAGCAGCCGACCCTGCGCGAGGCCATCGCCGAGCGGATGCAGCGCACGTTGCTGCCCGACCGAAACGTAGACGAGCTGGTTGATCTCTACACGCGCCTGGACATCAGCCAGTTGGGGCCGGCCTACATCCAACCGCTGCTGCGCGCCGGCAAGGCCGTCGGCGTCGCGCTGATCGGCCTGCCCTACACCAACCGCGAGCTAACCGAGAGCGAGACCATCCTGCTCGAAGGGCTGGCTCCCGTCGCCGCCCGGCTGCTGACGCTGAGCCGCGCTGCTCAGCGCATCCGCCTCGACGCGGAAGGCGAGGCGATCAAGGCCATCGTCGAGGACACCGCGCCCGATGCGCTCGACCAGCAGAGTGTGCTCGCCGTGCGCCAGGAGATGCAGGCCAGCCTGGAGCTGGCCCAGGAGCAGATCGGCGAGCTAAACCGCATGGTGCGCGATCTGCAGGTCGAGCTAGATTACGAGCGCAGCCGCGTCGCCCAACTGCTCGAAGACGGCGACGAAGCGATGTCCATCACCCAGCGCATCGCGGTGCTGTCGCACGAGCGGATGGAACTGGCCGCCGAGCGCGAGCAGCTTGCCAGGGCGCTCCAGGAGGCGCAGGCGACGCTGGTCAGCGCCACGGGCGCTGGCGACGCCGATGTGTACACCACCATGATCGAGACGCTCAAGCGCGAGCGCGACGAATTGCAGGTGCAGCGGGCCAAGCTGGAGCGCCAGCTTCAGGACATCCGCGACGCCAAAGATGCCGCCGTGCCGTTGGCGCTGCGCGAAATGCTCGCCGAACTCAGCGACGACAAGGCGCGGCTGGCCGCCGAGCGCGACGACATGCAGCGCGCGCTGGACGACGTGCAGGCGCAGTTGCAGGCCCTGGGCATTGAGGGCGGCCCGCTGGCCGTCGCTAAGGCGCTCGGCCAGCTCACCGATGAGCGCAACTACTACAAGACCCGCGCCGAGAAGATCGCCAAAGAGCGCGATCTGCTGCTCGCCGAGCGCAAAAAGCTGGAAGACAAGCTGGAGCGCGAAGCCGAGCGCGAAGCCCAGCTTGCCGCCCTGGAAGCCGACCTGCGCCGCTTGGCGACTGACCGCGAGGCCCTGGTCAAGCAGCGCGACCAGATGCGCCTGGAGCGCGACGATCTGCTCAAGGCGCGCGATCACTGGTACGACCAGCGCACGCGCCTGATCGCCGAGGCGACGGTCGTCCAGGGCGAGCTAGAAGACGTGATATTCGAGCTAAACCAGGTCAACGCCCGGCACCGCCAGCTTAATGAGGCCCGCGCCGCCATCGAGGCCGAGCGCGACCGTCTGCTCGCCGAGAACACCGCCCTGCGCACCGAGCGCGACCAACTGCTCGCCCGCGCCGAAGGCGACCGCGAGCTACTCGGACAGCTTGGCACGGACGGCGTGGGCACGCTGAAAGCGATGATTGACGAGCTAACCGGCGAGCGCCAGACCTTGGAGCAGCAGCTTCTCCAGGTCAAGGAAGACCTCAGCGCACTGGAACACCAGCAGGCCACGCGCCCCATCGCCGCCGTCAGCGGGCACACACAGCCCATCGCCCCGGCCAACGCCGAAGTCGTCATGTCCATCGCCCAGGAACTGCGCACGCCGATGAGTTCGATCATGGGCTACACCGAGCTACTGCTCAGCGAATCGGTGGGCATCCTCGGCGCGCTGCAACGCCAGTTCTTGCAGCGCGTGCAAGCCAACGTGGACCGGCTGACTCATCTGGTCAACGACCTGATCAGCATCACCCGCCTGGATTCCGAGGAACTGCGCCTGGAGCCAGCGACCATTGACATGCTCGCAGTGATCGAGGACGCCATCACCGCCGCTGGGACACGCTTCCGCGAGAAGGGCATCACCCTGCACATGCGGCTGAGCGACGCCCTGCCCTCGCTTCACGCCGACCGCGACGCCATGCACCAGGTGATGATGCAGCTTCTCTCCAACGCTTACCTGGCCTCACCCGCCAACGGCGAAGTGTCCATCACGGCCCGCTTCCTGGCCCACTACTCGCCGCCGGTCGCTGACGAGACGGGGCTGATCCCAGAGCCAGCAGACAGCATCATGGTCGCCATCACCGACCAGGGCGGCGGCGTTCCGCCGGAGGAGCAGCGCCGCGTCTTCGGGCGGCTCTACCGCGCCGACAATCCATTGATCGAGGGCATCGGCGACACTGGCGTGGGCCTGTCCATCGCCAAGGCGCTCGTGGAGGCGCACGGCGGCACCATCTGGCTCGAAAGCGAACACGGCAAGGGGAGCACGTTCAGCTTTGTCCTGCCCCTGACCGCGCAGTATTCCCCCGCCGAGGAGGCTTAGCCGCGATGGATCGCCGCCGCGACCGCAACAACGAACTCGTCGTCGCCATTGCCGTCATTGGCACGCTGGCCCTGGCCCTGACCTTCGGCATCATCCTGTCGCTGAGCAGCACCGTAGATGATGTGAGCGACGACCAGGCAACGAGCACCGCCGTCGCCCAGTTCCTGCCCAGCGATACCCCGACCATCACCAGCAGTCCGACGCCGACCACGCCGCCCTCGGCCACGCCGGAGCCGCCCACCGCGACTGCCACGCCAGAGCCTTCGGCGACGCCGCAGGTC
>DYGW01000272.1 GCA_020724485.1 Thermoflexus sp. | reverse complement strand
CAGGCGGGGAGGGACTTCAAGAGCAGGCCTTTCTCCCTTCCTTCGCTTGCGGAGGAAGGGCCGGGGAGGGGGTAAAGATACTTATCAAATGGCCTCTGAAGCGGTCAGCCGTCAGCGAGAAGGGGGAATCACAGGCTTTCGCTTCTGCTGGCGTACGTGCAAAGGGTGTCAGTGACTCGCTTGACGCCGAGCCACCAACCTCCCCCCCTGGCCTCGCTGCGCTCGGCCTTTCCCCCTCTCCGTCAGCGCCGAGCGGGGGTGAGGTCAAGCCAGGACACAGCAGAGCAACACCCCTACTGCCTGGCAGGTTTTGCACGCACCTCTTCTGCTGACGGCTGAAGCTGATAGCTATCCGCTAGGCGCGCCCGCCCAACTGCTGGTAGAAATACACCGCCGTCTTCATGCCCCGGTAAAAATTGCCCAGGTTGAAGCGTTCGTTGGGCGCGTGCAGGTTGTCGTCGGGCAGGCCGAAGCCCAGCAGCACCGCCGGCGTGCCAAGCGTCTTCTGGAACGTGCCGATGATGGGGATCGAGCCGCCCTCGCGCACGTAGACCGGCACCGCCCCGAAGCCGAATTCGTAGGCGCGCGCTGCCGCCCGAATGTACGGCGACTCCGGGTCCACGACGACCCAGTTACCGGTATGCAGCAGGCGCACCTCGCTGCGCACACTCGGCGGGGTCAGCGCGGCGACGTGATCAGCGACCAGCCGATAAATCTTGAGCGGGTCCTGGTACGGAACCAGCCGGCAGCTCACTTTCGCCAGCGCCGTATCGGGCAGCACAGTCTTCGATCCCTCGCCCGTCCAGCCGCTGACCAGTCCATTGATCTCCAGCGTGGGGCGGATGCCCAGCCGTTCATGTAGATCGTACCCCGCCTCGCCCCAGGGGATGGTCAGGCCGGTCTCGTGCTGGAGCCGCTCCAGCGTGAAGGGCACCTTGGCCAGCGCCGCGCGCTGATCGGCGCTTAGCTCGGCCACGTCGTCGTAGAAGCCGGGCACGGTCACGCGCCCGGCACCGTCGTGCAGCGCCGCCAGAATCTCGGCCAGCGCCTGGGCCGGGTTGTGCACGATGCCGCCATAGGCTCCGGAGTGCAGGGCGTGCGACGGGCCGCGCACCTCGATCTCCATGTAGGTCATGCCGCGCAGCCCGGTCACAATCGAGGGACGGTCTGGGGCCAGGATATGCGAATCGGAGACGACGACCACATCGGCGGCGAGCAGGCCGGCGTGCTGTTCCACAAAGGCGTAGGCGTTGGTCGAGCCACATTCCTCCTCGCCCTCGACCATGAACTTGACGTTGACCGGCATCTGCCCGGTTGCCAGCAGACTTTGCACGGCTTTCATCTGGGTGAAGGTCTGGCCCTTGTCGTCGGTGGCGCCGCGCGCGTAGAGCTTGCCATCGCGCACGACCGGCTCGAAGGGATCGCTGCGCCACTGGTTACCGGCGTCGTCCACCGGCTGCACGTCGTAATGGCCGTAGACGAGGACGGTCGGCGCGCCGGGCGCGCCCAGCCATTCGGCGTAAACGATCGGGTGGCCGGGCGTCTCGAAGACTTCGGCGCGGGTCATGCCCATCAGCATGAAATGGGCGCGCAGCCAGTCCGCCGCGCGGCGGACATCGGCTTTGTGTTCGGAGAGCGTGCTGATGCTGGGGATGCGCAGCCAGTCCTTGAGCTGTTCCAGGAAGGTGTCCTGGTGGGCCTCGATATAGTCGTAGGGGATCATCACTGCTCCTTGAAGTGGCGAGTCGTGAGTCGTCAGTCGTGAGTCCGGAGTCGGGGGTATCCTCATGACTCGTAACTCCTGACTCATGGCTCCATCCGTCCATAGTCCACCGCCGATTATATCAGCGATCCCCTACGGGCGGGGGTTGCGCTCGGCGATCAGGCGCAGCCCGTCGAGCGTCAGCCAGGGGTCTACCGCGTCGAAGCAGCCGGTCAGCGGGGCGAGCGCGGTCGCGTAGCCGCCGGTGGCGATGGTCTGCGCGCCGCCCAACTCGGCGCGGATGCGGGCGACAATCCCCTCAACCATCGCCACATGACCGACGACCAGCCCTGCCTGCATGGCGTGAATCGTGTTGCGGGGGATCATCGTCGGCGGGGGAACCAGCTCGATCTGCGGAAGCTGCGCGGTGCGGCGGACGAGGGCATCAGCCGTCGTGCCCAGCCCGGCGGCGATCACCGCGCCGACCATCTCGCCCGGCTCTTTGACGATGGTGAAGCTGGTCGCCGTGCCGAAGTCAATGACGATGCAGTTGGCATGGAAGCGCGCGTAGGCAGCGACGGCGTCGGCGATGCGGTCGCTGCCCACGCTGTCGGGGTGGTCGGTGTTGATGCGAATGCCCGTGTTGACCCGCGCGCTGACCACCACTGGCGGGAAGCCGGTGCGTTGGGCGACCATCGCGCACAGGCCAGCGGTCAGCGAAGGCACCACGCTGCTGAGCACGGTCTGCTCGAACTGCTCCAGGGCCAATCCCGCCTCGTTGAGGAAGGTGCGGAACATCACCGCGTACTCGTCGGGCAGGCGTTCGCGCACGGTCTGCACGCGCCAGTGGTGCGTCCACGTCGCGCCATCGTGGACGCCGAAGACAATCGTCGTGTTTCCCACATCAATCGCCAGCAGCATCGGTGTGCTCGTCTCCTGGGTGGCAATTCCCCGGTGATCTGCTGGAAATTATAGGCGGCCTGGGGCAAAATGTGCGAAATGCGTGCGATAAGATTGGATTATGTGGCCCCTGTGGGAAAAGCGAGGGAAAGCCGATGAGCAACAACACGCTGACCGCCATTGAAGGCATCCGCGTGGGCCACGCCCACACCCTGGACGGGCCGACCGGCTGCACGGTCATCCTCTGCCCGTCAGGGACAGTGGGTGGCGTGGATCAGCGCGGCGGCGCGCCCGGCACGCGCGAAACGGACTTGCTGCGCCCGCTGCACATGGTCGAGCACGTGCACGCGGTTGTGTTGGCCGGGGGCAGCGCCTACGGCCTGGACGCCGCGAGCGGCGTCATGCGCTGGCTGGAAGAGCAGGGGGTCGGGTTCAACGTGGGCGTCGGCGTGGTGCCTATCGTCCCTGCGGCGATCCTCTTCGACCTCGATCTGGGCGACCCGTCCACCCGCCCCGACGCAGCGATGGGCTACGCCGCGTGCGCGGTGGCGTCGGCAGAGCCGGTGGCCGAGGGCTGTGTGGGCGCGGGAGCGGGCGCGCAGGTGGGGCGGCTGATGGGGCCGGGCTTTGCCTGCAAGTCGGGCATTGGCAGCGCAGCGATTGAGATCGGCGACGGGCTGCGCGTGGCGGCCCTGTTCGCGGTCAACGCGCTGGGCGACGTGGTGGACGAGGACGGGACGATCCTGGCCGGGACGCGCCAGCCGCCAGATGGAGCGCGCTTCGCCGGGGCGCTCAATCTCCTGCCCGCCCTGGCGCGCATGACGCCCGGCAGCGCATCCAACACGGTGATCGGCGTGGTGGCGACCAACGCCGCACTGAGCAAAGAGGAAGCCAACAAGGTCGCGCAGATGGCCCACGATGGCCTGGCCCGCGCCGTGCGTCCCGCGCACACGCTGATGGACGGCGACACGATCTTCGCCCTGGCGACGGGGAGCACCGGGCGCGCCAACGCCAGCGTGATCGGCGCGTTCGCCGCCGAGGTAACGGCGCAGGCGATTCGCCGGGCGGTGCGTGCGGCAACTCCGCTGGCCGGGCTGCCGGTGGGGGCGTCGGTCGGCGGGTGAGCGAGCTTGCTCGGCGAAGAGCAAACGACCACCGTATAGGCGCGGAGAGCGCAGAGGAAAGATAAGAAAAGGCTCCTGTTCTTCTCTGTGTCCTCTGCGCCTCTGCGGTGAGACCCAAGCTCAGGGTCCACGAACAACCTGTTAGGGCTGGGCACTTGGGCGCTGGGATTGCC
>DYGW01000020.1 GCA_020724485.1 Thermoflexus sp. | reverse complement strand
GCCTTGCTCGGTCACTCGTTCGGGGGGCGTATCGGCCTGGTGCTGGCCGCCCAGCACCCGGAGCGCATCAGCAAAATGGTGCTGGCCAACAGCGCCGGGCTGCGCACGCCGCTCTCGCGGACGCAGCAGGTACGCAGCGTCGTGGCGCGAGCCGCCCGCCAGACGCTGGATCGGGTGCGGCTGACCTCGGCGCGCGAGCGGCTGCAAGCGTTCTACAACCGCCGCTACGCCTCGGAGGATTACCTGAGCGCCGGGCCGCTGCGCGAGACGTTTCTGCGCGTCATCGCCGAAGACCTGACGTCCTATGCCATCCAGGTGCAAGCGCCCACCGTGCTGATCTGGGGCGACCGCGATGCGGACACCCCCTTGTGGCAGGGCCGCAAGCTGGAGCAGTTGATCCCCGACGCCGGGCTGATCGTCTTTGAGGGCGCGGGCCATTTCTCGTATCTGGAGCGGCTTAACGATTACCTGCGCATTGTCGTGCACTTCCTCGGCGATAGGAGCGGGCCGGCGCATGGTTGAGATGCTCATTTTCGTGTGGCTGGCCGGAATCCTGCTGCGCATCTGGCGGCTGGCCCGCTTCTTCCAGATCGAGGGCTACGACAGCCGCCGCTTTCTGCACTGGCTGCTGGGACGGCCCCACCGCTATATTATGTGGCGCGCGTTGGTCTTCGTCGGCGTGGCCGCACTGACCTCATTCGCGCTGAGCTGGTTCGGCCAGGATACCGACCTGCTCTACCTGCTGATCTGGGGCCTGACCGCCGTCCTGGCGACCTGGCCGGAGCCGCCCAAAGAGGTCAAGCAGAAGTTCAAGCTGACGCAGCGCGCGGCTCGCCTGTTGATCACAGCCTTCGCCCTGGCCGTCATCGTAGCCATCGGCACCGAAGTCACGCTCAATACGACGGTCTCGGCCAGCGACCGCACGAAATTCCTTGTGATCACGGGCGTGGGGCTGGTCGTCTACCACCTCAGCCCGCTGGCGCTGCCGCTCGCCAACCTGCTCATGCTCCCCGTCGAGGCGGGCTTCCGGCGCATGTTCGTCGCCCGCGCCCGGCGGACGCTGCGCCGGATCAATCCAGTGGTGATCGGCATCACCGGCAGCTACGGCAAGACGAGCACCAAAGAATACCTGGCCCACATCCTGCGCGGGCGCTATGAGGTGCTGGCCACGCCTAAGAGCTACAATACCCTGATGGGCGTCTGCTTGACCATCAACACCGACCTCAAGCACAGCGGCCCGCTCGACTATTTCATCGTGGAGATGGGAGCCTACGTCGAGGGCGAGATTCGCGCCATCTGTAAGCTGACCAGGCCGCAGATCAGCATCGTGACCGCCGTCGGCCCACAGCATCTGGAGCGTTTCGGCAGCATCGAGGCAACCGCCCGCGCCAAGTACGAGATCATTGAGGCGCTGCCGCGCGACGGCGTGGGCGTCTTCAACTGGGACAACCACGAGGTGCGCGTGATGTACGAGCGCGGCTACCCGGACACGCGCATTGCCGTGACCTGGGAGAACGCCGAGCACGCCACGCAGCTTCGCTTTCTGGCGCGCAATGTCCGCCAGACGGTGGACGGTCTCACTTTCGAGGTGGTGGATACGTTGCTGCGCGAGCGCGAGCAGTTCAGCACGCCCCTGGTCGGCAAGCACAACGTGACCAACATTCTGCTGGCGACGGCGGTCGCGCGGCACCTGGGGATGCCGCTGCGCGAGATCGCCATGCGCGTCACCACCCTGGAATCGGCGGAGCACCGTCTCCAGCGCAAGACCTTGCCCGGCGGCATTACCGTCATTGACGACGCCTATAGCGCCAACCCCGTCGGGGCGCGCAACGTGCTCGACGTGCTGGCCCTCTACCGGGAGGGGCGGCGCGTGCTGATCACGCCCGGCATTGTCGAGCTAGGACCGCTGCACGCTCAGGAAAACCAGACTCTGGGCCGGATGGCCGCCAAAGTATGCACCGACATTGTGCTGGTGGGAGCCGAGCAAACGCGCCCGATCCAGCAGGGTATTCGCGAGGCGGGTTTCCCAGAGGAGCATCTTTTCGTCTACGACACGCGCGACGAGGCCATTGCCTGGTTCCACCGCGAGCTAAAAGACGGCGACACGGTGTTGTTCTTGAACGACCTACCGGACACGTACCTCTAGCAGTCGCCCGGCAGGTGTACTCCGCGACAAAGGAATGCGTGCAGCATGGGCAACGAAACAACCAAGAAAACAGTGGGCGTCATCTTCGGCAGCCGCTCGGTCGAGCACGATGTCTCGATCGTCACGGCGCAGCAGGTGATGCAGGCGCTCGACGCGCGCAAATACGAGGTCGTGCCGATCTACATCACCCGCGATGGCCGCTGGGTCTCCGGCCCCGGCCTGCGCGATCTCAACACCTTCCGCTCTGACGACATTTCCGAGATGATGGGCATCAAGGAAGTGATCCTCTCGCCCAGCACCGCGCATCGCGGGCTGATCGTCTCGCCGGTCAGCGGGCTATTCGGGCGCAGCCAGGTTCGCCCGCTGGATGTGGCCTTCCCGGTGGTGCACGGCTCGCACGGCGAAGACGGCACGCTGCAGGGCCTCTTCGAGCTAGCCGACATCCCCTACGTGGGCACCGGCGTGCTGGCCTCTGCCGTCACGCGCGACAAGATCATGCTCAAGACCGTGCTGGCGGGCCTGGGTATCCCGGTCGTGGGGTACGTGGCCTTCACCCGCCAGGAATGGGTCGCCGCCGCCGATGCGCTCATAGCCCGCATCGAATCCGAGATCGGCTTCCCCGTGTTCGTCAAGCCGGCCTCGCTGGGGTCGAGCATCGGCGTGGCGAGGGCCAACAACGCCGGTGAAGCGCGCACCTACATCAACGTGGCTGCCAACTTCGACCGGCGCATCCTGGTCGAGGTGGCGGTCGAGGGGGTGATGGAGATCA
This sequence comes from Thermoflexus sp., assembly GCA_020724485.1. Taxonomy (GTDB): domain Bacteria; phylum Chloroflexota; class Anaerolineae; order Aggregatilineales; family Aggregatilineaceae; genus UBA2029. The sequence continues at coordinate 27,322 of DYGW01000020.1, read as the reverse complement.
ACTGCGCGGTGATGGGCAATACCGATCTGCGCGCGTCCGTGCTCGAACAGCCGATAAGCTGGCAGGAATTCCTGACCTACGAGGAAAAATACATGCGCAGCGAAGGTGCCGCTGGCATGAAGGGCGCCGAGCGCCGCATCCCCGCCCCCATCAGCGACGATCTGTCCGGGCGCATCCGCGAGATGGCCGTACGCGCGTTCCGGGCGGTGGATGGGCGCGGCATTGCCCGCGTGGACTTCCTGGTGCGCGAAGAAGCCGGCGAAGTTTTCTTGAACGAGATCAACACCATGCCCGGCTCGCTCGCGTTCTACTTGTGGCAAGAAGAAGGCATGACCCCCGCCCAGGTCGTGGACGAGCTGATCCGGCTGGCGCTGGAAGCTCACGCCGAGAAGCGCAAGACGGTGTACAACTACAAGACCGGGCTGATCGCGCACGCGGCAGCGCGCGGGCTGAAGGGCATCAAGAAATAGCCACACTTGCTCGTAGACACAACCAGGCAGCCTGTGGGCAGCCTTCCCGACAAGGCCAGTGTGCTCACGGGCCGACGAAGCGGTACCCTACCCCGTATTCGTTCTGGATGTACACAGGCGTCTTGGGATCGCGCTCGATTTTGCGGCGCAGGTGCGAAACGTAGATGCGCGGGTAGTGGTGCTCGGTGCTGTACTCGTGCCCCCACACCTGCTCTAGAAGCTGCTGGAACGAAAGTACCTGCCCCTGGTGACGCACAAACGTCGCCAGCAGGCGAAACTCGGTCGGCGTCAGGCGGACTTCACGCCCGTCCACGCTAACCCGCCGCGCCTTGACATCCACGACCAGATAATCATCCGAATAGCCGACAGCGTCAGCGGCCTGCTCCTCGTTGAGGCGCGCCCGCCGCAGCAGCGCGTTGATCCGCGCGTGAAATTCCAGGTTGCGCAGGGGCTTGATCAGGTACTCATCCGCCCCCAGGTTGAGACCTTCGGCCATCTCCTCTTCCGTCACCGCGTGCGCGGTGATGATCAAGATTGGCACGTTGGACAGCTCGCGGATGCGCTGGCAGACGGTCATGCCGTCCATGCCCGGCAGCGCCACATCCAACACCACCAGGTGAGGGCGCACTTCGTGGAACTTGCGCAGCCCGTCCAGTCCGTTCGTGCACGTGTGCACTTCATACCCGTGTCGCTTGAGATCAATCTCCAGCAGACGATTCATCTCGACATCGTCTTCAACGATCAGCACCTTAGTAGTCATGAGCGGTCTGCCTGTGTAGGTGTTTTCGAGTCGTTTACTGCAATTTTACAGGATCGCTACGGTTTTCAAAAGTATTGCCTTGTCAGGGGTCCACGAACAAGTCGTGAACGTGTTTGTCCCCCCCATCCCCGGCCCTTCCCCCACGAGGGGGGAAGGGAGCAAAGCGGCGGGCCGGCTCCCCTTCCCTCCGCGCAGCGTGGGGGAAGAGGTTGGGGAATGGGGGGCACACGGCAGCCAGCACCAACGCCATTTCAACCGAATTCGATACACTACCCCCCTTCTCCCAGGTGGCAATTTTGCTCTGCGACGAGTATCCTTACTGTGTTGGTACACTGCGATGTGGCACGGGCCGGCAGGCCGTCCAGGTGACGAGAGGGGTGACGATGAGCGAGGAGCGACCCAATCCGCTGGCGGAGGCGCGCGAGGCGGTCAAGGCGCTGCGGGCGGCTGCGCCCGTCGAGCTACAGACGGCGCTGGATGACCTGGGCCGGACGCTGGAAGCGGCGGCCCGGCGCGGCGAAGGCGAAGACGCCGAGACCCTGCGCCAGCGCATGGACGCGCTGATTCAGGAGAACGCCCGCTTTGCCTCGCTGATGGTGCACGAGATTCGCATCCCGATGACCAGCATCAAGGGCTACTCCGACATGCTCGCCAAGAACATCGCTGGCGAGTTGAACGAGATGCAGGCCCAGTTCGTGGAGACCATCCGCGCCAACGTCAGCCGCATGGAACAGCTTGTCAGCGACATCAGCGATATGAGCAAGCTGCGCTCCGGACGCCTGCGCCTGGAGCCGAAGATGGACCTCTACAAGAACATTGCCATGCAGGTCGAGAAGGCCGCCGCGCCCCTGGCCGCCGAGCACGGGCACACCCTCGTCTTCGAGACGCCGGCCAGCCTGCCGCTGCTCAACCTGGACGGCGAGCGTCTGGCTCAGGCGCTGACCAAGCTGGTGGTCAACGCGCTGCGCTACACGCCGGACGGCGGCACGATCACCGTGCGCGCCGAGGGCGTGGACGGCAAGCTGCGCGTCAGCGTGATTGATACGGGCATCGGTCTCAGCGAAGAGGAGCAGGGGCACATCGGCGAGCTTTTCTGGCGCGGCGAGAGCGAGCACGTGCGCTCCTTCAAGGGGCACGGGCTGGGGCTGCCCATCGCCAAGGGGCTGATCGAGCTGATGGGCGGCGATTTCTTCTTCAGCAGCGCGGCAGGGCAGGGCAGCACGTTCGGCTTCGTGGTGCCGGGCATGGCCTGACCGCGCTTGCGCGCATCTAACCGGATGGCACCTGCGGCGGCGCGCTCAGCCGCCTGTGAGCAGTTTACACGTTGGTAGACAATTGTGGAGGCGTGCGAGTGAACCTGCACGAGTACCAATCCAAAGCACGATTTGCCGAGTACGGAATCCCCATCCCCAGGGGCAAAGTTGCTCATTCTCCCCAACAAGCCTATGAGATCGCCAAAGAACTGGGCGGGCCGGTCGTCGTCAAGGCGCAGGTGCTCACCGGCGGGCGCGGCAAGGCGGGCGGCGTCAAGCTGGCCCAGACGCCCGAAGAGGCCGAGCGGCACGCCGACGCGATCCTGGGCATGGACATCAAGGATCATAAAGTGCTCAGGGTGTTGGTGGACGTGGCGTCGCCCATCCAGAAAGAGATTTACCTCGGCGTGACCAACGACCGCGCCGCGCGCAGGCCGCTGATCATGGCCAGCGCCGAGGGCGGCATGGACATCGAGGAAGTCAACCGCGTCGCGCCGGAAAAGATCATCCGCGAGCACATTGACCCGTTCCTGGGGCTGCGCGATTACCAGATTCGCAACCTGGCCTATGGCATCGAGCTACCGCGCGAGCTGTGGAAGCCGTTCATGAAGATCGCCCAGGCGCTCTACCGCTGCTACGCCGAGAGCGACGCGACGCTGGCCGAGATCAATCCGCTGATCATTGATGGTGAGGGGCAGCTTCTGGCGGTGGACGGCAAGATGTCCATTGACGATAACGCCCTGTTCCGCCATCCCGACCTGGCCGAATTGCGCGATACCAGCGCCGAGCCAGAGGCCGAGACGCGCGCTCGCGCCGCCGGCCTGAGCTATATCAAGCTGGACGGCACAATCGGCTGCATGGTCAACGGGGCGGGGCTGGCCATGACCACGATGGACATGACCAAGCTCTTCGGCGGCGCGCCGGCCAATTTTCTCGATATCGGCGGTGGGGCCAAAGCCGAGACGGTGGCGATGGCTTTGCGCATTATTCTCTCCGACCCCAACGTGAAGGCGGTGCTGTTCAACATCTTCGGCGGCATCACGCGCTGCGACGAGGTGGCGCGCGGCATCCTGGCTGCGCTCGGTGAGGTGCGGGTGGACTTGCCGATGGTGGTGCGTCTGGTGGGCACCAACGAAGAAGAAGGGCGCGCCCTGCTGGACGCGGCGAATATTCCCCACATGGAGACCGCCCGAACCCTGGCCGAAGCAGCGCGGAAAGCCGTCGAAGCGGCGCAGAAAGCGTAGAGGGACGACTTATGGCTATTCTGGCAGACAGCGACACAAAATTGCTGGTGCAGGGCATCACTGGGCGTGAGGGCCTGTTCCATACCGAGCAGATGATCGAGTACGGCACCGCTGTTGCCGGCGGGGTGACGCCGGGCAAGGGCGGCGAGTGGGTGCTGGGCAAGCCCGTGTTCGACACAGTGAAGTCGGCGCGCGAGGCCACTGGCGCGAATGCGACCGTGATCTACGTCCCGGCGGCGTTCGCTGCCGACGCCATCTACGAGGCGCTCGACGCCGAGATCGAACTAATCGTCTGCATCACTGAAGGAATCCCCGTGCGCGACATGATGCAGGTGCGCGCCCGGCTGGATCAGAGCAACAGCCGGCTGCTCGGCCCGAACTGCCCCGGCCTGCTGACCCCCGGCCAGGCGAAGGTGGGCATCATGCCCGGTCACATTGCCATGCCGGGCAATGTGGGCGTGGTGTCGCGCAGCGGCACGCTGACCTACGAGGTCGTCTACGCGCTCACGCAGCGTGGCATCGGTCAGAGCACGTGCGTGGGCATTGGCGGCGATCCGATCAACGGCACGAGCTTCATTGACGTGCTGCAGATGTTCGAGGACGATCCGCAGACCGAGAAAGTGGTGCTCATCGGCGAGATCGGCGGCACAGACGAGGAGAAAGCGGCGCACTTCATCGCCACCACTATGACCAAGCCGGTTGTGGCCTTCATCGCCGGGCAGACGGCACCTCCCGGCAAGCGCATGGGACATGCTGGGGCCATCGTCGAAGGAGGCAGCGGCACCGCCGCCGACAAGATCGCGGCGCTGCAGGCCGCCGGGGTCAAGGTGGCGGATCATCCAGAGCAGATCGCGGACTTGCTGTAGCGCATGTCCTCGTAGCCTTGACCGGCCCCCGGCTGTATGGTATGCTCTCGGCAAGCACAAAAGCGTTGACGGAAACGAGTACGCCCCTGCGCGCCGGTCAGCGAGCCTGGGAAGGTGCGAGCCAGGTCTGGGAGCGGGGCGGAAAATCCTTCCTGAGCTGCAGGCTGAACGCGCGAGCTACTAAGCCGGGCCGGTTTGGTCTCCGTTATCACGACCTTGCCATGGTGGTGGCAGCAGAGCGCCCCCTGCACCTGGGGGAACAAGGGTGGTACCGCGTGAGCCAGGCTCCCGTCCCTTCGGTTGAGGGACGGGTGTTTTGTTTCTGTGGGGGCTGAGTAGCTAACAGGGAAGCGGGTGACTGACAGGTGACTGATATGGGCTTGGAAGCTGTGACGATTCGCATGGTGGAGCTGCGCGACCAGGAGGCCATTGCGCGTATGTGGGAGGCGCTGAGCGCCTATCACACGCAGTTAGACTCACGGATGCCGCAGATGGCGAAAGGAGCGCCTGCCGCCTACGCTTCGCGCCTGGTCGAAGTGCGCAGCGACGCGCAGACGCGCGCATTCGTGGCCGAGGTGAGAGGGGCGGTCGTCGGCTATGTGCTGGGCGCGGTTGTGGACTTGATGCCCGACCTGTTCGAGCATGAGGACGTGGGCTTCGTCGCCGATATCTACGTGGAGCCGGATCACCGGCGGCGGGGCATTGCCCGCCAGTTGTTCAACGCGATCTGCGACTGGTTCGCCGCGCAGGGTGTGCGTCACGTCGAGTGGCAAGTCGCCGTCGCCAACACGGAGGCGCGCCGCTTCTGGGAAGCGGTCGGCGGGCGCGCGCTGACCATGCGTATGCGCCTGTCGCGCCCGGAGTATGAGGGCGCGCGACCGTGAGCAGTCCCCGCCGAGGTCGCGCCTGGAAAAGGCCACTCTTGCTGGTCGGGCCGGCCCTGATCCTGCTGGGGCTGGCCGTGCTGGTCGCGGACTGGCGGCTGTTTTTCGTCGGCGGGGCGCTCGGCTGGCTGCTCGCCGTGCAGTTCATCCGGCGCGGGCGCGCGGGCCTGAAGTACCAGACGGCGATCCGCCATCTGCGCCGGGGGGAGCTTGACCAGGCGCTGGCCGTGATGGACAGCTTGATCCGCGCCGAGCCGGACGACCCGGAGCATCTTCGCTTTCGGGCGGAGCTACACCGGCTGGCCGGTCATCTGGAACAGGCCGCGCGCGACTATGAGCGGCTGATCGCTCTAGTTCCGGAGTCAGCCGATGGGTATGTCGGGTTGGCCGAACTCTGGGTGCAGCGCGGCGATTACCAGCGAGCGCGGGACTACGCGCAGCAGGGCGCGGCGCGCGACCCGTGCGGCTGGACGCCCGCTTATACGCTGGCTCTGATCGCTGATCGGCTGGGCGATGCGCCGGGGGCTATTGCCCATGCCCAGGCTGCCCTGGACGCGGGCATCCCGGATCGGCGCTTCCGGCTGCTGGTGCATTTGTGGTCAGCGCGCGGCCATGCCCGGCTCGGCCAGTGGGATGAGGCGCGCGTCGCCGTGAGCCAGTTGCGGGCAGACCCGCGCGCTTTCGCCGAGTGGGACGCAATTCTGGCCAGCGAGCAGGCCGGGCAGATTCGTGCGATGCTAGGGGCGGATGTGCAGTTGGCGCGGGCGCTGCGCGAGGGCGCGGCACCGTTGGAGACGCTCGCCGAGTCGCGCGGCGACGGGCGCTGAGGGAATCTTGCCGTAGAAGGAGTTCAGAGGCGGACAGGCATTAAGGTTGGTCTGGGGTGGCTCTTCACTTTACCTCACCCCCGCTCGGCGCTGGCGCGCCTTGCCTCCCCCTCTCCGCTGCGGAGAGGGGGAAAGGCCGAGCGTAGCGAGGCCAGGGGGTGAGGTAAACCAGACGCCATCTTCATGCTTTCTACACTGCTGTCCGCCCTTAATAGCAGAAGGGGAGGGGGCGATGACCGAACAGGAATTGCAGTCCGAAGAGCGCGCGGCGGCGCGAATGGATGCGCCGGGCGGCTGTCTGTCCAGCCGGTTGGTGCGCGCCGTGCTGATCGCGGTCGTGGTCGTCGTGGTGCTGGCGGCGATAGCCGTCGCTGCGGTGCTGGCTTTGCGCACCAGCCGCGACAAGCCGCTCGATGTCGCCATTTATCCCGGCGCGCGCTTGGTGAATCACGAGACGCTCTACGACGGCTTCGATCACCTGCAATACTACACCGACGACCCGTTCGCCGATGTCGAGGCGTTCTACCTGGAGCGCGAGGGTATGGACTGTGTGCGCCAGTATCGCACCGTCGAGGAGCGCCCCGGCCAGGAACCGCTCCGCGAGGGGCATCTGTCCACGCGCTGCCAGGAGGATCGCTCCGGATACGGCATCACCCAGGTGGCGACTGTGCTGATCCAGCCAGTCTATGACGCGGATGAGCAACCGACCGGCCAGATCGTGATAGACATCCAACGTTACTGGGGGGAGTGATCGCGTGTCCGCGCCGGAATCTGAGGCGGATGGTGATCGGCCCGATCGCGACGTGAGCCAGCCACGTTCTCGCGTGCCGGTATGGGCGGCGCTGCTGGCGATGACGGCGGCGTTGGTGGCCGCCGGGCTGATCCTGTGGCGGGTGGCCGGGCCGCTGTATGGGCTGCTCTTTCCGCTCGATGCGCCTGTGCCGCTGGGCGCGAGCGCGGTGCGGCACGAGAAGCCGGAGCGCGGCGCGGAGTCCTGGCTGTATCGCACGGCGCTGACCGGGGGCGAAGTCACCGCCTTCTACGAGGGTCAGGGGGGAAGCTGCCGTTACGCGCCACTGCCAGGGTACGTCGCTGACCGGTCGCTGCCCTGGGGGGGGCCATACGCGGTGGCGACCTGTACGGGGAAGGAAGAGGCTGCCGGGCTGGGCGTCTCGTGGGAGGTCTACATTCACACGGGCTACCCGGACGAGGTCGGTCCGACGATGTTCCGGCTGTACGTGTATCGGTGATGAGGGTAGTTGGTTCTTGGTGATTGGTTTTTGGTGATTGGTTCCTGGCAACTGGCTGCCAGAGGCCAACCACCAACTACCGACAACCAATAACCAGCACTGCCAGCCGGAACACGCTCGCTCTGCCGACTAAGACCTGCCAGACTGCATTCAGGAGGAGTAATGTTCAAGCCAGTCACACCGAAGGTTGACATCGAAGCCCTGGAACAGGAACAGCTTGCCTTCTGGCACGAGCGCGATATCTTCCACCGCTCGATGAAGGAGCGCGAAGGGGGCCGCGTCTACGTGTTCTACGAGGGGCCGCCGACGGCCAACGGGCGGCCCGGTACTCATCACGTGCTGGCGCGCGCCTTCAAGGACATGTTCCCGCGCTACCACACCATGAACGGCGCTTACGTGCTGCGCAAGGGCGGGTGGGACACGCACGGCCTGCCCGTCGAGATCGAGGTCGAGAAAGAGCTGGGCCTCACCCACAAGCACGAGATCGAGGCGTATGGCATCGCCGAGTTCAACCGCAAGTGCCGCGAGAGCGTCTTCCGCTATATCAAGGAATGGGAGCGGCTCACCGAGCGCATTGCCTTCTGGGTAGACCTGGAGAACGCCTACATCACCTACGAGAACGACTACATCCAGAGCGTGTGGTGGATTCTGCGCCAGCTTTGGGACAAGGGGATGCTCTACCAGGGCTACAAGGTCGTGCCCTACTGCGCCCGCTGCGGCACGCCGCTGAGCAGCCACGAAGTCTCACTCGGCTACGAGGAAGTGGCCGATCCGAGCGTTTTCGTGCGCTTCGCCGTCAAGGGCGAGCCGGGGACGTATTTCCTCGTCTGGACGACAACGCCCTGGACGCTGCCCGGCAACGCGGCGCTGGCCGTCAACCGCCGCGAGACGTATGTCCTGGTCGAGGGGCCTGCCGCCGGCGGGCAGGGCACGGAGCGCCTGATCCTGGCCAAAGCCCTGCTGCACCAGGCGCTCAACGACCCGCACGCTTACACGGTCGTGCGCGAGATGAAGGGCGAAGACCTGCTGGGGATGCGCTACGAGCCGCTCTACACCTTCCTGCCGCTGGAGCAGGATCACGCTTACGTGCTGCACGGCGACTTCGTCAGCATGGAGGACGGCTCTGGCATCGTGCACATCGCACCCGCCTTCGGCGCGGACGACATGGACGTGGGCCGCGAATACGGGCTGCCTGTCATCCAGACGGTCAAGTCGGATGGCGCGTTCATAGACGCGGTGACGCCCTGGGCGGGCATGTGGGTCAAGGACGCCGATCCGCTGATCAAGAAGGAACTCAAGGCGCGCGGCCTGCTCTATAAGGCCGAGAACTACGTGCACAACTACCCGTTCTGCTGGCGCTGCAAGACGCCGCTGCTCTACTACGCCCGCGAGACGTGGTACATCGAGTCCACGCGCTACCGCGACAAAATGATCGCGCTCAACCAGACGATCAACTGGGTGCCGGCGCACATCAAGGACGGGCGCTTCGGCAACTGGCTCGAAGAGCTGCGCGACTGGGCGCTGGGCCGCGAGCGTTACTGGGGCACGCCGCTGCCCGTGTGGAAGTGCGAGACTCCGGACTGCGACCACATGCACTGCGTCGGCGGTGTGGCCGAGTTGGAAGAGCTGAGCGGGCAGGACTTATCCGAGCTTGACCTGCACCGTCCCTACGTGGACAAGATCACCTTCCCCTGTGCGCAGTGCGGCGGGACAATGCGCCGCGTGCCGGAATTGATTGACGTGTGGTTCGACAGCGGGGCGATGGCCGCCGCCCAGTGGGGCTACCCGTACAAGAACCAGGAGATGTTCAAGCAGCAGTTCCCGGCGGACTACATCTGCGAGGCGGTGGATCAGACGCGCGGCTGGTTCTTCAGCCAGCACGCCATCGCCGTCATGACCTTCGAGAGCGTCAACTTCAAGAACTGCATCTCCCTAGGCCACATCCTCGACGACCAGGGCCGCAAGATGTCCAAGAGCCTGGGCAACATCGTCGAACCCTGGAGCGTGCTGGAGAAGTACGGGGCGGATGCCTTCCGCTGGTACATGTACACCGCTGGCCCGCCCGGCGAGCCGCGCCGCTTCTCGGTGGAGTTGGTCGGCGAGGTCGTGCGCAACTTCACCCTGACGCTGTGGAACGTCTACAGCTTCTTCGTCACCTACGCCAACCTGGACGGCTTCGACCCGCGCAGCGCGCCGGTGCCTGCCAGCGGGCGCGACCCGCTCGACCGCTGGATTCTCAGCGAATTGCACGCCCTGGTGCGCGAGGTGACGCAGGGCTACGAGACGTACGACGTGCCGCGCACAACGCGCCCGATTGAGATGTTCGTGGACGGGCTGAGCAACTGGTATCTGCGCCGCTCACGCCGCCGCTTCTGGAAGTCGGAGAGCGACGCGGACAAGCTGGCCGCCTACCAGACGCTGTACGAGTGCCTGGTAACGCTGGCCAAGCTGCTCGCCCCGACCATGCCCTTCCTGTCCGAGGCGATGTATCGCAACCTGGTAGCGACCGCCGACCCCAACGCGCCGGAGAGCGTGCACCTGGCCTTCTGGCCGGCGCATGACGAGGCGTTGATTGACGAGAAGCTGATGGCCGACATGCGCCTGGCGCAGAAGCTGGTCAGCCTGGGGCACGCGGCGCGCAATAGCGCCGGGATCAAGGTGCGCCAGCCGCTGGCCGAGGCGGTCTTCGTCGTGCGCTACAGCGCCGAGCGCGACGTGGTGCGCGACCTGGCGGCGACCATCGCCGAGGAGCTAAACGTCAAGGCGGTGCAGGTCGCCGAGTCGGCGGAGGCGATGGTGTCCTACAGCCTGAATCCGCTGCCGCAAGTCCTGGCCCGCGTGCTGAGGGGCGACTTCCCCAAGGTGCAGCGCGCGCTGCGCGAAGGCGCGCCCGCCGATGTCCAGCGCTGGGCGAAAGCGCTGCTGGCCGGGGAGACGATCTCCGTTGAGGTGGACGGCCAGACCTACGCGATCACGCCGGAGCAGTGCGAGGTCGTGCAGTCGGCGGCGGCAGGCTACGCGGTGGCCGAGGAGTATGGCTACGTGGCGGCATTGGCGACGACGCTGACCGAGGAGCTGATCCAGGAGGGACTGGCCCGCGAGTTCGTGCGCCGCGTGCAATCACTGCGCAAGGACGCCGATTTCGCCATCAGCGACCGCATCACCGTCACCTACCAGGCCAGCGCCCGGCTATGCGACGCGGTGCGGGCCTTCACGGAGGTCATTGGGCGCGAGACGCTGGCCGATGCCCTGGTCGAGTCCGAGCCGGAGGCGGGCGCGCACAGCGCCGCGTTCAGCTTCGATGACGAGACGGTGACCATCGGCGTGCGGCGGGTGTGAGTTTGCCCGCCAATGCTGGCGGGGCTACAATGAAGGCCAGAGAATCGCCGTTGGTACCTAGCTGAGGCTGTCATGGCATGACCACGACCAAGCAAGAGCTTTATGACGTGCTGCTGGGTCTGCGCGAGACGTACCGGGACAAAGTGGCGCAGATGGAAAGCGCGCAGGTGCTCGACATCACCGGCACGGGCTACACCAATCACCAGGCCGAGGATGCGACCGCCGTGTACGAGCAGACGGTCGGCGCTTCCACGCTGCGGGCCGCGCAGACGCGGCTGCGCCAGATTGACGAGGCGCTGGCCAAGTACGCGGATGGCACCTACGGGGTGTGCGAGAACTGCGGGCAGGAGATTGACATCGCCCGGCTGGAAGCGATTCCCTACACGACGCTGTGCCTGCGCTGCGCCGAGACGCGCGACTACCAGGCCGGAGTGTGACGGACGTGACTCACCAGGATCGCTCCGCGACAGCCACGACGCCGCGCAGGGCGGTGGTTCGCTGGCTGTTGCTTGCCTGTGTGGCGGCGCTGGCTATCCTGGCCGATCAGGCCAGCAAAGCCTACGTGGTGAGGCATCTCGGCCTGCACGAGTCATGGGCACCAGTGAGCGCCCTGGAGCAGGTCTTCCGCTTCACCCACGTGCGCAACACGGGCGCGGCCTTCGGGTTGTTCCCGCAGGGCGGCGCGGTGTTCCTGATCATCGCTGTGATTGTGTCGGCGGTCATCATCTACTACTACCAGCAGGTTCCGTCGGGGGGCTGGCTGATCCGCTTGGCGCTCGGCCTGCAACTGGGCGGGGCGCTGGGCAACGTCATTGATCGCGTGCGCCTGGGTTACGTGGTGGACTTCCTGGATGTGTGGCGCTGGCCGGTCTTCAACGTCGCCGATAGCTGCATCGTGATCGGCGTGGGATTGCTGATGCTGCTCATGCTGCGCGAGGAGCGCCGCGAGCGGAGAGACGCCGCCGCCAACGACGAGACGAGCGAGAGCAGCGCCCTCGACCAGCGGGGCGAGGGGGCGTCGTGCCGGTGATCTCCGGCTGATCAGGGCGTGGAACAGCGAGCAAACCGGGCAGGCCATCCGCGTACGGACGTCTGCCCGTCTGTTTGCTCGCTCAGGGTGTGCGCTGCCTACCAGGCGTAGGCTTCCGGCGCGGGGCCGCCCGGCCCCGGCCAGATGGCGTCGAGCGCCTTCAAGTCGTCCTCAGACAGCTTGATCTCCAACGCGCGCAGGCTGCCGGTGAGCTGCTCCATCGTGCGCGGGCCGATGATCGGCGCGGTGACAGCGGGCTGGTGCAGCAGCCAGGCCAGGGCGAGGTCGGCGGGATGGTCGCCGCGCTCAGCGCAGAACTGCTCGTAGCGCTCCAACTGCGGGCGCGCATCGTCAATGCGTTTCTGAACCCATTCCTCGGTGCGGCGTCCTTCTTGCACTTTCTGCAAAGCGCCGGCCAACAGCCCGCCGCCCAACGGACTCCAGGGAATCAGGCCCAGGCCGAACGCCTGGCAGGCCGGGATCACTTCTAGCTCGATCATGCGCGCCGACAGGTTGTACAGGCTCTGCTCGGACACCAGGCCCATGAAGTGCCGCGCGGCGGCGAGGCCCTGCGCCTGGGCGATATGCCAGCCAGCGAAGTTGCTGCTGCCGACATAGATGACTTTTCCTTCGCGGACAAGCTGCTCCATCGCCTGCCAGACCTCTTCCCAGGGCGTGCTGCGGTCAATGTGGTGCATTTGGTAGAGGTCAATGTGATCGGTCTGCAAGCGGCGCAGGCTCTCTTCGCAGGCGCGCTTGATGTGGTAAGCCGATAGCTTGGATTCGTTCGGCCACTCGCCCATCTTGCCGTAGACTTTGGTCGCCAGCACGACCTTCTCGCGCCGCCCGCCGCCCTGCGCGAACCAGCGCCCGATGATCTGCTCGGTGATCCCTTCGCCGAGCTTGCGCCCGTAGACATTGGCCGTGTCGAAGAAATTGATGCCCAGTTCCAGCGCCTGATCCATGATGGCGAAGCTGTCCGGCTCGCTCGTATACGGGCCGAAGTTCATCGTGCCCAGGCACAGGCGGCTGACCTGCAGGCCGGTGCGTCCCAAGCTCGTGTAATTCATCTGGCTATGCTCCTTCTCAGTGTCTTGCCCGCAATGCGCGGCTCTGACCACAAATGCTCCCGCCTCCATTATGGCATTGTTCGGCACGAGCGGCCACCGCTGCCCCCACTGCCGCCAAGCGAATTGTGTTAGAATACGCGCCAAGATTGGTTCTTGGCATGTTCCTGGAGACTAGACTCATGACCCGTGTGATTCACGCTCCGCGCGGCACGACCATCACCTGCAAGGGCTGGCAGCAGGAAGCCGCCATGCGCATGTTAATGAACAACCTCGATCCCGATGTCGCCAAAGACCCCGACAACCTGATCGTCTACGGCGGGCGCGGGCGGGCGGCGCGCAACTGGGCGGCGTTCGACGCCATCATCGCGGCGCTGCGTGAGCTGGAGAACGACGAAACGCTGCTCGTCCAGTCCGGCAAGCCGGTCGTTGTGTTCAAGACGCACCCCGACGCGCCGCGCGTGCTGATCGCCAACTCCAACCTGGTGCCGCACTGGGCCACCCAGGAGCACTTCGACGCGCTGGAGCGGCAGGGCCTGATCATGTACGGCCAGATGACCGCCGGATCGTGGATTTACATTGGGACGCAGGGCATCCTGCAGGGGACGTATGAGACGCTCGGCTCGCTGGCCCGCCAGGAAGGGTGGGGCAGCCTCAAAGGCAAGCTCGTCCTCACTGCCGGGCTGGGCGAGATGGGCGGCGCGCAGCCGCTCGCTGTCACCATGAACGAGGGCGTCGCGCTCATCGTCGAGGCGGACCCGCGCATGGCCGAGCGCCGCCTGCGGATGCGCTACGTCAACCGGGTCGTCACCGACCTGGAGGAGGCACTGGAGCTGGCGCTGGCCGCCAAAGAGCGCCAGGAGCCACTCTCGGTCGGTGTGATCGGCAACGCGGGCGACCTTTTTCCCCGCCTGGCCCGCATGAACATCGTGCCGGACGTAGTCACCGACCAGACTTCGGCGCACGACCCGCTGTCGTACATCCCCGCCGGCATCCCCTTCGACGAAGCGGCGGCGCTGCGCGAGCGCGATCCCGCCGAGTACCAGCGTCTGGCCCGCCAGACGATGGCCCAGCACTGCCAGGCTATGCTGGACTTCCAGGCGCGCGGCGCGGTCGTCTTCGACTATGGCAACAACCTGCGCCAGCAAGCGTTTGACGAGGGCATCAGCGCCGCCTTCGATTACCCCGGCTTCGTGCCCGCCTACATTCGCCCGCTCTTCTGCGAGGGCAAGGGACCGTTCCGCTGGGTGGCGCTGTCCGGCGATCCGCAGGACATCTATCGCACGGACGAAGCGATCCTCGACTTGTTCCCGGAGGACGAGCACCTGGCCCGCTGGATCAGGATGGCCCAGCGCGAAGTCGAGTTCCAGGGGTTGCCCGCACGCATCTGCTGGCTGGGCTATGGCGAGCGGGCGCGGGCGGGGCTGGCTTTCAACGACCTGGTCGCCTCCGGGGAGGTCAGCGCGCCGATCGTGATCGGGCGCGATCACCTGGACGCGGGATCGGTCGCCTCGCCCAACCGCGAGACTGAGGGGATGCTGGACGGCTCCGACGCCGTCTCCGACTGGGCGATCCTCAACGCGCTGATCAACGCGGTCGGCGGGGCGACGTGGGTCAGCTTCCATCACGGGGGCGGCGTGGGCATCGGCTACAGCCAGCACGCCGGGCAGGTGATCGTCGCCGACGGCACGCCCGAAGCGGCGCGGCGGCTGGAGCGCGTGCTGACCACTGACCCCGGCATGGGTATCGCCCGCCACGCCGACGCCGGCTACGAGCAGGCCATTGCCGCCGCGCGCCGGCTTGGGATCAAGCTGCCAATGCTCAGGACGCCCTGACGCGACTCGCGTCCGAGCGGATGCATTTCGTTTCTGGGGAGAAAAACGTCACCGCAGAGGCACAGAGAAAGCAGAGGAAAGTCAAGTAAGAACATCCTTAGGTTCCTCTCCGCGCCCTCTGTGTCTCTGCCGTTCAGAAAATCTCGCCCCAAATCTGGATACGTCCGGGCAGGCGGTTGGTTTTCCGGTCTCAAGAGTGAAACGCAGCGCCGGTCATCTTCACGACCGGCGCGTTTTTGTCAGGAGGAGGCGTCATCTTCGCCCGGCTTGGACTCGTCGGCCTGCTGCTCCGAAGGGCCGGGCGAGTCACCGGCGAGTTTCTCATTCTTCGCGTTTGGCGCAGTCGCCTCGGCGGGCGGCGGTGCTTTGGGCGCAGGTAGCGGCTGTTCGGCGGGCTTTTCGGCAGGGGTGACGGGAGTCGCCTCGGCTGCGGGCGCTTGTAGGGCGGACGGTAGCGGAGCAGCGTCCGAAGGGACTGCCTCCTGCGCCGGGGTGGGCGCGGCCTCGGCTTGCGGCGCGGCGGGCGCGGCTTCAGCTTCTGGCTGCGGAGAAAGGGGAACTGCGGGCGCTGTCGGCTGCGGAGCAGCAGGGGTAGCGGGAGGTTTTTCAGCAACTTTGGGCGGCTGTGGAGAGGCGGGAGTGGCGGGCAGTTCCTCGGCAGGTTTGGACGGCTGCGGAGACGGGAGAACTGCGGGCGGCTTTTCGACAACTTTGGGCGGCTGCGCCTGCGGCGCTGTCACTGTGAGCGGCGGCGTGAGCGCCGTATGGGGTGGGCTGGGCTGCGGCTTGGGCTTTTCAGTCACCGGCGGTTTGGGTGTCGCCGCGCGTACCGGGGCAGTTGGCACGGCTTTTGGCTGGGCGGCGGTGGGCACCGGCTTGAAGTAGACGCGCAGTACCATCTGCCCCAGCCGTAGCTCATCTCCGTCGTGCAGACGGTACGGGCGGTGCGCGTTGAGCCGCTGCCCGTTGAGGAAGGTGCCGTTGCTGCTGCCCAGATCCCAGATGTTGAGTGTGTTGTCCTCTCCGTGCCGGATGGCGGCGTGCCGGCGACTGACTCCCATGCGGTAACCGGCGAAGGGCGTCAGGTCAATGTCTGGTGTAGCGCCGGTGGCCGGATCGCGGCGGCCCAGGATCGTCTCGGCTTTCGGCTCCAGCACCATTGGCTCGGCGGCCCCTTCGATGTCCAGCTTGAGGCTGTCGCCCGGCATGAACGTGGCCATGCCCTGGGCGATGCTCTGGCTGGCGAGAACCGCGTCACTGCCAACTTCGCCCGGCTTGGCTTCGGACGCGGACTCCAGCGCCCTGGTGTTGAGCGGCAGCTTGCCAATCAGACTGGCGCCGCAGTTCTCGCAGAAGACGATGCCGGGGCGATTCTGATGTCCGCAGTTCCCACACTGTTGCATGAAAACCCCCTAACGCGCCACGCTCTACGCGACTATCGTCGAATCGATCCGGGTTTGCACAAAGGTTGCCGGCGAGTCTCCGCCGACCGGCCAGTGGGGCCAAAGCTAACCCCACCGCGTCGGGACGGCCTGACAATTGGCTCGTGGACTCCCACTGTCCTCGAAGCCTTGTGCAGTTCGACGAAGTGCCTACAATCTTAAGGCACATTGGCGTTGCCCGCCAGTCGGCAATGGGGGGTTGGGGGCAGCGTGGTATAATCGCGCTGTGCCCGATCTTCGCCCACCAGAAGAAGGAGCCTTTGCGGTGACTCACCCACTCAGTGCCGCCGAGATTGCGCGCATGATTGACCATACGCTGCTCAAGCCGGAAGTCACGCACGATCAGATTGTCGCGCTGTGCGCCGAGGCGCGGGCGCACCGCTTCGCCTCGGCGGCGGTGAACCCGTCCTATGTGGCACTGGCAGCGCGGCTGCTGGCCGGCGCCGATGGCGTCGTTGTCTGTACGGTGGCCGGTTTTCCGTTGGGCGCGACGACTCCCGAAGTCAAGGCCTTCGAAGCGGAGCAGGCGCTGGCTAACGGGGCGCGCGAGGTAGACATGGTGCAGAACGTCGGCGCGCTGAAGTCGGGCGATCTCGACTTGTTGCGCCGCGACATTGCGGCTGTCGTGGCCGTCGTGCACGCGCACGGCGCCATCTGCAAAGTCATCCTGGAAACGGGATTGCTCACCGACGACGAGAAAATCACCGCCTGCCGGATCGCCCAGGAAGCCGGGGTTGATTTCGTCAAGACTTCGACGGGGTTCGGGCCTGGCGGAGCAACCGTGCACGACATCGCTTTGATGCGGCGCACCGTCGGGCCGGAAATGGGCGTCAAGGCGTCGGGCGGCGTGCGCTCCTATGCCGACACCCTGGCCCTGATCGAGGCGGGCGCGACGCGCATCGGGACGAGCGCCGGCGTGCGCATCATCGCCGAAGCGCAGGGCAGCGCGGCGCAGCCGGGCGACAGCGCGGGCTACTGAGTGGCTGGCGCGGCCCTGAGTTTCTCCATGCCGCCGCGCGCAGCCCCGCACCAGGAAGGCCGGTCTGTGTCCGCCAAGTCTACTTTGTCCGCCGGGCAACCGCGCTCGCTCCCGATCGCGCCTGCGCAAGTCTTCGCCGCCGCGCTGATCCTGATCGCCCTGCTGACGGTGGGGGCGCGGTTACTGCCTGGCCCGCGCACGGTAGACGATGCCTTCATCACCTTTCGCTACAGCCGTAACATCGTCGAAGGGCACGGGTTTGTCTACAACCCTGGGACGCGCACGCTGGGCACCACAACCCCGCTGTTCACGCTGCTGATGGCCGGGACTGGCTGGGCCACTGGCGGCGACGATTACCCCTGGTTCGCGCTGATCGCCAACGCCGCCGCCGACGCGCTGAGCGCCGTGCTGCTGGCGCTGTTGGTGCGTCGGCTGGCGGGCCGCGCCGCGCCGGGCGTGATTGTGGGCGCGCTGTGGGCAATCAGCCCAGTCAGCGTCACGTTTGCCGTCGGCGGCATGGAGACCAGCGTGGCGATTCTGTGGATGGTCGCGGCGGCGTATGCTTACGTGGCAGGCCGCGACCGCTGGATGGCTTTCTTTGCTGCGCTGGGCGTGCTGACGCGCGTGGACGCGCTGCTGTGGGCCGGGCCGCTCTTCGCCCACCAACTACTTACGGCGTGGCGGGCCGGGGCTGGGCGCAAATGGGCGCGGGTGCCCTGGCGGAGCTGGGCGGTTTTCGCGGCGACGCTGGCTCCCTGGTACCTGTTCAGCGCGGCCTACTTCGGCACGCTGCTCTCGCGCTCGCTGAGCGCCAAGCGCGTCGCCTACGTTGTGGACGATCTGCAGGCGCTCGTCCGCCTGCTCCAACAGATAGCGACTCCGTTCTCCGAGCACCAGACGCTCGGCGTGCCCGGCATCGCCATCGGGATCGTGCTCTACCCGGCGCTGGCCGCTGCTGGCACGTTGTACGCGGTCAAGCGCCAGCCGCGCACGCTGCCCTTCCTGCTCTACCCCTGGCTGTATGTCGCCGTCTTCAGCGCCATGAACCCGCTCATTTTCCGCTGGTATCTGGCCCCCCTGCTACCCCCCTACTTCGTCGCCATCGTCCTGGGGGTGTGGGCGCTGGCTGGCGCGGCGGCAGAAGCAGCGCGGCGTCCGCATCTGGGGCTGGCCGCGACTGGTACACTGGGGGCACTGTTCGTGGCGCTGTCGCTCAATGCCTGGGCGCTGCACCCCGATCACGGGCACGACAGACCCGCGCCAGAGATGGCCTGGCACAAAATCGAGTTGAATTACCGCCGCATGGCCGGGGCGCTGCGCGATCAGTTCGGCATCAGCGAGGCGACCGTTGTCGCGGCGGGCGACATAGGCGCGCTGGGCTACTACAGCCGGGCGCACATCCTGGACACGGTCGGCCTGGTCACGCCGGAGATGGCGGCCTATTACCCGGTGGACGCGAGTCTGCTCGCCGAGGGAGCGAACTACGCTGTGCCCCCGGCGATCATCATGGACTACCAGCCGGACTTCATCGTGCTGATGGAGAGCTTTGTGCGCAATGGCCTGGCCCGCGACCCGGCCTTCGGGCGGCTCTACGCCCAGGTGCGCTTCTTCGCCACTGATTACTACGGGACGGGAATGATCCTCTACCAGCGGCGCGACCTGATCACTAAGCCCTGCTGTGGCCCGTGAGATGTGGGGGGAGTGCGCTTCGCGCCGCGATTTTGCGCCTGGTCTTACTTCCTGTAAAATGCTGGGGGGATGGGCCGCCAGGCACTGAGGCACATGCTGATCGTCCCTGAGCGCCGGTCGGCGCAGCCGGGCGGCCTGGCAAGGAAGCAATCATGACCACGTTGTCACTAAGAGGCAAGGACGGGTCTAGCAGCGCCGTAACGCACGAACTGGCCGCCGGGAAGCGCCGCCACAAAGTCCGCGAGGCGCTGACCGGCTATCTTTTTGTGCTGCCGGCCACGCTCGCCACGATTCTGTTTGGGTTGTGGCCGGTTGTGGCCGGTTTCTATGAGAGCATCAAGTCCGGCTCGCCGATCACCAACAAGTACGTCGGCCTGTCCAACTACGTGCGCTCTCTCGGTAGCCTAACCTATGTGCTGCTGTTTGCGCTCAGCCTGATCTTCGTGTGGATGGGCTATCGCGCCTGGCGTGACGGTCGCCAGCATCAGCAAGAGCACGGCGGCAATCTGTGGGTTTACGTGCTGCCGGGCCTGCTGTTTGGGGCCGGGTTGATCGCGCTGGCCTTCATTCTGGTGACGGGCGTGGATGGCTATTCGTGGTTCCCCATGCTGCTGATCCTGATCGCGCTGGGTGGCTACTACACTGCCGATGCTATTCAACCGGGGCGCGCCGCTCGTGACGGGCAGCAGGTGGCTGTGCTGTGGCTGATTCTGGCGGGGCTGGCGCTGATCTGGACGGGCGGGCCGCGCCTGAACGATGCCCTGGGGCTGGGTGCAGTGGGGTGGTTGCTGCTCCTCGCGGTGTTCGGCGCGCTGCTGTATCTCTTGCTGCTGCGGCTGGCGCGGATGAGCACGGGGCGGTATGTCACTGTCTCACTGCTGATGGGGCTTTACATCCTCTTGACGCTGCTGCTGGCCCTCTACACCACCGATCAGCTTCAAGCCAATGTGGCCGAGGCGCAGAAGATCGCTGCGCTCGTTTTCAACCAGCGCGTGTCGGAGGGCGTGGTGGCGGTGCCCGACGACAGCACGCGCATCAGCGGCCTAGAGTTCGAGTCCGGTGCGGTGATGGTCGAGGTCACGGTGAAAGGGCGGACCATTCAGGCACCGCTCGCGCCGGACGCCTACGGCGAGCTTTCCGTAGACCGAATCGCCCGCCTGGAGGCGGCTTTCGTCAATAACCAGAAGGTGCGCGTCATTCTGCCGGATGGGACGGTTGGCGAGGGGCAACTCACTGGGATTGCCCAGGGCGAAAAGCTGTTCGTGCCCTTCGTGACCGAGGGGGCGCGGGCGGTGCGCCAGGTGGCTATCTACTCGGCGCTGGATGTGGGCGAGGCCGTCGTGCGCACCGAGGGCTACACCGAGCCGCTCAGCAGGCAGATGACGGCGGCGCTGGGCATCTTCTTGGGGCTGGCCGCTGTGCTCACCATGACGCACACCCGCCGCCAGGTGGACGACGAAGAGCAGCCGCGCCTGTATCGCTGGTTGCATCTGGGCCGCGTGCTCATGGCCGTGGTCATTGCGTTGCTGTTCTTCTACCTGGTTGGCGCCCTGCAACTAAACCAGCAGACGGCGGCGGGCCTGGGGTCGCTGACGCAAGAACAGTTCGTGCGCGCCTACGAGTTCGCCACAGGCAGCACGCCGCACCCGACGATCCGGCCCGAAGTGCTCAAGGCGCAGCTTCTCTACTGGCCGCAAGTGTTCTCCATCGCTGTCGGGGCGCTGCTGATCGGGGCGGCGTACCTGGTCTGGCAGAGTGCGCAGCGCCGCGAGACGCCGCTTGGCTTCGGCCTGACCATCCTGCTGGCCGTGCTGATGATGGTCGGCGGGTGGTTGCTAGTCGGTGAGCTGCCGCGCACGCTGTCGCTGGGCGGGCGCGAGACGCAAGAGGCGATGGATGCGCTGAACCGGACGGCCATGTACTCGATTGGCACGGTGCCGGTGCAGTTGGGCTTGGGGCTGTTTCTTGCCTATCTGTTGTTCTCCGAGATTTCGATAGGCAAGTCGCTCTACCGCGTGATCTACTTCATGCCCTACATCGCGCCCAGTGTCGCCACTTCGACCGTCTTCCTGGTCATTTTCCGCCTGGACGCGACGGCCCTGGCTAACCGCGTGCTCGGCATCTTCGGCCTGGAGCCGCTGACCTGGCTCAAGGAGCCGGCGGGCATCGTACGCATTTTCTATCAGCAGGTATTGGGCGGCGACCCGTTGCACATCCCGGAGAGTCTGGCCGGGCCGAGCCTGGCCTTGACGACGGTGATTCTCTACAACATCTGGGTTTTCGCTGGCTATAACTCGGTCGTCTTCCTGGCCGGGCTGGGGGCGATCCCTGGCGAGCTATACGAAGCAGCCGAAGTGGACGGGGCCGGGCGCTGGTCGCGCTTCCGCAACATCACCCTGCCGCTGCTCTCGCCGACGACCTTCTTCCTCTCCATGCTGTCTATCATCGGCACGTTCAAGGCCTTCTCGCACATCTACGTGCTGCGCGGCCAGGCGACCGGCAAAGAGATTGACACGATGAGCGTGCATATCTTCCAGGCGCTCTACGCCGCCAACGACCCCGGTTACGCGGCGGCGCTGGCCTTCAGTTTGTTCGGCGTGATCCTGATTCTCACCCTGGTCCAAAACCGGCTGGCAAGGGAGCAGGTGTTCTATGGCTAGCACGACGAGAACCGACGCGCGATCGCTGAAGGTCCCGGCGACGGCACAAGCGGCAGCTCCGTTCCAGCGGCTCGGCTTGCACATCAACTTCTTTCGCCTCTTCGTCTATATCATGCTGACCCTCGGCGCGATTCTCTTCGTGATGCCCTTTCTGTGGATGGTCAGCACGTCGCTGCAAAAACAAGGGGACATCGTGCGCGGGAAGCTCATTCCCTCGCAGCAGTTCATCTCGATCACGGCCATTGACGAGGCAGACCTGGGGCGCACCATGCAGGATGTGCTCGATTCCGGCGACGTGCCATCCTACCTGGCCGATGTGCGCACGCAGATCGAAGACAGCCCGCTCAAGCGAAGCCTGACGCTCGACGGATACCTGCGCACGCAACGCATCGGCTATGCGTCGCTGCGCCTGGATATTGATCTACCGCTGCTCAACAAGCTCTTTGAGGTGCACCAGGATTACGTGGTTGTGGGCGGCGCAGCGCACTACATCGAGGCGTGGAACGAGTCCAATTTCTCGCGGTACTTCTTCAACAGCATCAAAGTGGCCATCCTGACCATCGTCGGCCAGACGATGACCTCCATCCTGGCCGCCTATGCCTTCGCTCGCATCGAGTTTCCGGGCAGCAACCTGCTGTTCAGCATCTTCCTGGCGACTATTTTCATCCCCACGATGGTCGTGCTCATTCCCAACCGCAACATGGTCAAGAACATTGACGAGTTCTTCAGCAAGGACTTCCCGGCCAAGCAAGACGCCTGGGGCATCACCGAGGCGCGCCAGGCGATAGCCGAGCCGCTCTACGACGCGCTGGACAAAGTGGGGCTGGAGAACTTCCTCGGTTTGGGCAGCTTCTTCACTGTTGACGGGCCGATCACCTGGCGCTGGATGGATAGCTGGCCCGCGCTGGTGGTGCCCTTCCTGGCCAGCACGTTCAGCATCTTCTTGCTGCGCCAGTTCTTCCTGCAGATTCCCGAAGACCTATGGGACGCGGCCCGCATTGACGGGGCCGGGCATATGCGCTTCCTGTTCACGGTGGTTGTGCCCATCTCCAAAGCAGCCATTGTGACCACGATCATCTTCACCTTCATCGGCACGTGGAACGCACTCGAATGGCCGCTGCTGGTGACTTTCAGCGACAAGTGGCGGCCCATCTCCTACGGGCTGTACGCCTTCACCACCGAGGCCGGCTCGGACATCAACCTGCTGATGGCCGCTTCGGTGATCACGCTGGTTCCGGTGCTGATCATCTACCTGATCGCCCAGCGCCAGTTCACCGAAGGCATCGCCACGACGGGGCTGAAGGGCTGATCGTCCGCGCCAGCGCCGAGCGCGGTTGAGGTCATGTGGGGGTGTATGGCGATGCGCCCCTACCTGATAGGTCTTGCACCCCGCTCGGCGCTGCTTTTCGCCGGATGCGCCGCCCGCCAGTACAATCTGAACGGTGCCTCCGTCGCAGCCAGGAGTCTGGTCTTTCGTTCGTGCTATGATTTGGCGAAACACAACAGCACTGCTCCTCCTCGTCGGGCTGGCCTGGCCCGTGCGTCTCCCTGATCACACCGCCCGATCCGTTGCTCTGGCCCAGGGGGACATCGCTCCGTGCGGCTACGTGGACGGCTTCGACCTGCCGGTGCCCAATGTGGACATCGAGCGCACGGACTTCGCCATCTACCGCGCGCGGTTTGGCGGGCTGCACACCGGCATTGACCTTGCCTTCGAGCAGCTTGGCGAGCCGGTGCGGGCGGCGGCGCGTGGCCGGGTGACGTTCAGCGACCCGGAGGGCTGGGACACCGAAAAGGGCGTCGTCGTCGTCCAGCACACGCTGCCGGATGGCACGTTGGTCAACACCCTCTACGGGCACATGGAGGAGTTGAACGGGCACGTCTTCCCGCAGATGGACCAGTGCGTGGAGCGCGGCGACATTGTGGGGGCCATCGGCTTCCCGTCGCGCGGGCGGCCCCACCTGCATTATGAGGTGCGCACGCGCTACCGTCACGAGGGCGGGCCGGGCTACACGGCGCAGAACCCGTTGGAGCTAGGCTGGCTGCACCCGGTGGACTTTACCTTCCTGGCCAATCTGTGGGTACACCCGGCCTACCGCTGGCATGTCACGCTGACTGACCGCCTGACGCTCTCCCCGTTGCCGCTGGATGACGGAACCTATGTGGTAGCCAATAGCGCGCATTTGCAGGCGGTCGCGGCGAACGGGGCGGCGATCTGGCAGTTCGACACCCTGGGCAGCGTGACGGGCCTGCTGGCGCTGCCCGACGGTCGCGTGCTGGCCGCGACTTCGGCGGACCAGGTGATCGTGCTGGCCGGTGGCCGGCTGAGCGCGCTGTGGGCGACGCCGAAAGCGCTCACGCCACCGATCTTGCTGGGCGAGGCCGTCGTCTTCATGACCGATGCGGGGCGGCTGGCCGCGTTCACGCCGGACGGCGCGCCCGTCTGGGAAACCGAGCCGCTGGGCGAGCGAGCCGTCCGCTGGGCCGTCAGCGGGGAGCGGCTGGCAGTCGCCACGCCGGATAACGTGCTGACCATTGTGGATAGTACGGGCGCGGTGCTTGCCCGCCGCGCGTTCGAGGCATTGCCCGTGCCGTTTGCGGCAAGGGCGGGCGCGTTCTGGGTGTTGGCTGAGACGGCCATCGAGCGGCTCGACGCAACCCTGGCCTGGAACACCACGCTCGACGCGGAGCGCCCGTTCAGCGCCGGGGCGGAATTGGTGGCTGGCCCGGATAGGACGCTCTACGCCTATAGCGGCGAAGGCCGCGCGCTGTACGCCTGGGGGCCGGATGGGGCGGCCAGGTGGATTGCCTTCATGCCCGGCAGCCACCTGCGCCCGCCGCTGCTGGGCATTGGGGGCGGGCGGCTGCTCTACGCGCTGAGCACCGATGGGCAGCTTCTGGCTTTCGACACGGACGATGGGCGGCTGATCGCCCAACTCAGCCTGTACGATGGCGGAGTCGAGGGAACGGCGGCGGCGCGCTGGCTGGCGGTCGGTTCAGATGACTCCGTGTGCTTCGGCAGCGGCTTCCTGACTGTGGCCGGGCTGGACGGGGCGGCGCTGCTCGCTGCTGCGCCCCCACCCTGACGCGCGTCAGCGCCAGGGATCGGGCTGCTTGATGAAGCGCGCTTCGATGCCGGCATTGCGGAACCAGGTGGGCATCTGGTCGCGCATGACGACCATCTCGCTGGCGTAGTGCGAGGTGCCGATCAGGTTCATCGGCAGGGTTGGCACCAGGGCGCGCATTGTCTCGCGCTGGCGCACAGCGTACTCATAATCCCCTTGCAGCCACCAATGCCCAGTCACGTAGGTATCGCAGCCCAGATCGCGCGCTTCCTGCAAATGCTTGGGGTTGTCGCCGCCGCCGGGAATGACGGCGATGTGCTCGACCGGTTGGCCGTTGAAGCGAATCTGGTTGTAGCGGATATAGGGTAGCTCGCTGATTTCGGCCAGACGCTCGGCAAATTCACCGAAACCGATGTCCGATACGCGCCCGTGCACGCCCTCGCTGCCGGTGAAGTGCGGCGAGAACGGTGCCCAGTCGCGCAGCTTGAGCGCCTTGGCCAGCGCGACGACGGTGCTGACCTCCGGGTGGCAGTCGAGCGGGGCATGGCAGCAGTAGTAGCTGATGTGATGTTCGCGCAGGTCTTCGATCTGCCCCTCACGAATGCCGATGAAGCCGCGCCCGCACTCCTCGAAATCCGCCGGGTGGTGGGCGAAGATTAGCGCCCCCGGCGCTTCGCGCTCGACTTCCAGGGCCAGGATCGTGTCGAGCACCGCCTGATCGGGGAACACGATCAGGTACACCCGGTCAATTTCGGGCGTCGAGTCCAGCAGCAGGCCGTTCCAGCCGCCTTCCACGAAGTCGGGCCGGGCATCGCGCTGGTAGACGGCCTGCTCGCCCGGCGTGAGAATCTCCGACCAGAGGGCGCTTTCGTCGTAGGCCCAGACGCTGAAGAAAGCGTCCAGCTTGTGTACTAGCTCACTCTGTATCATCGCTTCCCCCTTGTGACTGAGCCAACTGCCGCGCTTCCTCTTCGACCAGGGTCACGACGGCGGCAGTCGGCGGGTCGGGCGGCGTCTCATCGCCCGCGGCCAGCAACCGCGCCGCCTGCACTGTCCAGGCGGGCCAGGCCACGTCCACGCGCAGCAGACATCCCTGGGGCACATCGCCCAGGACGGGCGGACTGCTGCCGGGCGAGGGCAGCGCCCCCGTTGAACGGTCAATGACCAGCACCGGCGGCTCTGGCGCAGCGACCGCATTCCCTGGGGCGACGGTGAACGTCACGCCGCGCTTGCTCAGCGTCCGGGGCCGGTTCCAGATGATCACCGGCATGAGCATCTGCCCGGCCAGCAGGCGCAGCGACGACGGAGGGATCGGCACTTGTTCCGGCCCGCCAATCACCGCGCCGTCGTAGCCCATGCTGTCCAGAACCAGGAAAGGCGCGCGTCCCAGAGTGGCCCGGCAGACCCACGCCTCAACGGCGCAGGTGTCGCCCAGGTCGAGCAGGACGACCGGTCCCTGGGCCGAGCGCCGTTCCCGGTGAATGAGCGTGAACAGACGAGGGAGCAACCTCAGTTCGCCGCACAGGTGAGCCGTCGCCAGGAAAGTGACGGTTTCCGCTACGCTCCCAGACTGGCGCAAGCCACCCTCGTCGCCGTGCTGAATCACGCCCATTGGTCGGAATCTCGCGCCGGTTCCTCAAAAAGGCCGCGCTGCCAGGCGCTCACTCACCCGACCAGGTGGGCGCGCGCTTCTCCAGGAAAGCGGCCATGCCTTCCTTCTGGTCGCGGGTGGCGAACAGCGTGTAGAACAGGTTGCGCTCGTAGGCCAGTCCAGCAGCGAGCGGCGTCTCCAGGGCCATGTTCACAGCGTCTTTGGCCATGCGTATCGCTACCGGCGCGCGCGTTGCGATTTGTGCGGCCAGGGCGATGGCCTCCTCCAGGTACGTCTCGACGGGCGCTACTCGGTTGACCAGGCCGAAGCGTTCAGCTTCGGCGGCGGTCAGGCGACGGTCATTGAGACATATTTCCATGGCCAGCACCTTGCCGACAGTGCGGGCTAACCGCTGCGTGCCCCCTGCGCCAGGGATCACGCCCAGGTTGATCTCCGGCTGGCCGAAGACGGCTGTCTCCGACGCGACGATCATGTCGCAGGCCAGGGCCAGCTCGCAGCCCCCGCCGAGTGCATAGCCGCTTACGGCAGCGATCACCGGCTTGCGCAGGCCGCGCAGCCGCTCCCAGCGGGCGATGAACGCCTTCTCCATCATCTCAACTGGCGTGGCCTGGGCCATCTCTTTGATGTCGGCTCCGGCGGCGAAGACCTTCGCCGTGCCAGTGATCACCAGGCAGCGCACGGACTCGTCGCGGTCAAATGCGGCGAGCGCGCCCATCAGCTCGTCCATCAGCGGGCCAGTCAGCGCGTTGAAGGTGCGCGGCTCGTTCAGCCGGACGAGGCCCACGCCGTCGGCGGGTCGCTCTACAAGAATATGCTGGTACTCCATAACGGGCTTGCTCCTCATGCATTGAACGACAGAACACTATTCGGCAAAGAATCAGGTATCTGCTCTCGGTAATTCGGGGCCAGCGACGGTGCCGCGCCCAGCGGTATTCTAGCAGCACGTGCGAGAAGCGTCCAACACACCGGGGTGTATGCAAAATCTGTCAGGCAGTTTGCCGCGCCCTGGTTTACCTCACCCCCGCTCGGCGCTGGCGCGCCTCGCCGCCC
>DYGW01000019.1 GCA_020724485.1 Thermoflexus sp. | reverse complement strand
TCCTCGTCTATGAGCGTGAATTTGCTGAAGGGGACATGACGCCCCTCGTCAATCAGGTCTTCTAGGCGGTCTACCAGGTGTTGAATATCCATGTGCTGCCTCCCCAGTCCGGTGTGTCGCTAACCATCTATACTGACCATGTAGGAGGAGTTGGACCCTTGCGCTCTAAGCTCTTCGAAGCGCCGCGTGAGGGCTGCGACCACATGCGGCGGCGTCGTCGAAGACACATCCCCCCCCAACGACGCGATCTCACGAATCGTGCTCGAACTGATGTGCAGGTGTTCCTCGGCGGCGATGAACGTCACGATCTCGATGTCCGGCGCAAGCCGGCGGTTCGCCAGCGCCATGCGGAACTCTAGCTCGAAGTCCGAAAACACGCGCAGCCCGCGCACAATGGCGTGGGCGCCGACCTCTCGTGCATAGTCTACAGTTAATTTGTTGTATGACGCAACTCGCACGCGCGGCTCATTGCGGAGCGCCTCCTGGATCAGGGCGACGCGCTCTTCACCGGAGAACAGGTTGGCCTTGCCAGGGTGTACATACACGGCCACGACTACTTCATCGAACATGCGCAGGGCGCGCTGGGCGATGTCAATATGGCCGTAGTGGACCGGGTTGAACGAGCCGGGGAAGATGGCACAGCAAATGTGGTTATCGCGCATGATGTCCTTTTCCTGTTGGCTGCGCTGAAGGGCGCGGGCGGCGTCAGCTTATATCGCCCCGGCGCTCGGCTAATGCCTGGATGCGCTGAGCGAGTAGATGGTGCTCCGGGCGTTCCAGCGGCGGATCGTCGGCGTAGACGGTGCGCGCTTCGCGCTGGGCCAGCTCGACAAGGCGCGGGTTCATCAATTCCGTCAGGCGGAACTGCTGCACACCGCTCTGGCGGGTGCCCAGCAGATCGCCGGCCCCGCGCAGCCGCCAGTCAATCTCGGCCAGCTTGAAGCCGTCGGTTGTCTCCTCCAGGGCGCTGAGCCGCTCGATGGCATCGTCGGAAGGTGTCTCGGTGATGAGCAGGCAGTAGGAGCGATGCTCACCGCGCCCGACGCGGCCCCGGAGCTGGTGCAACTGGGCCAGTCCAAAACGCTCGGCATGTTCGATCAGCATCACGCTGGCGTTGGGCACATCAATCCCAACTTCGATGACCGAAGTAGCAACCAACACCTGAAACTCACCGCTGGCGAAGGCGTACATGACCGCGTCTTTCTCGGACGGGGCCATGCGCCCGTGCAGCAGTCCCACGCGGTAGGCGGGAAAAATGTCGGTTTGCAGCCGCTCGTATTCTTCCACAGCCGCTTTGCTGTCCTCTTGCTCGTCGGTCGCTTCCACCAAAGGGTAGACGATGAACGCCTGGCGTCCCTTGTCAAGCTGGGCGCGAATGAAGCTGTACACCCGCTCGCGCTCGACCGGGCGCAAGACGCGCGTCTCAACTGGCGAACGGCCAGGGGGCAACTCGTCAATGATGCTCAGGTCGAGGTCGGCGTAGAGCGTCAGGGCGAGCGTGCGCGGGATGGGCGTGGCGGTCATGACGAGCACATGCGGGTTGAAGCCCTTGCCGCGCAGGCTGCCGCGCTGCTCCACGCCGAAACGGTGCTGCTCGTCAATGATGACCAGGCCCAGCTCGCGAAAGGTCACGCCGCCCTGAATGAGCGCGTGCGTGCCGATGACCACGTGCACAGCGCCTTCGGCCAGGCCGGCGTAGATTTCGTCGCGCTCGGCAGAGGGCGTGCTGCCTGTCAGCAGGCGAATCTGCATGTGCTCCCCGCTGGGCAGGGCGCGCAGCAGCCCAGCGACATTGCGGGCGTGCTGCTCGGCGAGGATGCTCGTGGGGGCCATGAGCGCTGCCTGCTTGCCGTTGTGCACGGCGATAGCCAGGGCGAGGGCGGCTACGGCGGTCTTGCCCGATCCCACGTCGCCCTGCAACAGGCGATTCATGGGCACGTCGCGCGCCAGGTCGCGGCGGATGTCGTCCAACGCGCGCTGCTGCGCAGCCGTAAGCTGGAAGGGCAGCGCAGCGAGCGCCGCTCCCAGCCAATCATCGGGCACGGCGAGCGGCTGGCCGGGAACCGACTGCCAGTCGCGCCGCGCGGCCATGACCGCCATCTGGAACAGGAACAACTCGTCGAAGCTGAGGCGCTGCCGCGCGTGTTCCAGGTATTCGTGCGAGTCCGGGAAGTGCACCTGCTCAAGCGCCCAGCTTAAGTCGGGGAAGCCGGTGCGCTCCAGGACGGCTTCGGGCAGATAGTCGGGGACGTTCTCGGCGTGGTCGGATAGCGCCTGGCGCACCAGCCGGCGCATTGTCCGCGCCGACAGCCCTTTGGTGAGCGGGTACACGGGGACGATGCGGTTGGTGTGCAGGTGCTCGCGCTCCAAAAGCTCCCATTCGGGGTTGGTCATCATCGTTTCGTTGCGGAAACGCTCGACTTTGCCGCTGGCGACGATCATGCTACCGCGCTTGAACTGGCGCTGTAGCCAAAGCTGCCCGAAGAAGACCGCTTGCAGGGTGCCCGTGCCGTCTTCCAGCACAACCGAGAGATACGGGCGTCCGGCGCGCCCCTGCTTGCGGGCGACGCTGCGAATGGCGGCGACAACGGTCACCGTCTCGCCGGGCACCAGACGGTTCAGCGTGCGCATCCGCGTGTAGTCATCGTAGCGGCGAGGGAAAGTGAACAGCAGATCGCCGACGGTGACGATGCCCAGACGGTTCAGCTTTTCGGCCATCTTCTCGCCGACCCGGTGCAGCGCCACCACTGGCGTTTGTAGGGCGGCCAGCTTCGCGGCGGCTTCTTCGGGGGACAGAGCCGGGCGGCGCCCGCGTCGTGGGGGGAGTGGGCGGTGCCGCGCCGGTTCTTCGCGGGGGGCAGGCGGCGGTGCCTGGCCCTCCCCCTCCCTGCTGGCGAGTTGTTCGGCAGCGACCGGCTCAGTGGTACTGGCAGGCGGTCGGGCTGCGGCATCCAGCCTCTGGTCGCCGGTCTCTTGCGGCGGGGGGACCTCGCGCTGGGCGGCGCGCTCCGGCTGGATGCGCCCGGTGATGCGGCCCAGCATGTACTTGACCGCGTCGTGGCGCATCTCCGCGCTGTCTTTGCCATCGTAGTCATGCAGAAGCTGAACCAATTCGTCAATAAGCTGGTGGTGTTCTGGACGCTTGGCCTGCTGGCGGGCGTCTCTCTCCCAGTTGCCGGCGAACGATCCCAGACCGCCGATGACGGCAGTGTTGCGGAAGCCGGTTTCCTGCTCCAGCTTCAGGATTTTGACCAATGTCTCTAGCGCCGAGGGCATAGGAATATCTTTCTGGTTACGCTTGACGTAGCACGGCGACACCGAGCGCGTTCGGCCCGACATGGACTCCGATCACCGGCGTGGCATCCACAACTGGAGTCTCGGCGGTTGGGACGATGTCGGACAGTGCTGCGGCGAGGCGCTGACCCCCCTGGGGGTAGTACGAATGCATCACGGCCAGACGCTCCAGCGGGGCGGCACTGTGGGCCAATTCGATCAGGGTGTCGAATGCGCGCTGGGAGGTGCGCGTCCGGGTGACCGATGACACAACGCCATCGTACAGGCGGATGATCGGCTTGATGTGGAATAGCTCACCGACCATGGCTGCCGCCCAGCCCACCCGCCCACTGCGCCGCACATACTCGAAGGTGTCCAGCGCCGCCCAGACATCGGCGCGCGGTACGGCGGCGCGCACTTCGTCGGCGATGGTAGCCGGGGCGACGCCGGCCTGGACGCGCTCGGCGGCCATCATGACCAGCCAGCCCAGCCCCATGCTCAGGGTGCCGCTGTCAATCAGCGTGACGCGCTCCGGCGCGCTCTGCTCGGCAGCCAGCCGGAACGTGTTGAAGATGCCGCTCAGCTTGGCTGGGGCAGTGAGCGCGATGACGTGCTCGGCGTCGGCCAGGGCCTGGCGCATCACTTCGAGCACCTGGCCGGGCGGCGGCGCGGAGGTCTTGGGCAGTTCGGTGACGGTGGACAGTCGCCGGTAGAACTCAGACCGGGTGAGTTGTACGCCATCATCGGCCAGGCTTTCCAACCCGAAATGCACATAGGTGGGCACGACGCGAATATCGTAACGGGCGATCCAGTCGCGCGGCAGATCGCAGGTGCTGTCGGTCATGACGAGGACGGACTTCATGGCAGACTGTCCTCCGCGTTCGGGTCTTCGTAGACGACGACGCCAGCGCCGTCCGGCCCGATTAGCGCGGCGAGGCTGGGCTGGTACATGACGAGCGGGAACGAGCATCCAGGGAACGCGGTTGCCAGGTGCTCGTGCAGCAGGCGCGTGCGCTCGGTGGGGTGGGGCGCGCTGTGCAGGATGATCAACTGCTCAAGGGCGGAGAACTCCGCCACGAACTCAACGATCTTGTCAACGGCCTGAGCCTGCGTGCGCACCTTTTCCATCGGGATCAACCCCCCGTCCTCGATGGTGAGGAAGGGCTTAATGTCCAGCATCGTGCCCAGGATGGTCTGTGCCTCGCTGAGCAAGCCAGTGTGGCGCAGATAGGTGAGTCCATTGACGTAGAACACTGAGTAGATGTGGTTCAACTGCGACCGGGCCTGGTGGACCACTTCTTCCAGCGACGCACCACTCTCGGCTGCCCGCGCCGCTCTTTCGACCAGCAGGGCAAGGCCAACCGAGAGAGTCATCGAGTCCAGGGGCACAATCTCGCAACGTCCCAGGAGTGTCTTGCTGGCGCGCAGGGCGTTCTCCCAGGTCTGGCTCAGCCGGCGCGACATGAGCAGGGCCAGCACCTGGTCGGTCTCCTGGTTGAGACGGCGGAAGACCGCTGCGAAGTCCTCAGTGCTGGGCGCGATGAGCCGGGCCGGGATGTCGCTCTGCTGGGCAAGGCGCAGGAATGCCGCCGGGTCAATATCCAGCCCTTCGCGGTAGACCCGCGTGCCGAGGCTGATTGACAGCGGGACAACCGTGATCCCCAGGCGTTCCACGATGGCAGGATCGAGGAATTGCGCCGTGCTGTCGGTGACTATTCGCACTCTGCCCAACGATCGGACTCCCCCCGACACGGACGGCCCGCAGCGGGTCTATTCGGCGCTCAGGATGTAGTGATAGTGTGCCTGGCCGCCGTATACTACCTCAAATTCCTGGTCGGGGTACACGGTGCTCAGCTTGTCTGTCACCTGGCGAGCCTCTGCCTCCTGGATGCCGTTGCCGTAGTAGAGCGTCACCAGCTCGCATTCGTGGGAGCACATGTGCTCCAGCGTGGCGCGCAACACGGAACTGAGGTCATCGCCGGCGGCGGTCAGTGCCCCGTCAACCAGCCCAATGATCTGCCCGGTGGCGACCTGGACGCCGTTAAGCTCAACGCTGCGCGTGGCGGTGGTGATCTCGCCGGTCACAACGTTGTCCTTCGCCTGGAGCATAGCTCTGGTCACCGTCTCCAGGTCGCTCTTCGGATCGTAGGGCAGCAGGGCGCTAATGCCCTGGGGCATACTGCGCGTGGGAATGACGACGACCGTCTGGCCAGTGGCCAGGCGCGCGGCCTGTTCGGCAGCCAGGATGATATTCTTGTTGTTAGGCAGCAGAACGACCTTTTTGGTGGGCACGCGCTGGATGGCATCCAGAATCTCCTGGGTGCTGGGGTTATTGGTCTGCCCCCCCATGACCAGTTCGGCGGCCCCCAGTTGGCGGAAGACGCGGGCCAGGCCCTCCCCAGAAGCCACGCTGACCACGCCGATGTCGTCCTGGTCAAGCTCGACAGGCGGGAAATCGGCCTGCGCGCAGGCCGGTGGCGTGGTTGTGGGTGTCTCCGCCGCGTCACGCTCGCGCACGTAGTCCTGGTACTGCTCTTGCATGTTCTCCACGACGATGTCGCTGAGCGCGCCCAGGCTGATGGCATAGCTGAGCGGGATGCCAGGATCGTGCACGTGGACGTGCACTTTGATCGCGTCCTGACTGCCGACGACCAGCGTTGACCAGCCCATCTGATCAATGGCCGCGCGCACTGTGTTCACGTCGAGATCGTTGCCTTTGAGGATGAATTGCACATCGTAGCCATAGCCAAGCTCATCTTCAGGAGCGAGAGTCATGGCCAGATCGTGCACTTCGGCTGGGACTGTCTCTTCCACCTGGATTTCTTCCCCCTGCAGATATAGCAGCATCCCTTCGAGGATGTACACCAGCCCGCTGCCCCCTGAGTCCACGACGCCGGCTTTCTGCAAGATGGGCAGCATTTCCGGCGTGCGCGCCAGCGCGTCTTTGGCGCGCACGACCACACGACGCAAAATCTCAACCATGTCCTGTGTATCGCGCGATGATTCCTGGGCGGCTTCTGCTGCCTCGCGGGCGACGGTGAGAATCGTGCCCTCCACTGGCTTGATGACGCCGCGATAAGCCGTGTCGGATGCTTCACGCAGGCCTTTGACGAGCAGCTCTGGCGTCAGGGTCTTGTGGTCTTTCAGCGCGTGGGCGAAGCCCTGCCACAACTGAGAGAGGATGGTGCCGGAGTTGCCGCGCGACCCCATCATCGCCCCGTGCGCGATCTGGGCGGCGACCTGCCCGATATGGTCGTTGGGATTTACCTCGATTTCCTTGATGGCATTGCGCATGGTCATGAGCATGTTCGTGCCGGTGTCGCCATCCGGGACGGGGAACACGTTCAACTGGTTGACAAGCGCATGATGCCGGTCAAGCCAGTCGCGGCCTGCCTGGGCGAGTCGCTTGAAAGCCTGACCATCGCAGGCGGTCGGCCCGGCGGGAGGGGAAGCTGCGTTGTCTGCCTTGGCGGTCATCACACCCTCATTCTGTTTTGCTGACGCGCAAGCCTTGGACGTGCACGTTGACCTGGCCCACCGGCAGGCCCGTTGCCTGTTCTACTGCGTAACGCACGCTGTTGATCAGGCTGTTGGCTACGGAAGCGATACGGGTACCGTAGGTGATGATAACGTACACGTCAATGACGACATGGGCGCCATCCAGGCGCACCTCAATGCCGCGATTGGGGTCGCGGGTCAGGCTCGCCGCAATGTCGGACGCCAAGTTGGGCGAGGCCATGCCCACGACGCCATAGGTTTGCAGAGCGGCATGGCTGGCGAGCGTGGCAATTGCCGTGGGCGAGATCTCAATCGAGCCGCGAGGCGTTTCGTTGGTGGTCATGCGTTTGTCCCATCACAAATCCATGATAGCCCTTGCATTGCGCTCTGCTCTATGGTAGCATGGCGTCCGCTTGTTTGAACAGACCTTCGTGAGGCATTCCTATGGCAAAGTGTGAAGTGTGTGGCAAAGGGCCGCAGTTCGGGCACAATGTCAGCCACTCGAACCGCAGGACCAGACGGCAGTTCAGGCCGAATATCCAGCGCGTGCAGGTGATGGAGAACGGTCGCCTGGTGAGCAAGTACATGTGCGCCAAGTGCATTCGCACGATGGGCAAGGACGCCAAGGTTCGCACGAAGTAGTTCTCGTTCGCTGCGCCGCGAGCGTCACCAAGAGCCAGCCTGTGCTGGCTTTTTCGTTTGATCTCACCTGGCACTGGCTGCCGCCCGCAAACCCGCGATGGCGCTGCGAATGCCTTCGGTTGCCCCAAAGATCGAAGTGCCCGCGACGAGCACATTCGCGCCATGCGCCACGACGAGCGGCGCCGTCTCCCGATCAATGCCGCCGTCAACCTGCACGTCTATGGAGCGGCCCAGTTCCGTGATCATAGTGCGAATCTGGCGAATCTTGTGTAAAGTCAGCGGGATGAACTGCTGCCCGCCAAAGCCGGGATTGACGGTCATGACCAGCACCATGTCCACTTCCGGCAGAATCTCCTCGATCAGCACGGCGGGGGTGTGCGGGTTGAGCACGACCGCCGGTTTCGCGCCAAGCTCACGGATCTGCTGCACGACACGGTGCAGGTGCGGGCACGTCTCCACATGGACAGAAATGATGTCCGCACCGGCTTCGACGAAGGCGGGGATGTGTCGCTCCGGCTCGACGATCATCAGGTGCACGTCCAGGGGGAGTGAGGTCGCGCGCCGTGCGGCGGCCACAACGAGCGGCCCCATGCTGATATTCGGCACGAAGCGACCATCCATGACGTCAACGTGAATCGAGTCGGCGCCGCCGGCCTGGGCGTCGGCGATCTGCGCGCCCAGGCGCGTGAAGTCTGCCGCCAGAATTGACGGCGCGATGCGAACAGGCTCTGGCACGAAGGTCTCCTCGCTGCGTCTGCGGCGGGTATCTTAACTGAAATGGCGCGCAAAAACCAGTGCGCAGTTGGCAACGCGCCCCAACGACGCTCTTTGCAGAGCTAGAACACCAGTGCTAGAATGAGGTGACGAGACTGATGAGACAGGTTCCGGCGGGTGGGCATGTCGGCGCTGGCAGGTGAGAGGAACGAGTCGGATGGTAAGGCAGAAGACCGCCGCTGGCGGTCGTTCTACTTCTGAGCGGCGAAGTACGCCGGGCGGCGACAAGGCCGCCAAGCCCGCGCCGCAAGGCCAGAAGCCGCGTCGGGGTGAGGGCCAGCGGACCAAGTCCCAGGGCAAGCCGGTGAGCAAGGCCCCGGCCTCGCGCCAGGCGGCCAGGCAGTCGCCAGCGCGCAAGAGCAGGGCGCCTGCGGCGGGTCGGGCGCGTGTGCGTCCCACCATCCAGAAGCGGGCCAGCCTCCTGCAGCAGGTACGCCAGGGGACAGGCAGGGCCGTTGCCAGGGCCGCCGATCTCGGATTCTGGCGGGGCATGGCTCAGAAGCTACCCCCCTGGGTTGATGAACTGGGCGCGCTGCTGCTGATCGTGCTGGGCGTGGTGACGCTCAACGCGCTGCTCAATACCTCGTCCGAAGCGCCGCTGGCGATCACGCTCTCGCGCACGCTGCGCCAGTTGTCCGGCCACGCCGCCTACGCCGTCGCCCTGGGGCTGATGCTGGCCGGCGTGGTGCTGCTGATGCCCAAGTTTGGCCGCACCGTCAGTGTCGGGTGGGTGCGCATCCTGGCCTTCGAGCTGGGATTCGCGGCGCTGGCGGCTCTGCTGCATCTATGGGTGAACGACCCTGAGCCGCGCGTCCTGGCCAGCGAGGGGGAGGGCGGCGGCTACTTGGGCTGGCTGCTCACGGCTTTGCTGTCGCTGACGGGCATGGGCCGCCTGTTCATGGAGGTCTTCTTCTTCGCGCTGCTGATCGCTAGCCTGATCCTGCTGCTGCGGCTGCGGGTGCAGCACTTGCTGCTGGCGGTGCAGTGGGTTCGCACACAGCTTGAGTACAGCTTAAACCGTCTGGGCGATCCAGCCGGGCACGCGGATGCTTCGCCCACAGGAGACTCCCAGCACCACCACATGAGGCCACCCGGCGGCGCTGCGGGGAGCGGCGAGTGGCGCAGAGCGGGTGGTAGGGTCTCGCCCGCTCGCCCCGAAGGAAGAGGAGACCCTTCGGCGCGCGCTGATACTGACGACTTTGGCGCGCTGGACGATGATCCCCCAGACCCGCAGCCGATGAAGGATCGTCTGACGAGGACGGAGCGGCAGGACATCGTCACGCAGACGCGCGACAAACTGGGCGCTGCTAACGGGCGTAGCCTGGTGTCACCGGGCGGGCCGGGCGAGCGCGAGTCGGTTGTGCCGCGCGAGCTACTGCCTAGTGTGCCGTCCAACGGCGTGCGCGGGCGCGTCCGGCGGGCGTCGCCCGATCCGGAGGGAGGGCGAACCTTCACGGTGGATGATTTCCGCGAGGTGAAGAAGATCGGCAAGCGCGATCCGAATCTGCCGCCGCTGGACTTGTTGAGCAACCTGGAACTCAACGTCCCGACCGCCGAAGAGATCAACACCAACGCGCGCATCATCCGCCACACGCTGCTCGAATTCGACGTTGAGACGGAAGTGATTGACGTTAAAGTGGGGCCGACGGTCACGCAATATGCCGTTTCGCCGCTCACCGAGCAGGTGACTGAGGACGGCGAGCGGGTCGTCAACCGCGTGCGGGTGAGCGAGATCACCAATCTCAACGGCGACCTGGCGCTGGCGCTTTCCGCCAAGCGACTGCGCATCCAGGCACCGGTGCCGGGGCAAGCGTATGTCGGTGTGGAGGTGCCCAATCGCCAGCCGAGCACCGTCGCGCTGCGTCCGGTGCTGGAGTCCGAGACGTTCTACAAGCACCGCAATCGCCCCCTGGCGCTGCCATTGGGACGCAACACCTCCGGCGCGGCGTTCGTCGCTGACCTGGGGACGATGCCGCATCTGCTCATCGCCGGGACGACCGGTTCGGGCAAGTCTATCATGCTGGCGGCGATGACGACGGCGCTCGTGCTGAATAATACGCCGGATCGCGTGCGGTTGGTGCTGCTCGACCCCAAGATGGTCGAGTTGAGTCGTTTTAACGGCGTGCCGCACCTTCTGGGGCCGGTGGAGACAGAACTGGATCGCATCATCGGCGTGCTGCGCTGGGCCACCCGCGAGATGGACCGGCGCTACCGGTTGCTGGAACAGGAAGCAGCGCGCAACATTCACGTCTATAACGCGGCGCTTGGGCGGAAACGAGCCGGGGAGCACCTGCCGTATATTGTGATCATCATTGACGAGATTGGTGATCTGATGATGCAGCGCCCGGACGAGACCGAGCGGGCGCTGACTCGCCTGGCGCAAATGGCGCGGGCGGTGGGGATGCACCTGATGGTAGCTACTCAGCGGCCCAGCGTGGATGTGATTACCGGGCTGATCAAGGCGAACTTCCCGGCGCGCATCTCGTTTGCCGTCGCGTCCGGGATTGACTCGCGGGTGATCCTGGATACGTCCGGGGCCGAGACGCTCATGGGCCGGGGCGACATGCTGTTCCTCGCGCCCGACGCCGCCGGGCCGCAGCGTATCCAGGGCTGCTATGTCTCCGACGAGGAGGTCGGCGCGGTCGTCGAGTATTGGAAGCAGTGGCACGCAGAGCAGATCGCGGCGGGCGCGCTGGAGCCGATCACGATTGGCCCCTGGGAGCGCGGTATGACCCGCCGCGAAGTGCTGGCTGAAACAGACTCGATGCTCGAAGAGGCCATCGCACTGGTGATCGAGGAGGGTGAGGCTTCGGCTTCGCTCATTCAGCGCCGGCTTGGACTTGGCTATCCGCGCGCGGCGCGCATCGTTGACTTGCTGCACGAGTTGGGCATTGTGGGCGAGCCGAAGCCGGGCGGTCGCACGCGCGATGTGCTGGTCAAGCCGGGCACTGACCCTTTCGAGGGCCTTGTGGACAAGCGGCTGAAAGGCCGGGAGTGAGCGCCAGGAGCGCGCAAGCGGGCTGAGCGCGTCGCGTGGGCAGCGCCATCGTGTGCTATAAATCACGCGCACGCTGTGAGGGCGGGACGGGCACAGGAGTGTCCGGGAAAACGCAGCAGGCCGAAGGAGCCGATATGATTGAGCGGCGCGATTCGCTGGGAGGGGTGTCGCCGGGGGATGTGGCCGGCGACAGCGAAAGCAAACTAGACAGCACCGCGCTGCCTGGCGATCCAGGCTACCGGGTGCTGATCGTCGAAGATGACGGTGAGCTGGGCGTTATCTTGCTCACCATCCTGGAGCGAATGGGGTTTGAAGTCTGGCACGCACCGGACGGCCAGCGGGCGCTGGAGTTGTTCGGCAGCCAGAAGCCAGACCTGGTGCTGCTGGACATCGCGCTGCCCGATATTACCGGCTGGCGGCTGCTGGAAGAGATGCGCGAACGGCCTCATGGAGGGGCGAACCCGGCTTTTCTGGTTATCACGGCCTACGGCGATCCGGCCAACCGGCTGATGGGCAAGCTCCAGGGCGTGCAAGGGTACCTGATCAAACCGTTCAGAGTGGAAGACATCGGGCGGGCCGTGATGAGCGCCTTGCGGCTCCATGCATGATGAATATAGCTCGCTGGTCAGTGCCGTTCGCCAGCGCAACTTCCACCGGCGAAGCGCGCGTTGGCTTCTCCCGCGCTGGCTACTGCTCGCGCTGTTGACCGGGCTGCTGGCGAGCGTAGTCAGCAGTTTTGCTTCCTCCTCTTGGGCGCTCTCTGTTGCAGCGACTCCCAGCCTCCCGTCCACACCGACTGATCAGCCGTTTTCGCTGCCAGCCGGCGCAGGTGGTCTGCGCGACCTGACCGCCGCGCAATTTGCCGCGCATGAGTGGGCCGCCGCCGAAAAGACGCTGCGCGCCTTGCTCGCCGTCGCGCCCGACGACGCTGCCGCGCACCTGTGGCTGGGGATGCTGCTGGCGCCGGTCGAACCTGAATCGGCGGCACAGCACCTGCTGCGAGCGGAGGTTGATCCTGGGCTGGCCGGGCAGGCGCGGCGCGTGCTTGATGCGCTGCAGCACGGTTCGCGTGGACGGGCCGAGTCGCTGACCGGGCTGGGGATCGCGCTGGTCGGGGCGGGGGAGTGGGCGCTGGCGCAGCGCGCGCTACAGATGGCCCTGGACTGGAACGAGGCCAATCCTGCGGCGCTGGCCTACCTGGGCTACGCGCTCGATCAGCAGGGGGGCGACGGGCTGCCCAGCCTCGAACGAGCGCGGGCGATGGCTCCAACCGACCCGCAGGTGAACTACCTGCTTGGCTTGCACTGGCGGCTGGCCGGCGATCACGATGCGGCCTACGCCGCCTTCCTGCGCGCGTACTGGGCCGCGCCGGACAATCCCGCGCTGGCGGCGGAACTTGGCCTGTCGCTGCGCGAGCGAGGTGATCTGGCGCAGGCCGAACAGTGGTTGCGCATCGCCGTGAAGCTGGAACCCGATCAGAGTCAATGGACTGAGCTACTGGGCGCGTTTTACGCGGAAACGGGGTTCGGGTTGGAGAATGACGGATTGGCGTTTCTGCAGGCCGCCCGCGAGCACGCGCCGGATAACGCATCCATCCGCGCTAGCCTGGGGTGGGCGCTGTACCGCCTGGGCCAGATCGAGCGCGCGCACGAGGAACTGAGCGCCGCTGTAGCCTTGGCTCCCGCCGACCCGCGAGGCCGCTACTACTTCGGGATGGTGCTGGAACGGCTGGGGGACGGCGAAGGCGCGCTCGACGCTTATCGGTTCGTGGTGGAGCACGCGCGGCCCGATTCCCTCTACGCAGTGCTGGCGGCGCGCGGGCTGGCCCGGCTTGGCGCGCCTGGGCCGGGGTAACAGGTCTGGACTGACGCGCCCTGGCGATTCCACCGAAGCAGACCCGCGACCGATCCGGCCAGTCTTCGACAGCCGTCCGCTGTATGCTACAATTCGTTTGTGATGAAGCGCAAGAACGGTTTGGCAGGTGAGAGCACCTGGCGCCGGCGGGCGGTGCGCGCGTTGGCCCTGACCGGGGCGGCGCTGATCGCTGGCGCGGCGCTGACGGTTCAGGGCGTCAGCGGTGCGGAGACTCTCCAGGAAGTCACAGCGGTCGTGCCAGCGGGCAGCACTGCCACACCGCCCGCGACGGAGGTTGTGCTCTTCGCCGATGATTTTGCCACCTACAGCGGGCGCTGGCGCGAGAGCGCCTCAGCCAAAGCGGTGGTCGCTTACCGCGACCAGGCGCTACGCCTTCGTGTTGTGTCGCCGGGCGTTGCCACGTGGTCAGTGCCGGATTTTTACCTGCCGCCTGGCACATTCCGGGTGGGGGCGACGATCCGCTTCCACGCGGGCGGCGACGATGCCCTGTTCGGTTTTGTGCTGGACTATGCTGCCGACGACCGTTTTCTGGCGGTGATGGTCAGCCGGAGCAGTGATCTGCGCGTGCTGCGCCGCGAAGGAGAAGCCTGGCTCGACCTGGCATCGGGTGAATTCCCGCCAGACGTGCGCGATAGACTCGCCGCGACGGTGATGCTGCGCGTTGACGTGCTGGACGATGCGCTGGCGATCTACGTAGACGATGTCCTGGCGGGCACCGTGCCGTTGGAGCGAGAGCTGACCGGCGACACATTTGGCGTGATAGCGAAGGCAGGGCGCGGCTATGTGGATGTATCGTTTGACGACATCACGGTGACCGCGCTGACCTCCGCAGAGGAACAGAGACCTTGATCGAGCAGATTGAGCCGTTCCATCGCGTGTCGGAGTCAGAGCG
Source organism: Thermoflexus sp. (assembly GCA_020724485.1). GTDB lineage: Bacteria > Chloroflexota > Anaerolineae > Aggregatilineales > Aggregatilineaceae > UBA2029. The sequence continues at coordinate 16,299 of DYGW01000019.1, read as the reverse complement.
CCCGCCGCGCTGGGCCGGATGGACGTTGCGGGCGATGCGCGCGCATTTCACGGCAGCCGGGACCGTGCTCCTGGTGGGCGCGCTGGCAATTCTGGCTTACCTGTTCGCGCTGGAATTCGAGCGGGTGACCATGACGCGCGGCCTGCGCATCACGCGCCCCGGCAGCATTTACGAGCAGAAAATCCAGCTACAGATGGCTGGGGCAGTGCTGCTGGCGCTGGCGAGCGTATTGCAGTTACGGGTTGCGGGCGTATTAGGGGGACGGCGGCGGGGAGCGCCTGCAGCGGCGCGACTGGCGGCGACGCTCCTGCTGCTCAGCTTGCCCGCAGGCATGTTCGCCTGGTGGCAGGCGGATCGAGCGACCGGATCGGGAGTGACCGCCCAACTGCTGAGCGATGTAAGTCTGGGCGTGCGCGTGGTGGCAGTTGCGCTCGTCGTCCAGGGCCTGTTGGCCGCGTGGTACTGGCTGGTGACAACGCGCCCGGCTTTCCGGCGGCTGTTCGATGCGCATAGTCAGGCAGGCGGGTCGGTGCTGCGCCGCCTGGGGTGGGTAGCAGTCAGCTTGGGGCTGGTCGCTACGTTGGCGCTGGGACTGGGGTTGGCTGTGGCGACCGACTGGCTGTATGAGTTGCCCGTGCCGCGCCCGCAGCCGGGCGAACTGCTGTACGCGACCTCGTTCGATGCGTTCAACGACGAGTGGGATCTCTATCCCGGACGGGATTCGGTCCAGGTCGAGGTCCCGGATGGCGGCGAAGCAGATGTTGGCTCCGGTTTGGCATCTGATATGGCGCTGGTCATCCGCTATGGCTCTGGCGTGTCGGAACAAGTCGTGTGGTCCGTGCTCGACCGCAAGTTCAGCGATTTCGACCTGCGCGTGACGGCCCGCCTGCTGGATGGCCCCGTTGACCAGAACCAATACTGCGCGGCCTTTCGCTACCGCGACGAGCGCAACCTCTACATCTTCTGTATCACTGCCGATGGGTACTACTCGCTGGCGAAGGTGCGCGGTGGGGTGCAGGAGAAGGTCAGCGACTGGGGCATGACCAGCGCGATCCGGCTTGGCGCTATGCCTAACGAGATTCGCGTGGTCGGGCAGGGTGACGAGTTCCGCTTCTTCGTCAACGGCGAGTCAGCGCTGCTGTGCCTGAAGGGCGAAAACCTCAACAGCATGTGGATAGGGCCGGGTGTATGCGTGGACGGCGGTACGCTAACCGACGTGTACCGCGATGGGACGTTTGTCCAGGGGCGCATCGCTCTGGCAGCGGGCACCATTGACGGCAGCGCGGTCGCAGTCGCGTTCGATGATCTGTTAATTGTCGGGCCAGACCAGAAGGCGGAGTGAACGGACGGTGCGCGTTTATCTGGACTCCACTGGCTGCCGGCTGAACCAGAGCGAGATCGAGACGTTGGGCAGGCAGTTCGAGCGCGCCGGGCACACGCTGGCTAATGCGCCTGAGGACGCCGACCTGTGCGTGGTCAACACGTGCGCTGTGACGCGCGAAGCGACGCGCACCAGCCGCGCGATCATTCGCCGCCTGAACCGGGCGAACGGCAGCGCGTCAGTGGTGGCAACCGGCTGCTATGCGCACCTCTCACCGGGCGCGGTGAGGGCGCTGCCCGGCGTCGAGCGGGTAGTTGGCAACCTGGACAAAGAGCGCCTGGTGCCGCTCGTGCTGGGGCTGGCGGGAGAAGTCGAGCTGTTCGACTGCGAGCCGCTGGCCCGCGAGTTCCGGCCAGGGGCGTTGGGACGCACGCGGGCGTTCGTCAAGGTGCAGGACGGGTGCAACAACCGCTGCACGTTCTGCGTGACGGCCATCGCGCGCGGCCCGGCGCGCAGCCGCCCCCTGGACGACATCGTGGCGGAGGTGGCGTATCTGGCCGCGGCTGGCTACCAGGAAGCGGTGCTGACCGGCGTTCACCTGGGGTCCTACGGGCACGATTGGGGCGACCGCGCCGGGCTGCAAACGTTGGTGGAGGTGTTGCTGAGCCGCACGTCTATCGCACGCCTGCGCCTGTCGTCGCTGGAGCCGTGGGATATTCCGCCGGGGTTCTTTCGTCTATGGGAAGACCCGCGCCTGTGCCGGCATCTGCACCTGCCGCTACAAAGCGGCTGCGATGCTACCCTACGGCGCATGGCTCGTCGCACGACGCAAGCCGCGTTCCGCGATTTGGTCGCCGAGGCGCGCGCCCACATTCCTGATCTGGGGATCAGCACCGACATCATCGTGGGCTTCCCCGGAGAGACGGACGACGAGTTCGAGACCAGCTATGCCTTCGTGCGCGAGATGGACTTCATGAAGCTGCATGTCTTCCGCTACTCGGCGCGGCCCGGCACGGCGGCGGCGCGCATGGCCGGGCAAGTGCCCGATGAGGTGAAGCGCGAGCGCAGCGCGCGAATGCTCGCCCTTTCCGACGAGGCCGGTCGGCGCTTCTATGCGCGCTTCGTCGGGCGGATGATGCCCGTGCTGTGGGAGCAGGTCGCGGGAGCGTCGCCGGAAGGATTTCGCAACGCGGGACTGACGGACAACTACCTGCGCGTCACGTTGGACGCGCCCGAAGTGCTGACTAACCAGATTCTCGCTGTCCGGCTGGCGCGCCTAGAGGATCAGGCGTTGGTGGGCGAATGGCAGCCGGAAGCGTCTTTCGAGGGCAGTCCCAGTTGAGGTGAGCGGATGACGTGCATATTCTGCCAGATCGCCGCCGGGCAGCAAGCGGCGGAGATCGTCTATGAAGATGAGCGGGCGGTCGCTTTTCGGGACATCAGGCCCCAAGCGCCGGTGCACATTCTGATCATCCCGCGCGCGCACATCAGCGGGCCGCTGCACGTTGACGGCGACAACGCGCCGCTGATCGGGCATCTGGTCGCGGTAGCGGCAGAGGTCGCGGGGCGTGAAGGAATCGCCGAGGCCGGGTACCGGCTGGTGCTGAACCAGGGACGCGCGGGCGGGCAGTCGGTGTATCACCTGCATCTGCACCTGCTGGGGGGCCGGCGCATGGCGTGGCCGCCCGGCTAACTGGCGGGATGAGGGCACGGCGGCTATAATGCGTGGCGGTTCGCAAACACGAGGCGAGGGGGCACCATGCATCCCAAAGAACAGATTCAGGCGGACTTGAAAGAGGCAATGCGGGCGGGCGATACCCGGCGGCGGGAGGCGCTGCGCCTGTTGATGGCGGCGTTCAAGCAGGTGGAAGTTGACCGGCGTATCGAGCTGTCTGAGAGCGACGCGCTCGGCATCCTGATGAGCGAGGCCAAGAAGCGCCGCGAGGCTATTGCCGAAATGTCCGGCGCGGGGCGGACTGAACTGGCCGCCCAGGAGCAGTATGAGCTAGACCTCATCGAATCCTACCTGCCGCGCCAGCTTGACCGCGCCGAGCTTGAGCCGATTGTGCGCGAGGCCATCGCGGAGATGGGGGCCACCACGCCGAAGGACATGGGGCAGGTTATGAAGGTGGTGATGGCCCGCATCAAAGGGCAGGCTGACGGCAAGCTGGTGAATACAATTGTGCGCGAGCTACTCAGCTAGGTGGCGCACCTACCGAGCGCAGAGTCACCCTCTGCGACCGCGCCGAACGACAATTCCCATCCATTGAGCGGGCGCTGCAGCGCCCGCTTGGGGTGAGCGGGCAGGCGATGCAAGCCGGAAACCACGACGCCAACGCTGTCAGCGACCAGGAAAGCCTGCACAAGACGCTGCATAAGAGCGTCTATGTGCTATTGCTGGCGGCCTTTGTGTTAAGTGGCTCCGTGATCATCGCCTCGGATGTGCTTTTCCCTTCTGGCGCAAAGGTGGCGCTGGAAGTCGGCGACGTGTCGCCGCACGACATCCTGGCTCCGCGCAGCCTGAAGTACGACAGCGAAGTGCTGTCGCAGGCCAAGCGCGACGCAGAGATCGCCGCAGTGCGCCCGATCTACGACCCGCCCGATCCCTCGGTCAGAAGCGAGCAACTACAGCGCGCGCGCCAGATTCTCGACTTCATCGAGAACGTGCGCTATGACGACTTCGCCACTCCCGCCCAGGCCGAGGCGGATATTGCCGCCATCACCGACCTGAATCTGCCACCCTCGACGATCAGCGCGCTGCTTGCCATCGAAGACAACGACCGCTGGCGCGACATTGACGCGCAGGTGATGCGCCTGTTGGAGCGCGTGCTGAGCGGGGAGGTGCGCGACGACAATATCCAGGCCAGGCGCGACGACCTGCCCAGCCTGATCAGCGCCAGTTACAGCGAGGCCGAAGTCCAGATCATCACGGGGATCGTGGCCGATCTGATCCGCGTGAACACTTACTTCAATGAGGAATTGACCCGGCAGGCTCAGCTACAAGCCGCCGAGAATGTGCCGGTGGAGGTGCGCTCGTTCGCCCAGGGGCAGATGATCATCCGGGCCGGTGAGTTAGCCACGGCCGCCCATATTGAGGCGCTGGAGCAGTTCGGCCTCTTGCAGCCGACTCGGCGCCGGCTGGAGCGATTTGTGGGAGCGCTGCTGGTGACGACCCTGGTTGCTGTCGTTCTGGGAGCGTACCTGTGGAAATTCTACCTGAAAGTCTTTCTTAACCCGTCCCTGATGGTCGTGCTGGGAGTGGCGTTCCTGCTCTTCCTGGGCAGCGTCAACATCGTAGATGCCGAGGATCGGGTTCAGCCGTATTTCTTCCCGGCGTCGGCGTTGTCTCTGTTGGTGGCCACGCTGGTCGGGCACCAGTTTGCCATTGTGGTTAGCGTCTTCTTCGCCGCAATGGCCGGGCTGGTGACGGGGAATTCGCTGGAGTTCACCATCTTAGTCGGGCTGGCGGGGACGGTGGGCGTGCTGAGCCTGGATCGCACCGAGCGGCTCAACGCCTATTTCGTGGCCGGCCTGGCTGTGGCCGCTTGCGGAATTTGCACGGCGCTATTCTTTGCCCTGCGCGGCGAGAGCGCGCCAGACCCGGTCATTGTGCTCTCGCAGGTGATCGGCTCGTTCGTCAACGGGCTGCTCTCGGCGGCGGTGGGGCTGGCCGCGCTTTATGTGACCAGCAACGCCCTGAACATCCCAACCAGCCTGAAGATCGTCGAGCTGATGCAGCCCAATCACCCGCTGTTGCAGCGGCTGCTGCGCGAAGCGCCGGGCACGTATCAGCACAGCCTACAAGTAGCGAATCTGGCCGAGCTAGGCGCGCAGCGCGTGAACGCCAATGCTCCCCTGGTGCGCGTGGCGGCAATGTACCATGACGTGGGCAAGATTCTCAACCCGCATTTCTTTGTGGAGAACCAGGTTGACGGCGTGAACCCGCACGATGCACTCGGCGATCCATTGCAGAGCGCCCGGATCATCATCGGCCATGTCACCGAAGGGCTGCGCCTGGGTCGCCAGTATCGCCTGCCCTGCCGTATTCGCGAGTTCATCGCCGAGCATCACGGGACGACCCAGGCTCTTTACTTCTATCGCAAGGCGCAAGAATTGGCCGGCGACCCGGAGACGGTGGACCCTCGCGATTTTACCTATCCTGGGCCGCGCCCACAGACGCGCGAGACGGCAATTCTCATGCTGGCTGACGGGTGCGAGAGCAGCGTGCGGGCGCGCCGTCCCCAGTCCAAAGAGCACATCGAGGAGACGGTCAACTACATCTTCGACGAGCGCCTGGGCAAAGGCCAACTGGACGAGAGCGGGCTGACGCTTAATGACCTCCATGCGCTGCGCGAAACGTTCCTGGCGGCGCTGCAAGGAGTCTTCCATCCCCGTATCGCGTATCCGGGCACGCCGTCGCAGAAAGCGCTCCCGGCGGAGACCGTAGCCCCGGCAGCAGGGCCGGAGCCGGTTGCGCCGCCGGTTGGGGACGCGCTGGTGCTTGCGGCGGGCCAGGAGACGCGCGACAAACGGGATGCGGGCAAACAGGGCGAGGAGCATCCAGCGCCGGGCAACTCGGCCCCGTCCCCCAAAAAGACCGGCACGGCGACGGAACGAAAGGCAGCAGGGAAGGGTGGAGGCGATGGCGAGACAGGCGATTAGTCTGGTGCGGCAGGTCACGCCAGCGGAACGGCTCCCCGTCCAGCGGCTGAAGCAGGCGGCGGCGTGGGTGCTGGATCGCCACAACGTCGCGCCGGAAGCGGGGCTGAGCATCGTGGTGGCCGACGATGAGACGGTGCGCCAGTTGAACCGCCAGTATCGCCAGGTTGACGCGCCGACGGACGTGCTGTCGTTCCCTTCGAGCGAGGCCGGCGCGCCGCTGGACAACGAGCTGCCCTATCTGGGCGACCTGATCCTGGCGCTGCCGACCATCCAGCGGCAGGCCGAGCGCGAAGGACACTCGGCGAGCGACGAACTGACGCTGGCCGTCATTCACGGCACGCTGCACTTGCTGGGCTATGATCATGATATGCCCGCGCACCAGGCCGCGATGTGGGCGGTACAGGCCGAGGCGCTGCTGGCGATGGGCGTGAGCATCCGCGTGCCGGAATTTGAGTTCCCGGCGGATGCTGAGCCGGACTCTGGCCGCGACGGGCAGTCGTAGGCGCTGCAGAAAGGGGAGAGCACTGTGCGTTACTATCGGCGATCCAGGCTGCGTTCAAGTCGTGGGCATGTGCGCATGGACCCCTCGGCTCCCTGGTCTGGCCCTGCGCTGTGGATGGGCGCGGCGGTTGTGGGGATGATTCTGCTCATTCTGTTGATCTTGCAGGTGGTACTGCCCGCTTTCGAGGACGAGCAAGCGCCGCCCCACAACCGGACATGGCTGGAGTTCAAATGGACGAGCGAGCCGTTCAGCCCGGATGCCGTGCAGAGTCTGGGCGAGCGCCTGGCCGATCACGGCATTGATCGCGTGTACGTCGAAGCGGCGGCGTGGCTCTCCGACGGGACGCTACTCTACGGGGAATATGCAGCACAGTTTGGCCAGGCGTTGCGCCAGACTTACCCGAAGGTCGAGATTCTGCTGTGGCTGCGCATGACCGCCGAGCAGATCGCGAACGCAGACCAGCGCGAGCAGGTCGTGGAGTTGGCGCGCACGAGCGTGCGCGAGTGGGGGTTTGATGGCGTGCAGCTTAACGGCTTTGGCGTCGTGAGCCAGAGCGGATCATATATCACGTTGCTGCGCACGCTGGGCGACGCGCTGGGCGAGGAGGTGCTGCTTTCGGTGACGGTCCCACCCGACCGCATCCCGGCGGACCCCGATGTGCCGGCGAGCGCGGCGGGCGTGCCTGAACTGACCTGGGATGTGGGCTACAAGCAGCAGGTGGGTCTGCTCAATGTGGACGAGGCGGTCATCATGGCGCACGCCAGCGGGCTGAAGGACGCAGCCGAATACGAGACGTGGGTGGCCTATCAGGTGGAGAGCTATGTGCAGGCGTTCGCCAGCCTGGATCGCCCCCCAGACCTGATCGTGGCCTTGCCCACGTATGACGCTGCGCCAGAGCACGACCCGACAGTGGAGGATGTGCGCGCGGCTGCGCGGGGCACGCACGAGGGAATCAAGCGGGCCGGCGAAGGTGCCAAGCTGGTCAAAGGCACCGGTCTGTACGAGTACAAGACGACAGATTCCCTGGAATGGCAACTTTACGCGGAGCACTGGCTGGGCAAGAAGAGGTGATACTCACGTCGGCTGTATCCGGCGTTGCGCGCGGGATGGGCGAGTGCTCGTCCCGCGTTTTTTGCCAGCGGCGATAGCTCTTGTCTGTGGGCGCTACCGGCCAGCAAGTGGCATTTGTCGCGCCACGAAGTGCCGAGTGACCGGTTCGCCCCAGGGGCGATATGTCTATACTGAGCTATAGACAACAATTACCATGATCGGCAGTACAGTTGCCCTGGGCAGACCAGGTGGTACTAGGCCGATCAGACCAGATGACCAGGATGGTGTGCGCGGCGTGAACGAGACTATGAACAAGATTCGGGTGCTGCTGATTGACGCGAACATCCTTTTCCGCAGCGGAATCGCCCGTCTGCTGGACTCCCAGCCCGACATCACCGTGATCGGTGAGACAGAAGACTGCCTGGAGGCGATTCGCCTGGCGAAGTCGCTTGAGCCGGATGTGATGCTGCTCGACATCGAGATCAACGAGTGTGACGGCCCCACGCTGGTGCGGGCGGTCAAGAAACAGCTTCCAGACAGCCGCTTAGTCGTGCTGACCACTGACTGCGACGCGGACACGCTGTTGGGGTGTGTGCTGGCCGGGGCGGACGGCTACCTGCAGAAGAACATCACGCCGGAGGCCCTGTTCGCGCATATACGCGGGCTGACGCACGGCGAGGCAGCGATGGCACCGGCCACGACGGCTGTGCTCATGAAGCGGCTGGCCATGAGCAACTGCACCCTGTGCTTGCGCGCGTCGCCGAACCCTAACCTGACTTCGCGCGAGTACGAGGTGCTCAGCCTGGTGGCGCGCGGCATGACGAACAGGCGCATCGGCGCGTTGTTGGATATTTCTGAGAACACGGTGCGCAATCACCTGGGCAGCATCTACCACAAGCTGAGGCTGAGCAACCGCCTGCAGGTGGCGGTCTACAGCGTGACTCATGGTATGGTGGATTTCGACAGCGCCGGGTGAAGATGATCCCGCCAATCAGCGTGTTCCCATCATAGTCCATAGTGACTAGTCCTGAGCCGCAACTAGTCGGTATGGCTGATAGACCCCCTTCTTTTGCGCCTGTTACAATGAGGATCGAGCGTTCTGCAGGGCTGTACAGCCATGTAACTTGCGCATTTACAGAAGGGTGATCATCCCTGGTCAAGCAGGAGAGAGGAAAAGAATATCAACATATATTGAAAGTTCTAACGCCCGCCGAAACATCGTTTTCTGACAAGCATAGACTGCCTTGAGCGCCAATGGATACCTGGCAGACTTTTATGGATGAGGCTCATGGCAGCTTTGCTGTGTTGTGCGGAGGCTTGACGACCAAGGAGGTAGGTTTCCCTTGACAACACGACAAGGACACACGTTCTTTGACCGGGTTGTGAAGGCCACACCGGGGGGGGAACTGCTCGCTAAGTGCCTGCAATGCGGATCGTGTGGAGGATCGTGCCCGTCCGGGGCAGACATGGACCACACGCCGCGCGCGCTCTTCGCCATGATTAACGCCGGCATGGAGAACGAGGTGCTGAGCAGCAACACGCCCTGGTACTGTGTCTCGTGCTACGCTTGCACGACTCGGTGCCCGCAACAAATCCCGATCACCGACCTGATGTACACTCTCAAAGAAATGGCGATCCGCGCCGGGCGCTACGATCACCCTCACGCAGCCAAGTTCTCCGAGACATTCATCGGCTTTGTGGAGCAGCGCGGACGCAGCTTCGAGGCCGGTCTGGCCACGCGCTATCATCTCTTCCATCACCCTCAACAGGTGGTCAAGCTGGGACTGATGGGCGTGGGGATGCTGCGCCGCAACCGGCTGCCACTCCGCCCGAAATCCATCCGCGAGAGGGATCAATTGCAGGCGATCCTGGCTGAGGCGAAAGCCATCGCCGCCAAGGAGGTAGAGGCATGACCGCGACTCGCTACCCGTACTATCCGGGCTGCTCGCTGCAACACCGGTCGCACGCCTACCAGCAATCTACCGAGGCGGTAGCGCGCGCGCTGGGGTTTGAGTTAGTCGAGGTGGATGACTGGAACTGCTGCGGAGCGACCGAATACTTCTCGGTGAACCGGCTGCCGGCATACGCGCTGGTGGCGCGCAACCTGGCCCGCGCGGCGGAGCAGGGGGCGACCGAGATCGTCGTCCCGTGCAGCGCCTGCTTCTTGAACCTGCACAAGACCGACAAGAACATGGGGCGCTACCCCAAGCTGGGCGAGCGAGTCAACCAGGCGCTGGCTGCCGGCAAGCTGCACTACGAGCCGGGCACTGTCAAAGTCCGGCACTTGCTGGAGATGGTGATCACCGACATCGGCAACGACCGGCTCAAGGAGCGCACGCGGCGGCCTCTCTACGGGCTGAAGCTGGCGGCCTACTACGGGTGCCTCGTTGCCCGGCCCGACAGCGTCTTCGGCAGCACCGAGCAGCCGACAGCGATGGACAAGATGCTGGAGTTGCTCGGCGCGCAGGCGGCACCGTTTGCCCTCAAGACGTTCTGCTGCGGCGGGCACATGACCCAGATCAGCGAGGATACCGCGTTTGAGATGATCCACCGGATCGTCCAGAACGCAGTGCAGAGCGGGGCGGATGCCATCGTCGCGATCTGCCCGATGTGCCAGCTTAACCTGGATGTGTACCAGGAGGCGGCCAATCGCTACTTCGAGACGGACTACCACGTGCCGGTGCTCTTCTTCACGCAGGTGCTCGGCTTGGCGCTGGGACTGTCGCCGAAGGAGCTTGGCTTCGGCCAGGAATTCGTAGATGCCCGGTCTGTGCTGGACAAGATCCAGGACGTGCCGCCGCCCCGCGCTACGCCTGCACGGCGTCCGAAGAACGCGCTGCCCATGCCTGCCATGCCGGAATAGGAGGGCACCATGAGCGAACCAAGAGTTGGAGTATACGTCTGCCACTGCGGACACAATATCGCCGGTACGGTGGATGTGGAGCATGTCGCCGAATGGGCGATGGGGCTGCCCAATGTTGTTGTCTCGCGCGACAACAAGTTCATGTGCGCCAGCACCGGGCAGGAGCAGGTCGAGCAGGACATCAAGGAGTTTGATCTGACTCACGTTGTGGTCGCCTCGTGCTCGCCACACATGCACGAGAAGACTTTTCGTAATGCGTGCGCGCGCGCCGGCCTCAACCCATATATGTTCGAGATGGCCAATATCCGCGAGCACGCCTCGTGGGTGCACCCGAACGACCGGGACGGCGCCACCAACAAGGCCAAAGCCCTGGTCAGCGCGGCAGTGCACCGGGTGGTGCACCATCAGCCGCTAGAACCGATGGTGGTCTCCATCCGGCCTGAGACGCTGGTTGTCGGCGGGGGGATCGCTGGCATCCAGGCGGCGCTGGAGATCGCCGACGCCGGCTATCATGTCTACCTAGTGGAGCGCGAGCCGAGCATCGGCGGGCATATGGCCATGTTCGACAAGACGTTCCCGACGCTTGATTGCTCGGCGTGCATCCTGACGCCGAAGATGTTCGACGCAGGAGGGCACCCCAACATCACCTTGCTGAGTTACAGCGAGGTGGAGCGCGTGGACGGCTATGTGGGCAACTTCACTGTGCAGGTGCGCAAGAAGGCGCGCAAGGTGGATCAAGACCTGTGCACCGGCTGCGGCTCGTGCTGGGATAAGTGCCCGATCCGGATCGTTGACACGGTGTTCGAGGCGGGACTGGGCTATCGCAAGGCGATCTACCGTCCCTTCCCGCAAGCAGTGCCCAAGTACCCGGTCATTGATGTCGAGAACTGCACATACTTCAAGACCGGCAAATGCCGTATGTGCGAAAAGGTCTGCCCGACGAACGCCATCCGCTTCGACATGGAAGACGAGATTGTCGAGCTAGAAGTGGGCAACATCATCCTGGCGACGGGCTTCAAGCTGTTCGACGCGCGGCGCATCCCGCAGTACGGCTACGGGCGGCTGGAGAATGTGTTCACCAGCCTGGAGTTCGAGCGCCTGACGAACGCGGCGGGGCCGACCGAGGGCAAGATCGTGCTGCGCGACGGCGAGACGACACCTAAGACGGTGGCGATCATCCACTGCGTGGGCAGCCGCGACCGCAACTTCAACACGCACTGCTCGGCGATCTGCTGCATGTCATCGCTCAAGTTCGCCCATCTGGTGATGGAAAAGACGGGTGCTCAAGTCTACAACTTCTACATTGACATGCGCCCGATCCATAAGGGGTACGAAGAGTTCTATCACCGCATCATGGAGGAAGGAGCGCAGTTCGTTCGCGGCAAGGTGTCGGAGATCACCGGCGTGGCGCGCAGCCCGGAAGAGGACGGCAAGGTGATCGTCGTGTGCGAAGACACGCTGATCGGTCATCAGCGTCGCGTCCCGGTGGACATGGTCATCCTGGCGGCGGGGCTGGAACCGCGCGCCGATGCCCAGGCAGTGGGCTACCTGTTCGGCGTGGGCTGCGGCGACACGGGCTTCTTCACCGAGCGGCACCCCAAGCTCGACCCGGTCGCCACAGTGACCGAAGGCGTGTTCATCGCTGGCGCGTGCCAGGGGGCCAAGGACATTCCGGACAGTGTGGCACAGGGTGCTGCGGCGGCGGCGCGCGTGCTGGGCACGATCAGCCGGCGCGAGGTGTCGTTGGAGCCAATCCGCGCCTCGATTGACGAGGAACGCTGCTCCGGCTGCCGTATCTGCAACAACATGTGTCCCTACCACGCCATTGACTTCATCGAGGAGAAAGGCGTGTCGCGGGTGAACCCGGCGCTGTGCAAGGGCTGCGGCACGTGCGTGGCCGCGTGCCCCAGCCAGGTGATCAGCGGGGCGCACTTCACTTTCGACCAGTTGATGGCCGAGATTGATGGCATCCTGGTTGACGTTCTGTCCGACCGGCCCATCGTCGAAGCAGTCTGATGAGGAGCATGGTGCGATGAGTGATAATGGAACATTCACGCCCGTCATCGTGGGCTTCTTGTGCAACTGGTGCTCCTATCGTGCGGCTGACCTGGCCGGGACCTCGCGAATGGGCTATCCGGCGACACTGCGCGATATCCGCATTATGTGCACGGGACGCCTGGATCCCACCTTTGTGTTGCGCGCGTTGCAGAAGGGGGCCGATGGCGTGCTGATCATGGGCTGCCACCCTGGGCAGTGTCACTACCAGGAGGGCAACTACAAGGCCATTCGCCGCTTCGCGCTGCTGCGGCGCACGCTGCGCCAACTGGGAATCGCAGATGAGCGCGTACAGCTTCATTGGGCATCTGCCGCCGAAGGCGTGCGGTTCGCCCAGACGGTGGCGCGCGTCACCGAGCAGATACGACAGCTTGGCCCGCTCGACTGGGCGCATAACTGGCCGAACGAAGACCCGTATGCTGTGGAGGAGGCCGTCCATGAGTAACCAGAAACCGAAGCTGGCGCTGTACTGGGCCTCGTCTTGCGGCGGCTGCGAGATCGCGGTGCTGGGGCTGCACGAGAAGATTCTGAACGTGGCCGAAGCGTTTGACATCGTCTTCTGGCCGTGCGTGATGGACTTCAAGTACGCCGATGTCGAAGCGATGGAAGACGGCGAGATTGACGTATGCCTGTTCAACGGCGCGATTCGCAACGACGAGAACGCGCACATGGCGCACCTGCTGCGCCAGAAGTCGAAGGTGCTGGTCGCTTTCGGCGCGTGCTCGTATGGCGGGTCAATGCCTGGCCTGGCCAACTTCAGCGACCGCGAGGCCATGTTCCAGTGGATCTATGCCGACTCGCCTAGCACGATCAACCCGGACGGCATCGTGCCGCAGAAACGCACCGATGTGCCGGAAGGCGAGCTGAGGTTGCCAGGCTTCTGGAACACGGTCAAGACGCTGGCGCAGGTGGTGCCGGTGGACTACTTCCTGCCGGGCTGCCCGCCGGAGGCTTCGTCTATCGAGATCGCGGTCAACGCGATTGTGTCTGGTGAGTTGCCGCCGCCGGGGTCGGTGATTGGCCCTGATGTGACCGTGTGCGACGAGTGCCCGCGCAAGAAGAGCGAGAAGAAGATCAAGCGCTTCTATCGCCCGCAGGAGATCATCCCCGATCCGGACATCTGTTTGCTGGAGCAGGGGTTGTTCTGCGCCGGGATCGCCACGCGCTCCGGCTGCGGCGCAAAGTGCCCGCAGGTGGGCTTCGGCTGTCGCGGCTGCTACGGCCCGAACGAAGGCGTGCTCGATCACGGGGCGAAGATCCTCACCGGGATCGCCTCGGTGATTGACGCGATGACCGCCGAAGAGGCCGAAGCGATCTTCGACACGCTGCCCGATCCCGCCGGGTACTTCTACCGCTTCCATCTGCCCGATTCCCTGCTTCGCCGCAAGGCGCGCGGCAACGGCAAGCGCCAGCCGGTCAGCGAGACCGGCCAGCGCGGGCCGGCGTAGCCCAGGAGGAAGACGATGACACGCATTTCCATTGACCCGATCACCCGTCTCGAAGGGCACGGCAAGATCGAGATCTTCCTGGACGCACAGGGCAATGTGGACAACTGCTACTTCCAGGTCCCCGAACTGCGCGGGTTTGAAGTGTTCTGCATAGGCCGTCCGGTCGAAGAGATGCCGTTTCTGACCAGCCGCATCTGTGGCGTGTGTCCAGAGGCGCATCTGATGGCCGCCGCCAAAGCGTGCGATGCGGTCTACAAGGTCGAGGTGCCGCCGGCAGGCAAGAAGCTGCGCGAGTTGCTGTACATGGCCTTCTACGTCACGGATCACACCACACACTTCTATGCGCTGGGCGGGCCGGACTTTGTGGTTGGGCCGGACGCGCCCGCCGCTGAGCGCAACATCCTGGGCGTCATCGCCAAGGTGGGGCTGGAGATCGGCGGGCAGGTGATTGACACGCGCAAGCGCAATCACCACGTGATCGAGATGATCGGCGGGCGTCCGGTGCACCCTGTGGCGGCGATCCCTGGCGGGATGAGCCACCCGATCACAGAGGAGCAACGCCAGGAGATCATCGCCATCGCGCGTAAGAATGTCGAGTTCGGCCAGTTCACGATCAGCCTGTTCCATGATGTTGTGCTGAAAAACACGGGCTACGTAGACCTGATCACCAGCGACGGCTATACGCAAAAGACGTACTACATGGGGCTGGTTGACAGCAATAACCATGTCAACTTCTACGACGGCAAGGTGCGTGTCGTGGGGCCGGACGGGGCTGAGCACTGCAAGTACGCGCCGAACGACTACCGCGAGTACGTCGCCGAGCGGGTCGAACCCTGGTCGTACCTCAAGTTCCCCTATCTGAAGAAGGTCGGCTGGAAGGGCTTCGTGGACGGCATAGACAGCGGAGTCTACTGTGCGACGCCGCTCTCGCGGCTCAATGCGGCGGACGGCTTGGCGACTCCGCTGGCGCAGGCCGAGTACGAGCGAATGTACGAGACGCTGGGCGGCAAGCCGGTGCACCATACGCTGGCGACACACTGGGCACGCATCATTGAGCTGCTGTACGCTGCCGAGCACATGCTCGAATTGGCCGAAGACCCGGAAGTGACCAGCCGCGACATCCGGGCTATTCCCAAGGCGACGCCATCGGAAGGCGTAGGGATCGTCGAGGCGCCGCGCGGCACGCTCACCCATCACTACATCACGGATGAGAGGGGCATCCTGCAGAAAGCCAACCTGATCGTCGGGACGACGAACAACAACGCGCCGATCTACATCAGCATTCGCAAGGCGGCGGAGGCCCTGATCCAGAACGGCCAGGTGAATGACGGCATCTTGAACAAGATCGAGATGGCGTTCCGGGCCTACGATCCGTGTCTGTCGTGCGCGACTCATACTCTCCCGGGGCAGATGCCCCTCGAGCTGGTCGTGCGCAACCATCAAGGTGAGGTGACTCACCACGCCAGCCAATACATCGCGCCAGAACTGCTGGCGCAGTTCGAATAGGGAGTTGATGGATGGCCGGACAGTCTGGCGGCACTGTGGTCATCGGTCTGGGCAACCCGATTCTGTCCGATGATGGAATTGGGTGGCAAGTGGCCAAACAGGTACGCCAGGCGTTGGATGGTCAGTGGTACGGCGGCAGCCCGTCCGCTCACGACTCGGTGCATGTTATGGAGGCGTGTGTGGGCGGGCTGTCGCTGGCGGAGATGCTCATCGGCTATGAGGATGCCGTGATCGTTGATGCGATCATGACGGGGAGCGCCCCGCCAGGCACTGTTCACCAACTCAAGCTGGGCGACTTGCCAGGGACGCTGAATATGGCTTCGGCGCATGACACGAATCTTGCCACTGCCTTGCGGGCGCTGCGCCGCTACGGCGCGCAGGTTCCCGCCGACGAGGACATAGACATCATCGCGGTTGAGGCCCAGGACGTATGGACATTTCGGGAGGAGTGCACGCCGGAAGTCCGGGCCAGCCTTCCAGAGGCGGTCGAGCTGGTGCTGAGGCTGGTTCGGGCGTAGGGGGCGCGGTTGCTCTGGGTGGGATGGCGCAGTTGGGCGAAACTGAGCCTTGACACGCCTGGTGATGTCGCTATAATGCTCCCCCGTTCAACCCTGATGATGTTATGAGGGCTGAACGGCAACTTGAGAATTTCGCGGTTGGCTCTTGCCAGTGCCCCGGTTGTGTGCTACGATAAGGGTGCGCTCGTAAGAGCGAGAGTGGGCTGTGCAACGCGCTTGGCCCACTGCGAACCGGGAGGCAAGAGACACGGAATTCGGTGAGGGTTATCTGAGCTGAAGAATGTGTCTTGACCGGCGTAAGCCGGGCTTTTGTCTCGGTGCCCCTTAACAACAGCATAGTGACAGGAAGCAGCAAGTGTGGAGCACCAAGGAGC
>DYGW01000271.1 GCA_020724485.1 Thermoflexus sp. | reverse complement strand
CCCCCCATCCCCGGCCCTTCCCCCACGAGGGGGGAAGGAAGAAAAGCGGCGGGCCTGCTCCCCTTCCCTCCGCGCAGCGTGGGGGAAGGGGGTGGGGAATGGGGGGCAATCCCAGCGCCCAAGTGCCCAGCCCTAACAGGTTGTTCGTGGACCCCTGTGGGGGCATTTCATCTCTGGGGGAAGATCATCATTGCAGAGAATCCCGCCCCAAACTTGGATGCCCCCTGTGGGTGGCTTGCCCGCCGGGGCCGCCCGCGCTATGCTGAGGGCAACGTCCACCAAGCCAGGGAGCGATCTCCCATGCCACTCACCATCGGTGCCAGCGCCAGCCGCACTAAGACCTTCAGCGACGAGGACGTGCGCGCCTTCGCGCACATCTCCACAGACGCCAACCCCGTCCACCTGGACGACTCCTACGCGGCCACGACTCGCTTCGGGCGGCGCATCGTGCACGGGATGCTGACCGCTGGCCTGATCTCCGCCGTGCTCGGCAACGACCTGCCCGGCCCTGGCACGATCTACCTGAGCCAGTCGCTCCAGTTCAAAGCGCCGGTGACCATCGGCGACACGGTCACGGTTACCGTCGAAGTGACGCACATCCGCGAGGGGCGAGGCATTGTCACGCTGGCGACCACCTGCACCAGGCAGGACGGCACAGTGGTTATCACCGGCGAAGCGGTGGTGCTCGTTCCGGCGGATGGTGACCCCGCGTCCTGACCGGCGGGGCGCTCTGCTGCTCCGCCCTTATGCCTAGGTCTCTGGCCCGCCTGCGGGCGGCTCGCGCAGCGCGGCCAGCCGCTGGACCTCGTTGAGCGGATTCCCGGCGCGATCCACTGCCCACAGCGCCCCGTCAAGGCTGCGTGTGCGGACGCGGCCCGGCGCGTAGGGATTGTTGACCAGTTGCGGCGCATCGAGCAGGCCCTCGGCCACCGCCCGCGTCAGCACGTCCGGGTTCACGAGCGGGTCCTCGTCGCCGGTTCCCAAAGCGCGAATAGCATCCACCAGCCGGTCGGTCTCGGCGATCAGCTCGTCGCGCCGTCGCAGCACCGCCGGATCGCGGGTCATGTCGGGGGTGCCGCGCAGCGCCGTCTCGATCACGTCCTGGGCCATGACCGCGCTCTCGATCACCTCGTCGGCGCTGGCCGCGTGATTGGCCTCGCTGTAGCCCACGACGTGGACGATGTGCGGGCGCAGGGCCATCTGCAGCATGACGCTCTGCGCCAGGTGCGCGCGCGCCCGGCGTAAGTCTACCGGATAGCTAAGCAGCCCGGTGCGCGTCTGCCGCCAGATGCGGAAGTCGTCCGCCGCGAAGCGCTCGCTGAGCGCGACAATCGCCAGGGCGCGGGCCAGGTCCATCGCGTTGGAAAGCTGCGGCGGGCTTTGGAACATATAGGTGAGGATGTAATCGCGCACGCCGCTGTGCCGGGCGTTGTAGGCGTAGAGGTACGCCGAGGCGCACACGACGGCGTCCGGCGCGTCGCGCATCCCCCAATGATAGGACTCGTTGCCCTCCACCGGGATGTCGCGCACGCCGTGCCAGGCCATCAGCGCCTGGTGCTCGGCGATGGACTGGGCCAGCGGCGACGGCCCGCGCCCGTCCATGGCGTTGAACCAGAACAGCGACGTGGCGCACCAGGCGTTGTCAAGGGTGCGCACGAGCAGATCGGCGTAGCGCAGGTGATCGGCGGTGCCGGAATACGAGCGCAGCAGCGGGTAGTTGCCCCGGCGGCTGGCCGCGTACAGGCGGCGCAGGTCGCCTTCCGTGCGGAAGGGGACGCCGCCCGCGCCCTTGCTGCGCAAGTCCTGGCGATTGGGATGGAAGAAATGCTCCTGCGCGTCCTGGTCGGCGCCCAGCGAGATCACGTCCAGTGCGCCCGCCTCGGCGATCTGGGCGATGCCCTCAACGGTCGGCTCAATGGTGGGCGCGGGAATGCCGAAGTGGTGGCGCAGGATCGGGTACGGCGCTTTCCAGCGGATGCGCTCGATGGCGCGCTGGGGGAAAGCGTCCGGGCCGCGCTGCTCGACGGGCTTGCCTTCCAGCGCCCGCCGGACGTGGTGCGGCGGCTCCTCGCCGGAGAAGACCGCGTCGAAGTAGCCCATCTCGCGGGCAACGGCAGCGACCGGCGGCGTCCCGCCGAAAAAGATGCGCTTGCGCCCCAGCACGCCCGCCGCTTGCAGCATCCCGCGCAGGTCAGCCAGCAGCGTCCGCGCGTTGTCGGGCGTCAGCCGGTAGCTGACGCCGATCACGTCCGGATCGAAGGCGACGATGGCATCCATGAACGCTTCCAGCCCCGTCGCCGGGCCGGTGAAGTACGTCTCGTAGCCCGCTTCTTCGGCGGCGGCCAGGAAGCGCGTGACTCCCGCGACGTGCACGCAGTCGCCCAGACTGCCCGCTAACACTTTGCCCGTTTTGCTGTGCATACTTCCCTCCTGTTCTGCAATCACTGAACGGTGTGGGGTGAACACCCGCAAGGCGGGCCTGCTCAGCGCTCCCCGTACCGATCGCTAGGAGGGAGCGGTTCCGGGTCGGGGCTGCCCGTCTCGACCAGGCGTGTGATCTCGCGCAGCGACAGCCCGACCAGCCCCATGCGCTCCAGCGTGCGCCCGCGATGGCGGTAATCCACGCCGTCAATGACGCAGGCGATCTGGATCATGGACTCCATCCCCCACACGTCCACGCCGAAACGCTTGCCCAGCTCGGAGATCGGCACCAGGCTGTAGGGCACGTCCTCGAAGATGTAGCGGTGGCGCAGCGTGCGTGGCGCGGTGATCCCCCGGTAGCCGGGGTTGGCATGGATAGCCTGGTGCAGGTTGTCGCCGTGCGCCGAGTAGGCGCGCACCAGCCATTCGCGTGCAGACTGGGCGCGGACGCCCAGAGCGGTGGCTACCGTCACCCGCTCGCGGTCCAGCCGCTCTAGAAGCTGGGCGGTGGAAGGCGTGACGCCGTCAATGTAGAACTCGAACTGCCCGCCCGTCGCCTCGATCCACCCGGCGTTGAGCAGGGTAAGGGCCGGGTGAAACACAGCACCCATGTTATTCAGGCTGGTGTAGAGCACATTCGGCGCGGCGATGAACTGGGGGTAGACCTCCTGCAGCACGTCGAGCACTTCGCCCGTGCGGCTGGAGGGTAGCGCCGCCAGCGGGACGGTATTCTTGCGGCGGAAGATCTGCGCCTGGGCCGGGCCGTTGCTGCGGCTGGCGAACAGGAACGTCTCCGTCTCGGCGATGATCACGTCAGCAGTGCAGTTGCTCTCGCGCAGCACATTGCGAAACTCCAGCGCCCCGCCGGTGCGACCAGGGTTGAGGACGACGATCTGACCGTCGTGCAGATGCGGCGCGCAGGCGATGGCGATGTCGCGGTGAGCCGAAGCGGGAACGACGACCATGACCAACCGCGCGCCGTCCAGAGCGTGAGCCATGTCGCTGGTCACATAGCGGATTGCGCCGAATTCCTGCTCTCCGCCTTCCAGCATGACCTCAATGCCCCCGCGCGCGGCGATGTCTTCGATGTGCTCGTAGCTGCGGTTGTATAGCCGGACGGTATAGCCGCGCACGGCCATCTCAGCGGCCATCGCTTTGCCGCCATGTCCTGCCCCAATTACCGCGATCTGAAGCTCGTAGTCAAGCATGAGGTTCTCCTTCCTGATCCTCTAGGGTGGGCACACCCGTCACATGGTCGCTGCGATTGGAATGGAATGGGCGGCCTGGGTGCTCGTGATGGTTGCGCGATGCCTGGGGAAAACGCGCAAGAGGCCAAAAGGCCCTTGGTGTGGCTAGAGCCAAAGAGAGTGTACAGCGTACAGGTAGTATAGCGAAACCGGGATCGAAAATAAAGTCTTACGCCCAGGAGGGGTCCACGAACAAGTTGTGAACGTGTTTGTCCCCCCCATCCCCGGCCCTTCCCCCACGAGGGGGGAAGG
>DYGW01000270.1 GCA_020724485.1 Thermoflexus sp. | reverse complement strand
CCACACGTGGAGAGGGGGCGGCGAGGCGCGTTAGCGCCGAGCGAGGGTGAGGTAAAGTGAAGAGCCACTCCAGACCACAGACCAGCCTTAGTGCCTGTCCGCCCCTGAAGGCTAAGGGATAGCTGTCTGACCCGCACCCTCAGCGTGCTTCTTCCTCAACCCTTGTTGGACGCTGTGCCAGACTTGCCATTGTCTGGTTGGGGACTTTGCAGCAGTCCCGCGTCCACCAGTTTGCACCCCTGCCCCGGATCAGTACAATCTGGGCAGGGTTGTAAGGGACGAGAGGCGAGATAATGGACAAGCGCACGTGCCCGCACTGTGGGTACGACAACGTCAGGCGGGCTGTGTTTTGCTTTCAGTGCGGCGCCAGCCTCGACAACTCGTCGGCTCAGCGCGGCATTCACCGCCGTCACCGCCCGGTTGAAGAGGCCGTGCGCTCCCTGCACCACCCCGAAGAAGCGCCGGACTCGTCGCCCAGCCAGCGCCTGCGCGACGCCAAAACTGACCCCAGCCCGGCCTTTGATGGTACCCCGATCACCTGTTTGCGCTGTGGCACGCACAACCTGCCCCCAGCCAATACCTGCACCGGCTGCGGCGCGACACTCACCTTGCCGGACGACGCCGCCCCCGCCGATCTGATCCCGCGCGCTGCCGCTCTGAGCAGCGTCGGCAAGGTGCGCAGCAACAACGAGGATCGCATTGGGCTGTGGGCGCGGCAGGGCGTCGTGCTGGCGCTTGTCGCCGACGGCATGGGCGGCGCGCTCGCCGGGGAAGAAGCCAGCCGCCTGACGCTGGAAATCATCCAGGCGGATTTTCTGGGGGAGGCGCACGGCAGCGAGGGCCTGCACGACCTGCCCGACGACGAGGTAGCCGGTAAGCTGCGCGCGGCCATCCGCCGAGCCAACCGCGCCGTCATGCGCCGCGCGGCGGGGAAGCGGGAATTCCAGGGCATGGGCACGACGGTGACGCTGGCCTTCGTGCACGGCGCGCAGGTGATCATCGCCCACATCGGCGACAGCCGCGCCTATTTGATCAGCAGCAGCGGGGGATGGATCAACCAGATCACCGACGATCACAGTTTCGTCGAGGCGCTCATGGCCGCCGGACACATCACGCCAGAGCAAGCCGCCGTTCATCCGATGCGCAACGTGTTATATCGCGCGCTCGGCCAGGTAGACGACACCGAGGCCGATCTCTACGTGCGCCCGCTCAGCGCCGGTGACTGGCTGGTGCTCTGCTCTGACGGCCTGACCCGCCACGTCACAGGGGCGGAGATCGCCGAGATCGTGCGGACGAGTACGGCACCCGATGAGGTCACGCACCGCCTCGTTGCCCTGGCCAACGAGCGCGGGGGCGAAGACAACATCAGCGTGGTTGCCATTGTGATGGAGCGCGCCGACGAGGTCGAGCCGGGCGCGTGAGGCGCGCTCACGACAGGAAGAACTCCGTGCCGCAGAACCGGCAGGTGGCGATGCCTTTGCCGCTGAGCGTGATCTCGCCGCCGCAGTTGGGACACTGCTTCAGGTCGCGAAGCTGCTGCGCGTCGCTCGAATAGAGCACCCCCTCGTCCCACTTCACGTAGCCGCTGAAGACGCCCAGCCCCACCAGATCGTGAACCATGTCCTTGATCCGGTCGCGTGGAAGCTGTAGCTCGACGGCCAGTTCGTCCAGCCGCACCTGGCCGCGCGTCTGCACCACGTTCAACAGCTTGCGCTGCCGGGCAGCTTCGGCCTCCTGGCGCGCTTGCTGGCCGCCAAAGGCCAGCAAGTACACGCCGCCGCCGACCAGCGGGGCCACCAGCACCAGCAGGGCAATAGCCAGCCCCAGGATGCGCGCTGGCCCCTCCAGGTCTTCATTGCTGAACAGCCAGGCGGCAGCCAGCGCACCGACGGCCAGACCCACCACGACCAGCATCACACCCGCCAAGCGGTTGAGATTCATTGCCTACCCTTTCGCCTGCCGAGATTAGCCAAACCCGCGACTCCCGCCGCCGGAACCCCCGCCCCCACCGCCGCCGCCGCCGCTGAACCCGCCGCCGCGCCCGGAACTCTGTGGGCGGCTGGTCATCGCGCTCGACGCATCATTGAGCATCCGCGTCAGGCCGCTATTCATGGCATTCAGCCCCTCAGTCAGTGAACGGCTCATATCGTTGAGGCCGCCCGGCCCACCGAGCGAGAAATCGCCCAGCCCCCCCGGCCCGCTCATTGACACGGGCCGCAAGGGCTGCCCACGCCGATAGCCGCCGTGCCAGGGGCCACCCAGGTGCGTCGGGAAATACCAGCCCGGCATGGCGGTCATGGCGGGCACCACCTGGCGCACCAGGTCTTTCTCCATGCCGAAGGCGATGGCATAGGGCAGGGACTCCTCGAATTTCGCCGCTGCGCCAGCGATGTCCCCGTAGCTTTCGATGTTGGCCAGGTAACGCTTGAACGCGCGCCAGCGGGCCGCATCTTGCGCGCCCTTCGCTGTCTTGGCCGGCATGAACTCCCCGGCGATAGCCGAGGCCAGCCCAACGATGCCCAGGCCAATCGGTGGGACGATGATCAGCGGCGAGATCAGCGTCGCCTCGCGCAGCAACCAGAACGCCACCGACGCAAGCACCATCACGGCGACGCCGCCCCACGTCCACAAGCGGCGCGTCGTTTCCGGCGACCGCGTGAAATAACCCTGCCTGATCAGATCATCGTATAGCTCGCGCTTGATGATCGGGACGTGTGTGTAGAACTTGGTGCGCAGTTGGGTCAGCGTTGTGGTGTCGCGGCCTTTGGGGAAGAGACCCTTCAGCAGCGTATGCTCATAGGGGCGGAGATCACTGGCGGGAGCCTCGGTGCGGTGGAAGGTGAACTCTGTGCTAGTGAACATGCCAGCGAGTCCGCCGCGCTTTTCCTGCTCGATGACCAGCAAGCCGCGCCGCGCCAGGTCTACTAGCGTGGCCATGATGTCCTTCATGTCCGCTTTCTCGTCGAGCAGCAGGCCGACTACGCCGGGCCGCTCGTCCGAGGGCGGTTCGCTGAGGTATTCGGGCACGACTAGGGTCTGCGGATCGCGCCCGTGCTTCAGGTAGCGCAGCAGCACGAACAGCACGCCGCCCACCGTGAACAACACGGTGATCGCCAGCAACAGGAGCGACACGATCGGCTGCCAGTCATCAAGGTAGGCGCGCTCGCGGTCGTAGGCAGCCTGCCACGACGGTTTCTTCATGCGCGCGTCGTGCGCGTACTGCACGCGCACCTCAACCGCATCGCCGCTGCCCATCCTGCCGGGCGACCGCCAGGTGATGACGTTGTCCTCGGTGGTCTCCTGCCACGTATCGGGATAGCTCGCCGTCACCAGCGGCGGTCGGTCGGCGGGCATGGTGACCTTCACCGTCGAAGACATCACGGGGAAGGCGCGGTCGCCGGGCACGGCCACCCAGTAAAGCTGATCGCCCCCGCTGTAAGAGCGCAGTGCCCCGTGCACCGTGTAGCGGATGGCGATCTCGCGGCTCTCCCCGCTCTGAACCTGGCGGGTGAAGTTGTACTCGATGCTGTAAATGTCGCCCTCGTCGCGGGCGCAATACGTGCCAGCGGAGCCGCTGCACGAGGACGTGAGCAGTGACCGGTTCTCGTAGACGAGCACATCGGAGATGCGTTCCAGGCGATCCTGGGGAATCTCGGCGAAGCCATAGCGGAACGGGCCGACTTCGACGGTGATCGTGTAGAACTCGGTGACCTGGAAGCGGTTGGCTGTCGTGTCTATGTCCTCGATAGCCACGTCGTAGCGATCCCAGCGCAGGCTGCGCCCGTCGCCAGCCGGCTCCTCGAAGAACTGAGCAACTGCGGCGATCACGTTGCCAAAGAGGATAAAACCTGCGATGAAAAGAACCTGAATAGCAGAACGACTCATGGCTTCTGTACCGATTTTTCTGCGTATTGCCGGGCGTCAGCGTCCCATTCTAGCGCAATGCCGCCAACCACGCACACGACGGCGCGTCGGGGGGTCCACGAACAAGTCGTGAAGGTGTTTG
>DYGW01000269.1 GCA_020724485.1 Thermoflexus sp. | reverse complement strand
CAAGTGATCGTGGGGATGGGCTTTACCGGCGAAGATGAACTGCACCGGGCGCTGCGGGTCGTTGACGATGCGTTCCAGCCGCTCCTTGTCGCGGAAGAGCAGCGTCGCCCGCTTGTAGGTGGCGAAGCGCCGGGCAAAGCCGATGGTCAGCGCGTCCGGGTTGAGCACTTCGTTGGCGTGTTCTATCTCGGATTGCGGCGCTCCGCGCGCTATAAGCTGTGCGCGCAGTCGCCGCCGGGCGTAGGAAACCAGGCGCTCGCGGCGACGCTCGTGCGTGCGCCACAGCTCTGCATCGGGGATGCGGTCAACGTCCCGCCAATACTCTGGCTTGTCTGGTTCGTTGCGCCAGGCAGGGTCAAGGTAGCGGTCGAGAAGGCTGGCCATCTCACCGCTGATCCAGCTTTCAATATGGATACCATTGGTGACCGCCCCAATCGGCACCTGGTGCTCCGGCACCTTGGGGAACATCCACTGCCACATCGCCCGGCTGACCAGGCCGTGCAGTTGGCTGACGCCGTTGGCCCCGGTGGAGACCTTGAGGGCCAGGACAGGCAGGCTGAACACGTCGAAGCCGCCCATGTGCTCGCGGCCCAGGTCGTGGAACTGCTCGCGCGTCAGGCCAAGCTCGTTCCACAGATAGGGGAAGTGCTCGTCAATGAGATCGTACCCGAACCGTTCCAGGCCGGCGGGCACCGGCGTGTGGATCGTGTAGACGTTGCCGGCGGCGCAGATGTCGGCGGCTTGCCAGAAGCTCAGCCCTGAGCTCTCCTTCATCAGCAGGCGGATGCGTTCCAGGGCCAGGAAGGCGCTGTGGCCCTCGTTCATGTGGCACACCGTCGGGCGCACGTGCAACGCTTCGAGCAACTGGATGCCGCCGATGCCCAGCACGATCTCCTGGCGGATGCGCGTGCGCTTGTCGCCGCCGTAGAGCCGGTCGGTGAGATCGCGGATCTCCGGGGCATTGTCGGGGCAGTTGGTGTCCAGCAGGTAAAGCGGAATGCGGCCCACCTGCACCTTCCACACCTGAATCCTGGCGGTGTGCTGGGCGATGGGCACTTCGATGATCAGTGGCTTGCCGTCCTCGGTGAAGACCTGCTGCACGGGCATGATGGCGTAGTCGTTGATCGGGTACGATTGCTGCTGGTAGCCATCGGCGTTGAGGTACTGGTGGAAGTAGCCTTCCTGGTAGAGCAGGCCAATGCCGACCAATGGCAGCCCCAGGTCGGACGCGCTCTTGAGATGATCGCCAGAGAGGACGCCCAGGCCGCCGGAGTAGTTGCGCAGGCACTCGGTCAGGCCATATTCCATCGAGAAGTAGGCGATGAAGGGCTTGTCGAACTCCCCGTAGTGGCGGCGGTACCAGGTGCGCGCGTCGGGGGCCACATAAGCGTCGAAGCTGGCGCAGACACGGTCGAGATGGGCCAGGAACGCCTCATCTTCAGAGGCGGCGTACAGCACGTCTTGACTGATGCGCCCCAGCATCCATACCGGGTTGCTGCCGGTCTCGGTCCACAGGTCGCGGTCCAGCCGCCGAAACAGCGCGATTGTCTCGTGATCCCAGCTCCAGCGCAGGTTGTAGGCCAGGTCGCGCAGCCGTTCCAGGCTGGGCGGGAGGCTGGGCCTCACATCTACTTTGGCGACGGGTTTGACCATTCTGTCATTCTCCCTTGAGCATAGCAATCAGCCGGGCGCGACCGGCCAGCAGTGTGGGGGATCAGCCCTGCGTGGGGCCGCGCGCGGCGTGGGATGGCTCTGAGTCCCAGGTGCGCTCTTGAGTGCGAACAGGCACAGTGAACGCAGGCAGTAGGATAGCAGGCTTGGCTCGATTTGCCAATGTGAGGGAACGCGCGAGCAAGAGTCGTTCGGTGGTAGGGGCGTTGCTCTGCTGCGCCCGGCGTAGGGGCGCATGGCGATACGCCCCGCCCGTCGTCCCAAAAGACTTCGGAAGTCTGCAACGGCAGCCTGTTGACGCCTCAGGATGGCTGGTCGTTCTGGCGCGAGCGCCCGCTCGGCTGGGTCGTGTCGGCGGAGCTGAGCGGCGGTTCTTCCAGCGTCCCCGCATCGTCCTGACTGTCCGGGGCAGCGGGCATGGCCGGAAAGGGAGTCGCCGGCTGCGCGACTCGCTCCAACGGCAGCGCCATCGTGAAGGTGCTGCCTTCGCCGAGCGCGCTGGCTACGCTCAAATAGCCACCATGCGCCTCGGCCACTGCCCGCGCGACGAACAGGCCCTGGCCCAGCCCGCGCGGATCGAGCACCTTGCCGTCGGGCGTGCGCGCCTCGCCCCGGTAGAAACGCTCGAAGATGTGCGGTAGGTCGTAGGGCGAGATGCCCACGCCCGTGTCGGACACCTCGATCAGCGCGCATCCCTCGCAGATACGCCCGACCCGCACATAGATTTCGCCGCCTGGCTCGGTGTACTTGATGCTGTTGTCTATCAGGTGGCCGATGGCCCACTGCAAGCGGCGCTCATCGCCGGTGATGATCAAACGGCTGGCCCCTACAGTGGAGAACGCCAGCCGTAGCTCAGCCTTTTCGATGCGCGGGCGCAGCCCCAGGATGACGTTGATGACCAGCGCCGGCAGGTCAATCTCCTGCTCGCGGACGGCAAAGCTGCCCGCACCGATCTCCGAAATATCCAGCAGCTCGACGATCATGCGGTCGAGGACGGTGGCGTTGCGGCTGATCGCCTCCAGGAACTTGCGGTTGGGCGGGCGGTCGTCGGGCATGGCCAGTAGCACTTCGCTCATGCCCTTAATCGCGGTCAGCGGCGTGCGAAGCTCGTGGCTCAAGTGGGTGACGAACTGATCCTTGAGCCGGTCGGCGATGGCGTCGCGCGTCACGTCGCGCAGCATGAGCACGGTGCCCAGCCGCTGGCCGTGCTCGTCGGCGACCACAGCGATCTGCGCGCCGAGGATGCGGTTGTTCACCTCAACGCGCTGCGGCTCGCCCAGCGTAATCTCGCCCTCCAACGGAATCTGGTCGCGCGCGTCGGCGAACATGCGCCCCAGGTCGCTGTCCCAGAAGGCGCGAATCGAGCCGAGCAGGTCGTGAGCGGCCCTGTTCATCAGCACGATGCGCCCCTCGTTGTCCTGCATGATCACGCCCTCGCTGATCACCGCCAGCACGCCGGTGAGTTGGGCGATGCTCGTCTGCTGGGCGGCGTGCAGCTTCTCAAGCTGGTTCACGCGCTGCAACGATTGGTGAAGCGTTGCCTCGCGGTCGTGCTGCTTGCGGCGCAGCGTCCCATACAGGCGGCCAAAGAGCCGCCCGGTGTTCGCGCCGAGGGCGTCAACGGATTGGACCATGTCGGCGACAGGGTGCGTCGGGTCGTCGGACGGGGTGTTGCGAGACATGGACATGCAGCAATCCTCACCTTCTGTGGGCAGTGCTGGCGCTGGCGCTGCCGGACGCGATCAGTTCGTCGGCGGCGCAGACGGTGGTGACGGGGCTGCGCCGTCGCTGGCCCGCTTGTTCTCGGCGAGCCGGTCGAGCATGGCCTTTAGCTCCACCAGGTCGGGCAGCGGCTTGTTGATGATCGTGTCAACGCCATCGCGCTTGAGAATGGCCTGGCGCTCGTCGCTGCTCAGGCTGAACGCGGTCATCAGGACGATGGGGATGTGGTGAAAGTGCGCGATGGAACGCATCCGGCGGGCGATTTCGTTGCCGCGCGGCCCTGGCATCCGAATGTCCATCAGGGCCAGCTCTGGTAGTTCCCCGCTGTGACTGCCCCCTTCGACCTTGTCGAGCCAGGCGAAGGTTTGCTTGCCGTCGCGGAATTCGATGGCGGCATGGCCCCAGGCCATGAACAGCACCTTGACGTAGTTGCGGATGTCGTCATCGTCTTCAACGACCAACCAGGGCTTCACGCTCGGTTCCTCCTTGACCGTCTCCCCTTTGGCCACAAGTCTACCGCGTTTTTTTGTGCAGGGATACTCAGCACGGCACGGCAGCGCGAGCGCGTGACACGCGCTCAGACAATCTTGGCTTACGGCGTTTCGGCTAGAGGAAACTATC
>DYGW01000018.1:14810-30880 GCA_020724485.1 Thermoflexus sp. | reverse complement strand
ACGGATCAAGGGCGCGGCTCTCAATCGCATGACGCAGCTTGGGCTGCCAGCTAGTTACAAGGTCGCTTGATTTCAGCATGGTTTTGGACCTGTATGCCTATCAACCGTATTCATTCAACAAAGCCGTCTTGATCCGTGACCCGTTGGGGGAATATGAGACGGTGTGTTTGCTGTGTACGGACCAAACTGTGGCTCCGAACCAGATCGTTGAATGGTTTGTGATGCGCTGGCAAGTCGAAGTCACCTTTGAAGAGGCCCGGCGGCATCTCGGCGTGGAAACCCAACGCCAATGGTCGGACAAAGCGATTGCGCGCACGACACCGCTGTTGTTGGGCTTGTTCTCGTGGATTACCTTGGTGGCTCATGCGTCTCACTCGTCTGGTCATTCTGTCACCGTGCGCCAGTCGGCCTGGTATACCAAGACCTTGCCTACCTTTTCCGATGCGTTAGCCTTGGTCCGTCATCAGCTGTGGTCTTCCCTGCCGACTTTTCAAACATCGGGGGCAAACCCCGATACCATAAAAGTCTCTCGTCCATTTTTCGTCTCGCTTGTCGAGACGTTATGTTATGCCGCTTGAATGTACAAAGTCGAGCTAAGGGGCCTGTGGTCAACCCAACTACAGGCCCCTTTCGTTTCAGGGGGACACGCAGCGCGCGGCAACCCTCGCCCCGCCGACTCCGTTTGCCAAGCGGTCGTGCGATCTTGTACAATTTCCCTATCGCCACAGTGCAACTTCATTCACTCCATCATGGGCGTTACCCTGAACGCCCATTTTCACGCTGGCTGGGGGAATCTGACCATGCCCAAACCGAACAAGGAAACGCTGCTTGACTGGTACCGGCAGATGGTGCTCATCCGCCGCTTTGAAGAGCGCTGCGCCGAACTGTACCAGCAAGGTCTAATCGGCGGCTTCCTGCACCTGTACATCGGGCAGGAAGCGACCGGCGTCGGCGCGGTGGCCGCGCTGGGGCCGAACGATCACGTGATCACCGCCTACCGCGATCATGGCATCGCCCTGGCGCGCGGCATTGACCCCAAGCGGGCGATGGCCGAGATGTTTGGCAAGCGCACCGGCGTCAGCGGCGGCAAGGGCGGCTCGATGCACCTGGCCGACCGCGAGCTACATATGTGGGGTGGCTACGGCATCGTCGGCGGTCACCTGCCCCTGGCGGCGGGCATCGCCCTCAAGATCAAGTACATGGAAGAGGACGGCGTCGTGCTGGCCCTGATGGGCGACGGCTCGACCAACATCGGCTACTTCCATGAGGCGCTCAACCTCAGCGCCGTGTGGAACCTGCCCGTCGTCTGGCTGATCGAGAACAACCAGTACGGCATGGGCACCGCCGTCGAGCGCGCCAGCGGCGCGAAAGAGTTGATCCGCCGCGCCCTGGCCTACAGCAGCGAAGACGGCAGCGGTATGAAGATGGGGCCGCGTGTGGACGGCATGGACGTGCTGGCCGTGTACGAGGCGATCAGCGAAGCGCGCGATCACGCCCGCAAGCATAGCCCTGTCCTGGTTGAATCGCTCACCTACCGCCTGGAAGGGCACAGCATGGGCGATCCGCAGCGTTATCGCACCAAAGAAGAGGTTGAGTCGTTCGTCGAAACCGGCCCGATCACCCGCTTCCGCAGCTACCTGGTCGAGACCTACAAGGGCGTGGAGAAGACACTCGACACAATTGACGCCGAGGCGCTGCAAGCCATTGACGAGGCCGTTGAGTTCGCCAAGAACAGCGACGACCCGACCTACGAAGACCTGATCAGCCACGTGTACGTTGACTAGAGGGGGCCATGGCAGATAGACCGATTACCTACCGCGAGGCGCTGAGCAGTGCCCTGCGCGAAGAGATGCAGCGCGACGAGCGCGTGTTCATCATGGGCGAAGAAGTCGGCGTGTGGGGCGGCACCTATGCCGTGACGCGCGGCTTCCTCGACGAGTTCGGCGAGAAGCGCGTGCGCGACACGCCGATCTCCGAGATGGTGATCGCTGGGGCGGCGGTCGGCGCGGCCATGGCCGGCCTGCGCCCGGTCGCCGAGCTGATGACGATCAACTTCGCCTTCGTGGCCATGGACGCCATCATCAACCACGCGGCCAAAGTCCGCTACATGTTCAACGGGCAGTTCACCGTCCCGTTGGTCATCCGCACGACGACCGGCGGCGGCAAGCAGCTTGGCGCGACGCACTCCCACGCGCCGGAAGTGATCTTCGCCCACTTCCCCGGCCTGTACGTGGCCGTGCCCGGCACTGCCTACGACGCCAAGGGGATGCTCAAAGCGTCCATCCGCGACGACAACCCGGTGCTCTTCGTCGAGCACAGCACCATGCTCCAGTGGCGCAGCCCCGTTCCCGACGACCCCGACTTCCTGCTGCCCATCGGCAAGAGCGATATCAAGCGCAAAGGCTCCGACGTGACCATCGTCACCTACCAGAAGGGGCTGGAGTATTCGCTGGTCGCTGCCGAGGAACTGGCCAAAGAGGGCATTGAGGCGGAGATCATTGACCTGCGTTGGCTGCGCCCACTCGACCTGGAGCCGGTCTTCGAGAGTTTCAAGAAGACCAACCGCTGCGTGGTCGTTGAGGAGAGCCTGCCCATGTTCAACGTGGGGGCCGAAGTCGCCGCGCAGATTCACGACGAGTGCTTCGACTGGATGGACGCGCCGGTCAAGCGCGTGGCGGCGATGGACATCCCGCTGCCCTACTCGCGCGAGATCGAGCAAATGGCGCTGCCCAGCCCGGAGAAAATCATCCAGGCGGTCAAGGAGGTGATCTGATGGCCGAACCCATCATCATGCCCAAGCTCGGCTTCGACATGGCCGAGGGCACGCTCGTCAACTGGACGGTGCAGATCGGCCAGGCCGTCAAGCGCGGTGACGTGATCGCCGAGATCGAGACGGACAAGGCGACCATCGAGATCGAGACGACGGTCGAGGGCACCGTGCTGCAACTGCTGGCCGAGCCGGGCGACGTGGTCGCTGTCGGCGCGCCGATCGGCTATGTCGGCGCGGAGGGTGAGGCTCCGCCAGAAGGTGCTGCTCCCGCCAAAGCGGCGCCCGCCGCCGCAGAACCCGCTGAGGAACCCGCGCCCGCCCCGGCGGCCCAGGCCGCGCCCGCCGCCGAAGCCGCTGAAGCAGGCGGCGATGGCTTCCTCAAGATCAGCCCGATCGCGCGCCGCCTGGCTGACGAGCGCGGCGTTGACCCCCGCCGCGTGAAGGGCACCGGCCCCGGCGGGCGCATCACCAAGAAGGACATCGAGAGCTTCCCGGTCGAAAAAGCGCCAGCGGCTCCCGCCCCAGCAAAGGCGGCTCCCGCTGTTCCAGCGACTCCGCCCGTCCCGCCCGAAGCTGTCCGCCCAACGATGCCCACCTTCAGCGAAATCCCCAGCGGGCCAGACGTGGAGATCATCCCGCTCAGCCGCATCCGGGCGCGCATCGGCCAGCGTCTGGTCGAGAGCAAGCAGTTCGTGCCGCATTTCTACGTCACCAGCGAGATTGACATGGCGCAGGCATTGGAACTGCGCAAACAGATCAACGCCAGCATCAGCGACGAGGCGGGCAGGATTACGGTCAATGATATGGTCGTCAAGGCGGCGGCCCTGGCCTTGCGCCGCTTCCCCAACCTCAACTCGCACTACTACGGCGACAAGCTGGTTCGCCACACGCGGATCAACATCGGGATCGCGGTGGCGCTCGACGGCGGTCTGGTCAACGTTACCTCCTACGACGCGGACAAGGTGTCGCTGGGCACGATGGCCTATAATCACCGCGACATGATCACCCGCGCCCGCGAGGGCAAGGTCAAGCCGCACGAGATCGAGGGCAGCACCTTCAGCGTGAGCAACCTCGGCCTGTTCGATGTGGATCATTTCAGCGCCATCATCAACCCGCCGGAAGCGGGCATCCTGGCTGTTGGCTCGGCCAAGAAGGTGCCCGTGGTGCTCGAGGACGGCACGCTTGGCGTCGGGACGCGGATGAAAGTCACGATCAGCGTGGATCACCGCGTCAGCGACGGGGTGGAGGCGGCGAATTTCCTGCAGGCGCTCAAGGAGCTGCTCGAAAACCCGATGCGGCTGCTGATCTAGCGGGGTGCTCGACGAGATTTCCGCGCAGGGGCGTATCGCAATACGCCCCTGCGAAGGGGACGCACAGAGCAGCGCCCCTACTTTGTCGTGGTGGGGTCGCCGGCGGAGAGATAGTAAGCATGTCGGGGGTTTGGCACAGCCTTTGACTTCACCTCACCCCCGCTCGGCCCACTGACGCGGGCCTCGCCGCTCCCTCTCCGCTAGCGAAGAGGGGGTAAGCCGAGCGCAGCGAGGCTGAGGGTGAGGTCAGCAAGACGACCCCTACAAGCCGGAGGTGCCCATGCAGCCGCGCGAGCGCTTCATCGCCGCTCTCGAACGCCGCCCGCTGACCGGGCGCGTGCCCCACTTCGAGCTGGTCTTCTTCCTGACGATGGAGGCTCTCGGCAAGGTCCACCCGGAGCATCGCAGCTACCACCAGTGGCTGCAAATGGAGGAGCGGGAGCGCCAGCTTCACCGGGCGGACATGGCTGAGCTATACATCGCCACCGCTGAACGCTTCGAACACAGCGCGATCTTTCTGCACCCCAACCCCAACACGCTCGACGAAACCTGCCGCCTGATTGATCTGGTGCGCGAGCGGAGCGGCGATCGCTATTTCCTCATGCTACACGGCGACGCCACGCTGGGCATCCCCGACGGGCAGGAGATGGCCGAGTTCTGCCGCCGCCTGTACGAAGACCCCGCCGCGATCAAGGCCGAGGCGGAGGCGCTGGTCGCGGCGGCGCTGGAGCGGGCCGAGCGCCTGGCCCGGCACGGTGGCCTGGATGGCTTCGCCCTGTGCACCGATTACTGCTTCAACCAGGGGCCGTTCCTCAGCCCGGCCCTGTTCAGCGAGTTCGTCACCCCCTACCTGACGCGGCTGATCGCCGCCTACCGCGCGCTGGGCTTCTACACGATCAAGCACACTGACGGCAATCTCATGCCCATCCTCGACCAACTGCTGGGGGCCAACCCCCATGCGCTGCACTCGCTCGACCCGCAGGCGGGCGTGGACATCGCCGAGGTCAAGCGGCGCTGCGGGGAACAGGTCTGCCTGATCGGCAACGTCAACTGCGGGCTGCTCGACACGGGCACCGACGCCGAAGTGATTGCCTCCGCCTGTTACGCGCTGGAACACGGGATGCCCGGCGGCGGCTACATCTTCTCCACGAGCAACTGCATCTACACTGGGATGCGCCTGAGCCGCTACGAGCTGATGCTCGATGTATGGCGGCGCATGGGGAACTACCCCTCGGCATTCTGACATTTAATTGCTATATTATGAACTATATACAGATTTTTCTGAAACCCTTGGCATCATTTGTGAAATAATGTACAATCTCGCTAGTTGTTGGATCAGGACTGCGCCGGAAAGCCCACCACAACCGCCCTGGCGGGGGCGTTCCCGGCGCAAGTTCCCACAAGACAAGGAGCAACATCATGACTCACAACGGGAAGGGCCTCCGAGGTCTGCAAGGCAAGGTTGCCATTGTCACCGGCGCAAGCTCCGGCATTGGCCGAGCGACGGCGTTGGCGTTTGCCCGCGAGGGCGTCAAAGTTGCGGTGAGCGACGTGAACGTTGAGGGCGGCCAGGAAACCGTCCGCCTGATCAAGGAGCAGGGCGGCGAAGCCGTCTTCATCAAGTGTGATGTGTCCAACGCCGCCGAGGTCAAGGCGTTGGTGGATGGGACGGTCGCGGCCTTCGGGCGGCTGGACTTCGCCTGCAACAACGCCGGGATCGGCGGCGAGGCGAACCTGACCGCCGACTACTCGCTCGAGGGATGGAACAAGGTCATCGCCGTCAACCTGACCGGCGTGTTCCTGGGCATGAAGTACGAGATTCCCGAAATGCTCAAGCAGGGCGGCGGGGCCATCGTCAACATGGCCTCCATCCTGGGGCACGTCGGTTTTGCCACCGCGCCCGCTTACGTGAGCGCCAAGCACGGCGTGATCGGCCTGACCAAGAACGCAGCCATCGAGTACGCCAAGCAGAACATCCGCGTGACTGCCGTCTGCCCGGCCTTCATTCACACGCCGATGGTAGACGACGGCCTGCCCGCCGAAGTCAAGGCGCAGGTGGAGGCGGCGCACCCTATCGGGCGCATGGGTAATCCGGAGGAAGTCGCCGAGTTAGTGGTCTTCTTGTGCTCGGATGGCGCGTCGTTCATGACCGGCAACCCGATCCTGGTGGACGGGGGCTACGTGGCGCAGTAAACGCCTGGTATCTCGCGCTTGGCATGGGGGCGGTCGGCATGGCCGCCCCTTTGAATATCTTTATCGAGCGCCTCTGGCGCAGCGTCAAATACGAGGACCTGTATATTAACGAGTATCCGACTGTTCCAGCTCTGGAAACCGGCCGGCACGACTACTTCCAGCTCTACAACTACGAGCGGCCCCACCAGAGTCTGGCCGATCGCACCCCTGCCGATATTCATTTCGCAGGGCAGGCAGTTTGTCCGTGATCGGCTGATCCACCTTATTTTGCTCGATTCTTGGTCTTGACTTTGGGGGTCACTTTATTGCAACCTCTCGTAATGGAAATCAAGTGTGTACAAACGCTTCTCAAACCAGTTCTGGAAGTGAAATTCCTTGTCCTTGGCGCTTATTGACTCGATAAGTTCACCCGCTTGGACGGCCAATACGCACTGCTCGAAGACGTCAAAACAGGTTGTATTTGTTGTCATCAGGATATTCCTCTGTTCTGTCGACCAAATGCCTTCTGCCCGCAGCAAATCGCCTGTCTCCCATCCTGTACAGGTTGTACCATCGAGTTAATGAGGCGTACTACAACTCCCACGCACCTCCCATCCCCCCCAAACGCGCGCCGACCGGGAGCGCAGCGCTCGTGCCACCGCGCTCCCCGCGCAAGCACGCCACCCGCGCCCCTCACCACCACAGGGGCGTGAACTCGCGCCGCATGATCGCCTGCACCCACATGCTATAGAGCCGCCCGGCGCTCAGGAAGCGCCCTCCCGCGTCGGTGCGCTCGGCGGGCAGCGGGTAGCGCGCCTCGACCAGGGCCACGGCCAGCCCGTCCGCCTCGCTCTCGACCACCGACGCGGTGACCGTCGCGCCGAACTGCTCGACCAGCACCTCATCAGGCCGCGTGGACAGCCGGAAGTCCGCGATGCGCCCGGCCAGCACGTCGGCGGCGGCCTGCGCGGTCGGCGCGTCGGCGTAGACCAGCCCGATCAGGTGCACCTGGTCGTGCCCCTCCTGGCGGTCGGCCAGGACGGTCAGCGCATACGGCGGCAGCGGGCCGAGGTCTTCAGCGGGCATCGCCAGACCTAGCTGCGTGGGGTCTCCGGCGACTTTCAGCGCCTCCCCGCCGAAGAACAGCGCCTGGATGAGCAGGCCGTCCGGCGCGGTGATCGCCCCGGCCAGCGCGCGATACGCCGGATCGCCGGCCAGGGAGGGCTGAGCGCCCTGGGCGGCGCCGATGATGGCGTTGATCAGCGGCCAACTGCGCGCGTTAGCCAGCATGTCCGGCAGCAGGGCGATGCGCGCCGCCGCGCCCAGGTGCCCGCCGAAGGGGTCGGCGGTGTCGCGCGCTTCGATTGAGATCGCCAGGTCGTCGAAGCGGTGCCAGACCGTCACGCCGCTCACGTCCGTCTGGTCGAAGTCACGGGCTTGCAGCGCCGCGCCAATTGCCCCGGCGTCGAGCGTGCCGCCCAGCAGCAGCCCGATGTCCGGCGGATCGCCGAAGTCCAGGCTGCGGTCCACGTCGAGCAGCCACTCAAACCCGACCGCACCGGCCATCTGTCCCGCGCTGGAAAAGGCGTAGTTCAGCGCTTCCGGGCCGGCGATGATGCGGCTCAGCATCGCGCCAAGCGGCACATCGTTCATCAGCGCGTCTAGGTCTCCGGCGGCGCGCAGCGCGGCGATTCCTTCGGCTTCGTACAGGGCCGCGAAGTCCACGTAGCGCACGGTGGCCCAGCCGCTGTCGGCGGGCAGGGCGTCCTGCGGCACGCCCGCCAGCATCGCCAGCAGCGAGGGAGCGGGTGGGTCGTCCTGGGCGAGGGCGGTTGCGCTGGGCATGAGCGCCAGCAGCAGGGCGACGATCAGGCACAGTCGGGCGGTCATGGCAGCCTCCTCAATGGTTCTCGTAGAATAAGCTTACACTGACTTTCTGCCAGCGCCAAGCAGGCTGGGCCAGGGCAAAGACAGCCTTCCGAAGTCCGCAGAGACTCCGGCAATCTCACTAATGTCTCATCCTGTGATTCTGCCGCTTTTGCCCTGTCCAGCGCGTGCCTCCCATTCCCCCCTCTGGGCGTGATGTGCTATGATCGGGAGCGTAGCATCTGTGCCCGCGCGCACCCTGCGAAAGCGCCGCCCATGCCCGTCACCGCTCCCGCTCTCTCGGCCCTCTACCAGCGCCTCTTCGACGAGCTGCCCGATGGCGTCGTCGTGGCCGCGCTGGACGGGCACGTGCTCACCGTCAACCCGGCGCTGTGCCGGATGCTCGGCTGCGCCCGCGACGAGTTAATTGGCCTGCCGCTGAGCGCGTTCCTGGCCCTGCCGGACGAGGACGACGCCACGCCGGTGCTGGAAGCGATCCGCCAGCAGCCGGCGGTGTCGCTCAACCTGGTGCGCAAGGACGGCACGCCCGTCTCCGTCGAGCTACGCAGCGCGCGCTTCGACCATCACGCCGCGCCACACCTGCTGATCACCATGCGTGACGTGACCGAGCAGCTTCAGCGCTACCAGCGGCTCATCCGCAACGAGCACGAGAAGCGCCTGATCGCCGAGGGGCTGCGCGGCATCCTCGACGTGCTCAACTCCGAGCGCCCGGCGGGTGAGATTCTGGAGTACATCATGGTCGAGGCGCAGCGCCTGCTCAAGGCGGGCGCGGTGGCCATCTTTCGCCTGCGCGACGAGGGCGGTGCGCAGGTGCTCGACCTGGAAGCGGCGCGCGCGCTGCCCCCCGATTACGTGGCGCGGATGCAGGTGCCGCTGGGCGTGGGGGCCATCGGCACGGCGGTCGCCGAGCACCGGCCCATCTACGTGCCGGACATGCGCTCGGTGCTGCCCGCCTACGAGCAGTTGGGCGACCGGCGGCGCTATGACCTGCTGCTCAACCTGATGAAGCGTTACCGCGCGGTGCTGGCCGTGCCGCTGTGGATGCGCGACGAGATGTACGGTAGCCTGGTGCTGTACTACGCCGAGCCGCTCGACCTGGCTACCGAGGACATTGAGCTGGCCTCGGCCTTCGGCGACCAGGTGGCGCTGGCTATCGCCAACGCACGGATGCGCCAGCAGTCCGAGCAGGCGGCGACTCTGGCCGAGCGGCAGCGGTTGGCGCGCGAGCTGCACGACGCGGTCACGCAGACGCTCTTCTCGGCCAATCTCATCGCCGAGGTGCTGCCGCAGCTTCTGCAGGAGAATCCCGACGAGTTCTACCAGCGCGTGGCCGACCTGCGCCGCCTGACGCGCGGCGCGCTGGCCGAGATGCGCACGCTGCTGCTCGAACTGCGCCCCAACGCCCTGCTCGAAACGCCGCTGCGCGACCTGGTGCGCCAGCTTGTTGAGGCGATCACCGGGCGGACGCGCCTGGACGTGCAGTTCACCGCCGAGGGGGGCCAGCACGTCTACCCCGCCGAGATTCAGATGGCGCTTTACCGCATCGCGCAGGAGGCGCTACACAACGTCGTCAAGCACGCGCGGGCCAGGACGCTGCGCGTGGCCCTGACCACCAGGCCGGCGCTCGTCCGCCTGGTGGTGGAAGACGACGGGCACGGCTTCGACCCGCAAGATGTGCCGGCGGATCATTTCGGGCTGCACATCATGCGCGAGCGGGCGGCGTCCATCGGGGCGGCGCTGGACATCGCCAGTCAGTGGAACCGGGGCACGCGCGTCGCCGTGCGGTGGGGCGATTCCCCGCCAGAGGAGGGAGCATGAGCCAGTCGCACATTCGCGTGCTGATCGTGGACGATCACGAGATGGTTCGCACCGGTCTGGCGGCCTTCTTGCTGGTGCACCGCGACCTGGACAACGTGGGCGAGGCGGACAGTGGCGAGGAAGCCGTCCGCCTGTGTGAGCGCGTCTGCCCGGATGTCGTGCTGATGGACATGGTCATGCCGGACATGGACGGCCCCGCCGCGATTCGCGCCATTCGCCGCCTGTGCCCCGCCACGCAGATCATCGCCCTGACCAGCTTCAAGGAACAGGAACTGGTGCAGGAGGCGATTCAGGCCGGGGCGCTGGGTTTCCTGTACAAGAATGTGTCGTCCGACGAGCTGGCCCGCGCCATTCGCGCGGCAGCCGCCGGCCAGCCGACGATGGCCCCGGAGGCGTTGCAAGCCCTGATCCACACCCAGGCAGGGCCAGCTCGCGTGGGCCACGACCTGACCGAGCGCGAGCGCGAGGTGCTGGCGCTGATGGTCAAGGGGCTGAACAACGTCGAGATCGCCGACCGGCTGGTGGTCAGCCGCTCGACGATCAAGGTGCATGTGAGCAACATCCTCGCCAAGCTGGGCGTGAGCAGCCGCACCGAGGCGGTGGCCCTGGCCGTCGAGCACAGGCTCGTGGCGGTGTGAGAGGCCGTTTCTTCTCTCGCAGCCAGACTTCCGAAGTTTCCAAAACTACGGAAGTCTCTTTGTGTACGTCCCCCGTATCGGCCATGTGGCCAATGACAAATCAGGCGGGTGGCCAATACCGCTGCGCGCATTCTCGGCTATGATCACTACAATTGTGCCACAGAAAGCCTGCGGGGTGTTGTGGCACGACTGTTGATGGCCGATTGACAAGGCGGCCATCTGGCCGGATTCGGAATCGCTCAGGGGACGGATACGCCAGGGAGGATTCCGGCTTATTGTGTGAGCGCGCTTGCAGACACAGGGGGAATAGCACGACGGGAACATGGAGATGAACGCGATGGAAGAGACCCGTATGGTTGAGACTGAGGAGCCTCCCGGCCCCGCTTCCGCGAGCGCTGTCGCGGAGCCTCCAGCAAGTATGCCGGTCCTGGCAGCCACGCCACGACCGGCCATCTGGGCAGATGTCCCCGACGAACAATGGAACGACTGGCGCTGGCAGCTTGCCCACCGCCTGAATACGCTGGACGATCTGGCTCAGATCATCACCCTGACTCCTGAAGAGATCGAAGGACTGACCGCCGAAAACCGCTTCCGGGTGGATATCACGCCGTATTTCGCCAGCCTGATGGACCCCGATGATCCGGGCTGTCCGGTGCGCCGCCAGGTGATTCCGCTGGGGCGCGAGCTGCAGGCGTTCGAGGGCATGATGGAAGACAGCCTGGCCGAAGATCGGCACAGCCCGGTACCCGGCCTGGTACACCGCTACCCGGATCGCGTGCTGATGCTGCTGACCACGCAGTGTGCCAGCTACTGCCGCTACTGCACGCGCAGCCGCATCGTCGGCAACCCCGGCGCGAACTTCAGCCGCGCCGAGTTCGACTTGCAGCTTGACTATCTGCGCCGCACGCCGCAGGTGCGCGACGTGCTGCTCAGCGGCGGCGACCCGCTCACCCTGGCCCCCAAAGTGCTGGAGTACATCCTGTCCAGCCTGCGCGCCATCGAGCACATCGAGATCATCCGCATCGGCAGCCGCGTGCCGGTTTTCCTGCCGCAGCGCATCACCGACGAGTTCGCCGAGATGCTGGGCCGCTACCACCCGCTGTGGCTGAACATTCACGTCAACCACCCTAAGGAGATCACGCCGGAACTCAGCCAGGCGCTCGACAAGCTGGCCCGCGCGGGCATCCCCCTGGGCAACCAGAGCGTGCTGCTGGCCGGCATCAACGACAGCGTCAACATCCAGCGCGAGTTGGTGCATAAGCTGGTGCGCAACCGCGTGCGCCCCTACTACCTCTACCAGTGCGACCTGGTCAAGGGTGCCGGGCACTTCCGCACGACGGTGGCGAAGGGCGTCGAGATCATCGAGGGGCTGCGCGGGCACACCAGCGGCTACGCCGTCCCGACCTATGTCGTGGACGCGCCGGGCGGCGGCGGCAAGATTCCGGTCATGCCGCAGTACCTGATCAGCCAGGCGCCGGGCAAGGTCGTGCTGCGCAACTACGAGGGCTACATCACCACCTATGACGAGCCGCTCGACTATGACCCGCACGCCATTGACCACCTCGACCGCCAGGCCGCGCACCGTTCCGAAGCCGGGCAGGTGGGCGTCTCCGGCCTGCTGGACGGGCGGATCAGCGCGCTCAAGCCGGAAGGGTTCGACGAGACGCACCGTCGCGATGGCATCCAGCACCGTCTGAATGCTAACGAGCAGAAGTGGCAGCGCTTCCACATGAGTGAGACGCTGGGCGCAGAGCCGCAGGCCGCGCAGCCCGGCAATGGTCACGCCAACGGTAACGACAAGCCTGACGGCAAGGGCAACGGTAACGGCCAGAAGCGCAATGGCAAGGACGGCCATTCCCGCAACGGCAAGTCGCACCCCAACGGAGAAGCCTAGTCCGATGCGGATCGCAGTCCTGGCTAACCTGAAGAAGAACGCTCCCCGCTGGGAGGGGATGCCCGACGACCAGTGGGACGACCTGGACAGCCCCCGTACCGTCGAGGCCATTGTCGAGGCGCTGCGCAACGGCGGGCATGAAGCCGAGTTCATCGAGGCGAGCATCCACCCGCCGTATGATGTCATCGAGCGCCTGCGTGCCTACCAGCCGGACCTGTGCTTCAACATCGCCGAGAGCCATTTCGGCGACGGGCGCGAGTCGCAGATTCCGGGCATCCTGGAGATGCTGCGCCTCCCCTACACCGGCAGCAAGGTGCTCACCCTGGCCCTGGCCCTCGACAAGCCGACGACCAAGCGC
Organism: Thermoflexus sp.; assembly: GCA_020724485.1. Classification (GTDB taxonomy): domain Bacteria; phylum Chloroflexota; class Anaerolineae; order Aggregatilineales; family Aggregatilineaceae; genus UBA2029. Next base: position 18,033 of record DYGW01000018.1, on the reverse strand, counting down.
CTGCTGAAGTATCACGGCCTGCCCACGCCGGAGTTCCAGGTCTTCGAGCAGGCCGACGCGCCGCTGGGCGCTGACCTGCTCGACGAGCGCGGCGCGCTGTGCTTCCCGATGTTCGTCAAGCCCAGCCGCGAAGGGACGAGCATGGGCATCAGCGCCGAGTGCATCGTGCGCACGGTGGACGAGCTGCGCGCCCAGCTGGACAAGCAGCTCCGCCTCTACCAGCAACCGATCCTGGTCGAGCGGTACATCGAAGGGCGCGAGATCACGGTCGGCATGGTCGGCAACCTCGACCCGGCGCGGGATCGGCGGATCGCCGAGGGCGCGCTGGCGGACACACTGCCCGTTGGCCTGACCTTCCTGCCGCCGATGGAGATTGACCTGACCTACTTCGCCCAGTCCGAAGACCAGCTTTACACCAACCGGATCAAGACGGAGTGGGCCGAGACGTTCGACATCTACCTCTGCCCAGCGCAGATTGACCCGGCGCTGGAGCACCGGCTCAAGGTGCTGGCCGGTAATGTTTTCCGCGTGCTGGACTGCAAGGACGTGTCGCGCGTGGATTTCCGCATTGACGGGCAGAACGGCGAGCCGTATATCCTGGAGATCAACCCGCTGCCTGGCCTCAACCCCGACCTGAGTGACCTGTGGTTGCAGGCGCGGGCGGCGGGCTGGAGCTACGACCGGCTGATCAACACCATCGCCGAGCTAGCTGCCGAGCGGCAGGGGATCGCCCGGCGAGAAGGGGCATGGGCACGACAGTGACTGGCGGTAAGGTGCGGCAGGGACGGTTGGCCCACGAGTCGAGCGGTTCACCGGCGCTGGCCAATACATCGCGCGTCTTGGTGATCGAGGCCCATCCCGAAGTGCGCGACGCGCTGCGCGTGCTGCTGCAACGGCAACACACGGCACCGCTGGAAGTGGTGGGAATGCTCGACACGCTGGACAGCTTGCCCGACATGATCGCGCGGCTGCGCCCCGATCTTTTGCTGATGGATTGGGAGCTTGCGGCGTCGCAAAAAGCCACGTTAGCTACCATCCGCGCGCGCTTTCCCGGCGTGAACATCGTGGCGTTGAGCGTCAAGCCGGAGATGCGCCAGACGGCGCTGAGCACTGGCGCGGATGCGTTTGTGAGCAAGGGCGAGCCTGCCGAGGGATTGCTGCAGGCGCTCGTCGCCCTCACGTAACCCGCGAGCAGCTAGCTGGCGCCCGTTGCGTGTCCCTGATGTGAAGACCCTTTGGCTGGCTGTTGACGGCGGGCTGTGCACACAGCCCGCTGTTGTTTGCGCGCCGGGCAGAGAGGTATGCTTGATGTATCCGGTGTACATGGTGAGGAGAACAGAGTCATGACGCTTGAAACGGTCGCCCTGGCCCTGGCTATCTTCGGGCTGCGCCTGATCAACAACGCCATCAGCACGGTGCGGCTGGTGGTGCTCAACCGCGACCAACGCCTGCTGGCCACTGTGCTGGCCGTCTTCGAGTCGTTGATTTTTGCCCTCTCGCTCGGCCCCGTGCTGGCCGACCTGGGCAACATCCTGAACCTGGCCGCCTACTGCGGCGGTTATGCCATCGGCGGCTACGTAGGCCAGGTGATCGAGACGCACTTCGTGACGGCGTTCATGACGGTCAACGTGATCGTGCCGGGCCGTGCGCGAGAGATCGCCGAGAGCCTGCGCCAGCGCGGTTTTGGCGTCACCGAGACGGTCGGCGAGGGGGCCAGCGGCGTGGTCACGACGCTGCGCAGCGTTGTAAATCGCCAAGATGTGGGCGATCTGATCGACGTGGTGCGTCACGCCAACCCCAATGCCTTTGTCACGGTCGAAGAGGCGCGCGCTGTCCAGCGGGGTTGGTTACGCGCGGCCCGTCCCGCGCGCTAAGCGTCTATCTTGGAGTGGGGCGTTGTGCGGTGAAAGAGACTTCCGAAGTCTTTGAAGACTTCGGAAGTCTGGCTGCGGGCTTGGCAAGGCCCGGACTCTCCCCCCAAGTGCGTTGTACGCATAAGAGCCTGCGCCCCTGGATTGCGGCGCAGGCTCTTGGGTGGCGCCCGGACGCGCGGCGATCAGCCGGCGGCCTGCATGGCGGCGTTGAACTCCTCGATGGCCTGCTGGGTGAAGGGATGGTCGCCCAGGGCCAGAATCAGATCGAGAGGTAGAGTCACATGCTGCGCGCCAGCCAGCAAGGTAGCTACCACCTCGTCAATGGACTTGAGACTGGCCGCCAGCACCTGCGTCTCTGTGCCGTTCAGGATGCGCACCATGTCGCGCACGATGGCGATGCCATCGCCAAGTTGTTTAGTGAGCCGGTTAACGTAGGGCGCGACGTACACGGCGTTGACCTGCGCGGCCAGGTACGCCTGGGCCGGGCTGGCGACCGCCGTGACCAGGCACTCGACGCCGGCCTCGCTAAGCTGGGCGACCAGCCGCATGTTCTCCGTCGTCCCCGGAATCTTGATCACGACTTTGTCTGGGCGCAGCTCGTGGGCTTCCCAGGCCTGGTCAAGCCGCCCAGCCAGCGAGTCGGCGGTCACCTGGTAGAACACCGGGCCATCAACCAGGTCAACGATCTCGGCCAGCACTTCCAGGCCGGGGCGGCCCGTCCGTGCGATATGCGTCGGGTTGGTGGTCACTCCCTCGACGAAGCCAAGCTGCAAGGCGCGTTTGATCTCGTCAATCTGCGCCGAATCCAGAAAAATACCCATGGTGTTGGCAACCCTCACCGTGTATTGCTGAGAACCTGAGACAGATTATAGCGAGTGAAGCGAGGGTTGCACCCCCGGCCCGGCACTCGCGACTCCTTTCGGATGCAAACGCCAGGGCGCAGCACAGCGGCGCGCTGACCCATCGCGCCTGGCGGGCGACGACCCTCGCGCCGCCAGACGCCTTACCCCTTGATCGCGCCTGCAACCAGCCCGCGCGTGATGAAACGCTCCAGCAGCAGGCCCACGATGATCACCGGCAGCACGGCGGTGATCGCCAGCGCCGAGATGTACCACCACTCCACGCCGCGCTGCGTGTTCTGCCCGGCGATGTACACCGGCATGGTGATCGCGTTGAAGTTGGTGAGCATCAGCGCGTACAGGTATTCGTTCCACGAAAAGACGAACGAGAAAATGGAGACCGAGGCCAGGCCCGGCGCGCTCAGCGGCAGCACAATGCGCGTGAAGGCCGTCCAGCGCGAAGCACCGTCCACGCGGGCGCTCTCTTCCAGGTCTACCGGCAGGCCGTCG
>DYGW01000018.1:0-14800 GCA_020724485.1 Thermoflexus sp. | reverse complement strand
CCAGACGGCGAACGGGATGTTGAACATGGTGTAGGCGATGATCAGCCCGATGTGGGTGTCGGTCATCCCTAGCTCTGCGTAGGCGATCAGGAACGGCACGACGAACAGGGCTGGTGGCAAGAACCGCTGCGAGATGATCCAGAAGGCGATGTTGTCGTTGCGCCAATTCAACTTGCGCCAGTGGTAGCGGAAGCGCGACAGCCCATAGCCGGCCATCGCCCCGATGAACACCGCGCCAGCGGTGGCACCCGACGCCGCGATCAGGCTGTTGCGGAAGTGACGCCAGGTCACATCGCGCCGGACGTTGAGCAGGTAGTCCCAGTGCTCGGTAGTCGGCTGGAAGTCGTAGTAGGGGATGTACTTGGGCAGCCGCAGCACGTCCAACTGCCGCTTGAACGACGTTGTGCCGAGCCAGTAGAAGGGGAAGAGCACGATAAAACACCAGAAGATTACTACCGCGTAGAGCAGGATGGATTGTCCCAGTGATCGGCGTGTCATAGCTCTCTCCCTCTACGCCGCGCTTGGCGCGGCTCGGCGCGCTACCGCCAGGAAGGTGGTGGCGAAGATGATCACCAGCACCAGCAGCACGAACGAGATCGCCGCCGCGTAGCCGTAGTTGCCGAAGGTGAGCGCCGTCTTGTAGATGTACATGGTCAGCGACTCAGTCGCCGACCCCGGCCCGCCGCCAGTGGTTACCACGATCACGTCAATGATCTTGAAGATCTCCAGCCCGCGGATGAGGATCACGGTGACCGACAGCGGCAGCAGGATGGGGAACGTGATGCGCCAGAACATCTGGAACGACGACGCCCCATCCACGCGCGCCGCCTCGTAGATGTCGTCGGGGATGGCCTGCATCCCAGCCAGCAGGATCAGCGTCACGAACGGGATCCACTGCCAGCTATCCATCAGCACGATTGACGCGCGCGCCCAGCTCCCATCCGTCAGCCAGGGGATGATCGGGTCAAGAGAGGAACCGATCAGCGGCACGTCCGCCCACCATTGGATCACGTGCCGCCACAGGTCGGCAATCGGCGAGCGGTAGGAGTCGAACATCATGCGCCCGGCGTAGGCCACCACAACGGGCATGGTCATCATGGGCATCAGGAAGATCACCCGCACCACTTTGCGCCCAACGAAGTGTTGGTTGAGCACCAGCGCCAGCAACATGCCGACGATGAACTGCACGGTCACGCCGACGAAGACGTAATACATGGTGTTGCGCGCTGCCGTGTGCAGCCGCTGGTCGTCGAGCAGACGGTCGTAGTTGCGCAGTGTGACGCTGAAATCCATCCCCAAGAACCCCCCACCCGCTGTCTCGGTCATCGCCGCCTCGCGCGCGGTGGTGGAGCCACCGCGCAGGATGTCGGTGAAGCTGATGCCAAGCGACCAGAAGAGGGGAAAGATCGAGAGCGCGAGCAGGACGATGACCGCCGGAGACAGAAAGACGCGCTTCATCACGCGGTCTTCGCGGGTGATGTCGGTTATCTCCGTGTGCTTGCCTGACCCGGTCTGCTTTCTAACTCGGTGCAAAGCGCACTCTCCTCTCCCTTGATGCTCCAAATAATCGAAGTGAGCACAGACAGTTCCCTAGTCCGAGGCCCAACAATCTGCCTTGATGGCCAGTGATTGACCTCACCTCCGTTTCGCTTCGCTCAACTTCCCCCTCTCCGCTGGCGGAGAGGAGGCCAGGGGGTGAGGTTGCCAGCGAACGAACCAGCAATCAGGGTATCCGCTAGAGAGGTTCTCGGTCCAGACCTACCCTCTCTGCTCCACCGGTCGAACCTGCTGCGCTTATTGTAGCGCAAAGCGCCACATCGGATGCGGGTGATGTAGCGCTTGGGGGTACCTTCCGTGCGCTGAGCACCAATGCTGGGATTCTGCTGGGAGGTAGGGGCGTAGCAATACGCCCCTACCAAAACACCCAGTGGACTCTCGCTGATGGTGCTCAGCCAGTGAACCGGTTTAGCCCGTCCAGCCGACCGAGCTGCGGTACTGGGCAAGCTGGTTCTCGCGGCCCAGACGGTCGGTGATCTCGTTCCACGCGGCGGCGGCGTTGTCCAGCGCTTCCTGGGCGCTGATCTCACCGGCGATGGCGCGGGTGATCTCCACGTCCAGGGTTTGCTGGTACTCCGCCGTGCCGGTGATGCGCAGGTCGAGCACGGCGTTCGGGTGCGAGATGCCGGTCAGGATAGCGTCCAGGTAGTCCCTGGCGCTTTCCTCGTCGAAGCCGGCTTCTACCCACAGGTCAAGGGCTTCGAACTGGCTGTAGCGGGCCGGGTTGATACCGGTGCCGCCAGTGACCGCCAGGACCTTGACCAGCTCAGGCCGGGCCATGAAGGCCGCGAAGTCCAGCGCCGCTTCCTTCACGTCGCTGTCCGCCGCCACGCCGATGATCCAGCCACCGAAGGCGATGAAGGGGGCTTCGTTGACGCCACCCTCAGGCGTCACCCACTCGCCCGCCACGTAGTCCCAGTACTGGTCGCCGCCGGGCAGCGGGGCGAAGCCCACCTGGCCCTGGATCAGCGAGAGTTCAGGGTTGATCGAGATCGTGCCCACATCGCCCCAGTCAATGTTGAACACTGACAGGCCGGTCGGGAAGTAGTTGCGCGTGTCGGCCACGTCCCAGTTGATCTGCTCTGGCGGGCCGAGCTTCGTGCTCAGCATGAAGTCTTCGAGCGCCTTGACCCAGCCGGGGTTGTTGACCTGCGGGGTCATGTCGTCGCAGCTAAAGAAGAAGCACGGGTTGCCGGGGATTTTGCCGTAGCCGGCAGCGTGTGAGAAGTAGACGTAGAAGGCTTGCGTGTTGCGCTTCTGCGCTTCCATCACGCCGTAGATGGGGGCCGTCATGCCAGCGGTCTCGACTTCCTTGCCGTTGAAGAACTCGGCGATGTCGTAGTACTGGCTCCAGCTCTTCGGCTCGGCCAGCGGGTAGCCGTACTGCGCCTCGAACTCCGCCGCATAGTCCGGATTGTTGATCAGGTCTTTGCGGTAGTAGAGCATGTGCGAGTCACCGTCATACGGCAGCGCGTAGATGGTGGGACCCCAGGCGATGATGCGCTCGCGGTAGAGCGGGATGACGTCCTCCATGTCCACCGCGTCGAGGATCTCCTGGGGGATTGGCTCCAGATAGCCGGGGGCCATGTAGTCGCCTGACCAGGGGGCGGGGAAGATCAGCACGTCATACGCGCCCGAACCGGTCGAAAGCGCGGTGATGGTCTTCTCGAACAGGTCGCCCCAGGCGAACTGCTGCAGCTCGACCTCACCGCCGGTCATCTCTTCCCATTCGGGGGCGTAGTCTTCCACCGGGCCACCGATGGAGCGCCCTTCCTGAGTCACCACAACAACCTTCATGCCCTTGAACGGCTTGTCATCCTGGGCCACGGCCGTGGGCACGACACCCACGACCAGGGCCGCGATGATCAACAGCACGACGAGTTTCTTGCTCATTGTAAAAGTTCCTCCGGTGTGCTAACTGCAAACTATGTGAGACTGTGAAACGGGTTTGGGCTTGAGTCGGGCAACTTGCTGTGCTGGTCTCTGGGTGGGCCGCCTCCTTTCTTAGCCCTCGTGATCGTGGAGTCAGGGTGCTGGATGGCAGGCGCGATGACGGGGGAAACAACCGCCGTTGCAGGGCACCATCACGCGGGCGTTAAACACACTCTTTTTAGCCTCGTCATAGATCAGTGTATACGAAAACTATCTCGCTGTAAAACCGATTATTGGGTGTGAGGGCGAAGCGCCAGCCTCACTCGCCTGTGCTCAGCGGGGTGGGCGGGCGGGCTTTCTCGCGGTAGACCACCCCGCTGCCCCACGTCATGCTGGTGAGGTGCTCGTCAAGGACGGCCTGCCGGTCGCCCGGCGCGCGGACGCGCACCAACTCGACCTCGAAGCGCGTCCGGTCGCCGCGATGCAGCGCGTGATAGTATTCGACGGGCGTGCCGTCGCTGAGGTAGCTCACGCTGTCGAGCATGATCAGCGGCGCGCCTTTCTTCACCTGCAGCATCTTGGCCTCGACCTCGTTGGCGGCCACAGCCTCCACTGTGCGGTGCCCGCGCGCGATGACAATGCCACATGCCTCGTCCAGGAATGCGTACAATGAGCGTCGGGACAGGTCAACCTCCAGCAGGGCCGGGCAGACTGCGTGCGGGATGTAGGTTGTCACAAGCTGGATGGGTTCGTCCTGGACGAAGCGCAGGCGCTCGATGACGATGACCGGCGTGTCGGGCGCGATACCCAGCCGTTCGGCGACACGGCGGCTGGCTGGCACTGCCTCTTGGCGCAGGACACGCGCCGTAGGCGTATACCCCTGCTCGACCATGTCCTGGTAGAAGCCGGTCAGCTTTTGCACCAGACTCTCACTGATCTTGGGCGGGGCGACATAAGTCCCCTTGCCCTTCAGGCGCGCTACCAGGCCGTGCTGAGCCAGATCGTTGAGCGCCTGGCGGATCACCGGGCGGCTGACGGCGAACATCTGGCATAGCTCCGGTTCGCTCGGCAGGCGGTCGCCGGGCTGCCAGGTGCCCGCCTGCAGGTGCTCGCGCAAGGCATTGCGCACCTGGATGTGATAGGGAATACCGCTGGTGCGGTTAACCGAGAAATCCAAAGTGGCTGCCTGTCATCTTGTCATTACAAGTACTTATGCTGTATTATAGACTAAACTGATGCGGCTTGCAACTAGTTTCTGGGGGCGGTGGAATCTCACGATGGGGGCGAGATTCCTTGAACCGCAGGCACGCAGAGCGCGCGGAGAAAACTAAGAATTACCTTGATTGCCAGTGATTGACCTCACCCCCCGTTTCGCTTCGCTCAACTTCCCCCTGCTGGCGGAAAGGGGGCCAGGGGGTGAGGTTGCGCACGGGAAGGATCGAACTATCAATCAGGACGGAAGCGGTGATGCTTTGCCCCAGGGCTGCACGACCGCCGAGGAACGCCCAGGCTGCCGAGCGCAACGAGAAGGGGGAGTCCTATGACATTCCGTGTGCTGGTCACTGCGCGGTCGTTCTGCACGACGGACGGGCCGCACCACGAGTATCTGAGCAACAATGGCTGCGCCGTTGATCTGCGCCCGCCCGATCACCCGCTCAGCGCGGCGGAACTGGCCGCGCTCATCCCCGGCTACGACGGGGTGATCCTGGGGCTGGACGCCTGCGACGCCTCGGTCATCGCCGCTGCCGACCGGCTGCGCGTCATCTCGCGCTATGGGGCTGGCTACGATAAGGTGGATTTGGAGGCGGCGACCCGGCGGGGCATCGCCGTGACCACCACGCCTGGCGCCAACCGCATCGCCGTCGCCGAGTTAGCGATCGGGCTGATCTTCAGCCTGGCCCGGCGCATTCCCCAGGTGGCCGCTAACGCCCGCCAGGGCGTCTGGTCACGGGCGCAGGGCTGGGAACTCACCGGCAAGACGCTCGGCCTGATCGGGCTGGGGGCGATTGGCCGCGAAGTAGCCCTGCGCGCCGTCGCGCTGGGGATGCGCGTGGTGGCCTACGACCCGTATGTGAAGGGTGAAATGGAGGGCGTCCGCCTGGTAGACCTCGACACGCTGCTGAAGCAGGCACACATCGTCTCGCTGCACTGCGCGGTGACGCCCGAAACGGAGAACCTGATCAACGCCGAGCGCATCGCGCGGATGCGCGACGGGGCCTACCTGGTCAACACGGCGCGCGGCGAGCTGGTGGACGAGGCGACGCTGCACGACGCGCTCATCTCCGGCAAGCTGGCCGGCGTGGCCAGCGATGTCTTCCGCCACGAGCCGCCCGCAGGCAGCCCGCTGCTGGCGCTGGACAACTTCATCGCCACGTTGCACATGGGCAGCACCACTGCCGAGTCCGTCGCGCGCATGGCCTTCATGTCCGCGCAAAACCTGGTCACCGTGCTGAACGGCGAGCCGTGCGAGTTTGTTCTCAATCCCGCTGCCCTGAAATGAGGATGCGCACATGAGCACCTACATGACTCCCTTCACCCACCTGGTGAACCTGCACGACGGCACGATCCCCGCTGCGCCGCTGGTCCAGCAGCGCCGCCTGTCCGACATGCGCGGGCTGTACGCCGATCCCGCCGCCGAGTACGCGCTGATGGGCGCCAATCCCCTGATCTACGAGGTTTACGAGGCGGCGCAGAACCCGAAGGAAGCGGGTCACCTGCTCTATTCGACGACGATCATCCGCCCTGGCAAAGTCGGCGACGAGTATTTCATGACCAAAGGACACTACCACGCCAAGGAGGAATGCGCCGAGCTATATTACGGGCTGCTGGGCGAGGGCCACCTGCTGCTGCAGACGCCGGAGGGCGAAGTGAGCTTGCAGCGCATCGTGCCCGGCGCGGCGGCCTATGTCCCGCCCTACTGGGGCCACCGCACGATCAACACGGGGACGGAGAATTTCGTCTTTCTGGCCGTCTACCCGGCGGACGCGGGCTACGACTACAAGACCATCGCCGAGCGCGGCTTCGCCTCGATCCTGGTCGAGCGCGACGGCGTGCCGACACTGATCCCCAACCCGCGCTACGGGTAGGGGAGCGGGGGCGGAGATCAGACTTCCGAAGTCTCGCAGACTTCGGAAGTCTACAGGGGCTCAGCAGAGCAGCGCCCCTACGTGTCCGGCGCGGTACCTGATGAAGGGCTATACATTACCCCCATCTTGGACTGTGGCTGTCCCCCATCCCCGGCCCTTCCCCCACAAGGGGGGAAGGGAGAAAAGCGGCGGGGCTGCTCCCCTTCCCTCCGCGCAGCGCGGGGGAAGGGGCTGGGGGATGGGGGGCATTTGTGGGTAACGCATAGGATGAAGGGAGGGGGATCATGTTCGCAGGCAACGTGCAGGGCTTCCAGCATCTCGGCTTACCCGTGACCGACATCGCCCGGTCGCGCGCGTTCTACGAGCGCCTGGGCTTCCGCACCGTCTTTAAGACGGCGCTCCCGGCGGAGGGCGGCGCGATCCAGGTGGCGATGCTGGACTTGAACGGGTTCGTCCTGGAGCTATACCAGTTGGTTGGCGCAGACCTGGCCGAGATCGCGACGCGCTGCGACGGACACGTGGATCACTTGGCGCTGGACGTGGCCGACATCGAGCAGGCGTGGCAGGCGGCGCGCGCCGCCGGGCTGACCCCGCTCGAAGATGCGCCGGTCTTTCTGCCGTTCTGGGACAAGGGTTGCAAGTACTTCAACGTGCGCGGGCCGGACGGCGAGAAGGTCGAGTTCAACCAGATTCTTGGCTGATTGGGCAGGCGGTGGACGAGGGGGAGACCCATGACAAAATACGTTATCGCCCATGATTTAGGCACGACCGGCAACAAGGCGACCCTGTACGACGGGGACGGCGCGCTGGTCGGCAGCGCGTTCTACGGCTACGACACGGAGTATGCCCACACCAGCTGGGCGGAGCAGAACCCGGAAGACTGGTGGCGCGCCGTCTGCACGTCCACCCAGGAACTATTGCGCCAGACCAAAATCCGCCCGGCGGACGTGGTGGCGGTCACTTTCAGCGGGCAGATGATGGGCGCTGTGGCCCTTGACCGTGCCGCGCGCCCGCTGCGCAACGCCATCATCTGGGCGGATCAGCGCGCCGTGCCGCAGGAACGCTGGCTTGGCGAGCGGATTGATCCGGCAGACGTGTACCGCATCACCGGGCACCGGCTGAGCGCCTCGTACTCGCTGAGCAAGATTCTCTGGCTGCGCGACAACCAGCCAGACGTATACGCCGCGACCTACAAGTTCGTCCACGCCAAAGACGCCATCGTCGCCCGCCTGACCGGTCATTTCGTCACCGAACCGACCGACGCTTCCGGCATGAACCTCTACGACCTGGATGCCTGGGATTGGTCGGGGCGCATCATCGAGGCCGCCGCGCTGGACGCGGATAAGCTGCCTGCGCTGCGCCGCTCGATTGACGTGGTAGGCGAGGTGCTGCCCCAGGTCGCCGAGGAGGTGGGGTTGCCCGCCGGGACGCCGGTGGTCATCGGCGGCGGCGACGGCATGTGCGCGGGGGCAGGCGCGGGCGTGGTGGACGAGGGCGCTGCCTACAACTACGTCGGCTCGTCGTCGTGGATCGCACTGGCGACGCGCCAACCCATCTACGACTCCGGCTACCGTACCTTCACCTGGGCGCACCTGGTGCCGGGTATGTACAGTCCCTGCGGCACCATGCAGATGGCCGGCGGCTCGTACCAGTGGACGCGCGACCAGCTTGCTCCGCTGGAGCGCGAGGCGGCGGGCGCGCTGGGCCTCAGCGCCTACGAATTGATGAACCTCAACGCGCAGAAGTCGCCGCCCGGCGCGAACGGCCTGGTCTTCCTGCCCTACCTGCTCGGCGAGCGCAGCCCGCGCTGGAACCCCCGCGCGCGCGGCGCGTTCATCGGCCTCACCGTGCGCCACACGCGCGGCGACATGGTGCGCGCCGTGCTGGAGGGCGTGACGATGAACCTGCGCGTAATTCTCGAAGCGTTCACCTCGCAGGGGGCGCGCATTGACGCCATGCGCGTCATCGGCGGCGGGGCGCGCGGGCGCTTCTGGAACCAGCTCATGGCCGACATCTACGGCGTGCCGGTGCAGCGCCTGGCCATCCTCGAAGAGGCGACCTCGATGGGCGCGGCGCTGGCGGGCGGCATCGGCGTGGGGCTGTACAGGGACTTCTCCATGAGCCAGACCATGAACGCTATCGCCGAGACCTTCCAGCCCAACCCAGCAGCGCAGGCCGCCTACGCCCAAATCTACCCCATCTTCGAGGCGGCCTACCAGGCGCTGCTGCCCATCTACGATCAGATCGCCGAGGCGGAGCTGTGAGCGAACCGTTGCTGATCCAGACGGTGACGGGGCCGATCCCCGCCGCAGATGTCGTGCTGGCCGACGGGCACGCCCACGTCTGGATTCAGCCGCCGGACGGCGCAGACCCGGCAGCGCGGCTCGATCTGCACGACGAAGTGGCCATCCGCGCCGAGCTAAGCGACTTTCAGGCGGCGGGCGGATCGCTGCTGGTGGACTGCCAGCCGGGTGAGGCCGGGCGCGACGCGCGGGCGCTGGCGCGCATCTCTGCCGCGACGGGCGTGCAGATCACGGCGACGACCGGCGCGCACCAGCGCAAGTATTACGCGCCGGACTGCTGGCTGTGGTCGGCCTCCGCTGAGGACGCCGCCGCGTATTTCGTCGAGGAACTGACCGTTGGGACGCGCGAGTCCGGCGGGACGGTGCGCGCGGCGACGATCAAGGTCGGCTACGAGGGCGTCATCGCGGGGCAGACGCGCGCCCTGATGGAAGCCGCCGCCGCAGCGTCGCGGCAGACCGGCGCGCTGATCTTGTTCCACACCGAGCGCGGGGCCAATATCGAGGCGCTGCCGCCGTTCTTCGCTGACCGGGGCGTGCCGGCGGAGCGGTTGTACCTCTGCCACGTGGACAAGCGGCCCGACGCCGGGCTGCACCGCGAGTTGGCGCGGGCGGGCGCGCTGCTCGGCTACGACACCTTCGCCCGCCCCAAGTACGATCCCGACCGCACGACGTGGCCGCTGCTGGCCGCGCTGGTGGCCGACGGCCTGAGCGGGCACATCGCCGTCTGCCTCGACCTGGCATTGGCCGAGATGTGGCAGCACTACGGTGGCGCGCCGGGGCTGTTGTTCCTGCCGGAGCAGATCGTGCCGCGCCTGCGGGCGCTGGGACTGCCCGCTTCCACTATCCGCGACCTCACTGGAGGCAATATCGCCCGGCGGCTCGTGTGGCGCGCGCTGGGCGCAGAGGAGAGACTATGACCGACCAAGCCCACGTCCTTGTCCCGCGCAGCGTGCCGACGATGTACTTCATCGGTGTGACCACACGCCAGTCATCCATCATGAAGGTGTTCCCCAGGTGGTCCGATGTGCTGGGGCTGGGCGCGCAGATTGACGGCTACGACGCGCCGCTCCACGCCCCGGCGGCGCACTACCGGGCCATCGTCGAGCACATCAAGCACGATCCGCTCTCGATGGGCGCGCTGGTCACGACGCACAAGATCGATCTGCTGGAGGCCACGCGCGACCTGTTCGACTACCTGGACCCCTACGCCGAGCTATGCGGCGAGATTTCGTGTATTTCCAAGCGCGACGGGAAGCTGCGCGGCCACGCCAAAGACCCGATCACGTCCGGGCTGGCCTGGGAAGCGTTCGTCGAGCCGGGCTATTGGGGGCGCAGCGGCGGGCACGTGCTCTGCCTGGGCGCGGGCGGCTCGGCGGTAGCGATCAGCGTCTATCTGACCGAGCGCCTCGATCCTGCCGACCGCCCGGCCAAGTTCATCGCCGTCAACCGCAGCCAGCCGCGCCTGGACACGCTGCGCGCGATTCACGAGCGGATCGAGACGGACATCGCCTTCGAGTATGTGGTCAACGAAGACCCGCGCGTCAACGATGCGCTGATGGCCGCGCTGCCGCCCGGCTCGATGGTCATCAACGCGACGGGCATGGGCAAGGATCGCCCCGGCTCGCCGATCACCGACGACGGGCTGTTCCCGCTGAACGGCCTGGCCTGGGAGCTAAACTATCGCGGCGAACTGGACTTCATGCACCAGGCGCTGCGCCAGGCCGAGTCGCGCGGGGTGAAGGTGGAAGACGGGTGGGTGTACTTCCTGCATGGCTGGAGCCAGGTCGTCGCCGAGGTTTTTGACGTGACGCTGACCCCGGCCTTGTTCGCCGAGTTGGATCGCGCGGCGGCGTCGATTCGTTCCTAGCTGTGCCACATGAGTGAGGAGAGGGAGAGTAGTATATGGCTCGTTTTGATCGCCTGGCCGTGCTCAACACGGTGTTGGAAGATGGGCTGGTGCCGCTGTTCTATCACAGCGACCTGGAGACGGCCAAGAAGGTCGCCGGGGCGCTGGCCGCAGGTGGCGGGCGCGTGTTGGAGTTCACCAATCGCGGCGACTTCGCCATCGAGGTCTTCAGCCCGCTGATCAAGCACTGCGCCCAGGCGTATCCGGCCCTGATCATCGGCGTCGGTTCGGTCGAGGACGCGCCGACGGCGGCCATGTACATCGCGCATGGCGCGAACTTCGTCGTCGGGCCGAACTTCAACGAAGAAGTCGCCCGGCTGTGCAACCGGCGCAAGATCGCCTATATCCCCGGCTGCGGGACGGTCAACGAGATCACCCGCGCCGAGGAGTGGGGCGCGGAGATCGTCAAGGCGTTCCCCGGCGCGGCGGTCGGCGGGCCGGGCTTCATCAAAGATGTGCGCGGGCCGCGCCCCTGGTCGCGCATCATGCCGACCGGCGGCGTCAGCCCGGACGAAGCGAACCTGCGCGGGTGGTTCGCTGCCGGGGCTGCCTGCGTGGGCATGGGCAGCCAACTGGTGCGCAACGAGTGGGTGAAGGCGGGGGACTTCGACGCCATCACTGAGACCGTCAAACGGACACTCGCGTTGATCCGCCAGATTCGTGCAGAAGTGTAGCAGAGGTGCAGGTGACTGATGACTGACCTGAAACAACTGGTCGAGCAGGCCAAGCAGAGTGAGTTGTTCACCGCGCCGCGCCTGGAAGCTGATCTCGCCGCGTTCCTGGCCGAGCAAGGCGGAGTGATCAAGGCCCTGGCTGCCGAGGCCGTGACCAGCGGCGTGCAGCACATCTACTTCGTCGGCAGCGGCGGGTCGTGGGCCAACATGTACTCCGGGGCGTACCTGATGGGGCGCTTCACGAGCATCCCCGCCGACGCGCTGACCGGCTACGAGCTGATCTGGCGCGATCCGGCCCGGTTAGGCCCGGACTCGTGGGTGTTCCTAACGACCTATTCCGGCAATACGGAAGACACCATCACCGCGCTGCGCCACGCCAAGAGCAAGGGCGCGCGCACGATTGCCATCGCCAAACGCCGCGAGAGCACGGTCAAGCGCGAGGCCGACGTGCTGATTGACTACGACTCAACGGCGCTGTACATCCTGCCGCTGGCGACGGTGTACCTCTTCGCGCTGGAAGTAGCGCGCCTGCAGGGGAACCCGGCGGTCGCGCCGGTGATAGACGGGCTGATGGCGCTGCCGCCGGTGCTGGGCCGCGTCTATCGCGAGAGCGAGGCGCGCGCCGTCGCCCTCAGCGAGCAGTTCGCCGACTCCACGCTGCTCTACACGGTCGCCGCCGGGCCGCTCTATGGGCTGGCCTACAAGTTCGCCCTGACCGTGTTCATGGAGAACATCCGCATTCACGGCTCGGTGATCGCCAGCGACGAATTCCGCCAGGGGCCGGTCGAGGCGCTCGACCGCCAGGAGATGGACATGGTCTTCCTGCTGGGTACGGACGAGTCGCGGGCCATGACGCAGCGCGTGCTGGACACGGTCCGCGCGCGCCCGAACGTGCGCACCATCGTCTACGACATGACCGACTACCCGGACGTGCACCCGCTGCTGGCCCCGTTCGTGCTGCTCATCCCGCTGCAGTGGTTCGTGGTCTACGCGGCGCTGCGGGCGGGCATTCACGACCTGGACGAGCGCGTCTTCATGGGGCGCGGCGTCCTGGCGACGGGCGGGGCGACCTGGCCGTAAAGAGCGGTGGTTGGTGGTTGTCGGTTGCCGGTCGGCGGTGATCGCGATGAGACTTCCGAAGTTTTCGAAACTTCGGAAGTCTGCTTTCTGGCACCTGGGTATACGGGGGTGCGTGCAAAACCTGTCAGGCAGTTAGCCGCGCCCTAGTTTACCTCACCCCCGCTCGGCGCTGGCGCGCCTCACTTCCCCCTCTCCGTCGGCGGAGAGGGGGAAAGGCCGAGCGCAGCGAGGCCAGGGGGTGAGGTTGATAGCTCAGCGTCAAGCGAGTCGCTGACAACCTTTGCACGCCCCCCTACGGAGATTCGCCGGATTCTGGGGGGGGGGCGTATCGCATACGGCCCCCGCACCCATGACGCAACACCTCACGGGCTGACGACGCCGATGGTCAGCAGGATGTTGGCGTAGAGCCGCTGCTCGCCGGTGGCGATGACCAGACACACGTCGCCGTCGAGGCACTTGTCGTAGAACTGGTAGCGTTCGGTCGCGGTCAACGCCAGGCCGGGCAGCAGCCGGCGGAAGTCGGCGTAGATGTCCGGCTCCGCGCCGCTGTCGGTGATCATCACGTCGGCGGCTTCGACCGGGATAGCCGTCAGCAGCGCCTCCAACACGTCGGTGACGGTGAGCAGGCCGGGGGCCAGGTTCAGGTACACGCGCCGCGCTGCGGGGTTGGCCCGCGTGTTGAACGGGTAGTTGCCATCGGCGATCAGGATTTTGCCGCCGTGACCGCTCCCGCCGAGCACTTCGAGAATCTCCGGGTGCAGCAGCCTAGACTTTAGCATGAGCCTTCCTCCTGGGGCAGACTACGCGCCATCACGTCTGCGCGTGTAGCGGCTGATGAAGTTGTACGGCGACGGCAGCCCGATGGCGCTGGCTTGGTCAAGGCGGGCCAATTCGTCGGGCGACAGCGCCCAGCCGACGCTGCCCAGGTTCTGCTCAAGCTGCTCCGGCGTGCGCGCGCCGAAGATCGGCGCGGTGACGCCCGGCTGGCGCAGCACCCAATTGAGCGCGATCTGAGCGGGAGTCCTGCCGAGTTCCTCGCTGAGCGCCCACAGCGTGTCAATGATCTGCCAGGTGCGCTCGTTCTCGCGCTGTTCGGGCAGGTCGTCCCAACGGTCGGCGCGCCCCACGCGGCTGTCGGACGGCGGGGCAGCGTCGCGGCGGTACTTGCCGGACAGCCAGCCGCCGCCCAGCGGTGACCAGGCGATGAACCCGACGCCCTGCTCGCGGCACAAGGGCAGCAGCTCCCATTCGGGACTGCGCACGAGCAGGCTGTACTCCGGCTGGAGGCAGTCGAAGCGCGCCCAGCCGCGCATCTCGCTGAGCATGAGCGCCTGCATAAGCTGCGACGGGGTGTAGTTGGACGCGCCGAGGTAGCGCACTTTGCCGGCGCGCACCAGGTCGTCGAGCGCGCGCAGCGTTTCGTCGAGCGGGGTGGAGGCGTCCCAGCAGTGCATCTGGTAGAGGTCAATGTAGTCGGTCTTCAGGCGGCGCAGGCTGGCCTCGACCTGGGTGAGGATATGCTTGCGCGACAGGCCAGTGTCGTTGGGGCCGTCACCGACGGGAAAGAAGACTTTGGTGGCGATGACCAGCCGCGAGCGGTCGGGCTGCTGGCTGAGCCAGTTGCCGAGCATGGTCTCGGACTGGCCCTCGTTATAGATATTCGAAGTGTCGAAGAAGTTGCCGCCAGCCTCGACGAACATGCTGGCCATGCGGTGCGCCGTCGGCTCGTCGGCACCCCAGCCGAAGGTCTGCGTGCCCATGCACAGCTCCGAGACCTTCAAGCCCGTCCGTCCCAAAAAACGATACTCCATAGTCCAGCCTCCTCAAAAGTGTCTGTGCGTGCAGGTCAGCATCACCTGGATCACAAAAGTCACGCGAGATAGCGCGCCAGGGCCATTATACCCACAGCCGCGGGAAGGGACATCTCTGTGTGTAGCCCTTACCGTTTCCCCATCATAGGCGATGGCTGGCCCTCATCCCCCGTCCTCTTCTCCCGCGCTACGAGCGCAGGAGTGTCTGTTCGCAAGGGCGCAGCAGAGCAGCGCCGCGTCTGCGACTTGTGGGTAATGTATAGGCCTGCGGTCAGGGGTGCCAAGCTCAGGCGACTCTCGAACGTGCTGCAAACAAAAACATAACACTTTCCACTTGTATTGCCTTACAAATGATGATATAAATAGTAAATAGATTAAATGGCGTTTACCAGGCAAAGTGACTATCCCGGTTGGGACACGCTGAGGTATCTGTTCACCTCGTTCGCCCCCATCCTAAATCCTTCCCCCCTGGTGGGGGAAGGACTTGCCTGAGGTGCTTTTTCTCCCCTTC
>DYGW01000268.1 GCA_020724485.1 Thermoflexus sp. | reverse complement strand
GGGGCAATCCCAGCGCCCAAGTGCCCAGCCCTAACAGGTTGTTCGTGGACCCCCGCACAGAACCCACATAGGCGGCTAGCGCATGGCGTGTTACACTTGCGTCCAACACAGCCTAACCCACCTTCTTAGCCGAGGACTGTATGCCCAACGACGGACTGCTGTTTATCCTGGTCGGCCCCTCTGGCGCGGGCAAGAACACGCTCATGCGCCACGTGCAGCAGCACTTCACCGATCTGCCCCAACTCGCCACCGCAACCACCCGCGACATGCGCCCTGGCGAGCAACAGGGCCGCGAGCACCTGTTCGTCTCGCTGGACGAATTCCGCCGCATGATCGCCCGGAACAAGCTGGTCGAGTATCAGAATGTCCACCAGGACGACTGGTACGGCACGCCGCGCGAGACTGTCGAAGCTGCTTTCGCCGCCGACAAAGACCTGATCGCCGACATCGAGTGCCTGGGCGCGGAGCGTATCTATGCCGACTATGCCGGCAACACCGTGCTGATCTTCGTCTCGCCGTCCAGCGTCGAAGTGCTGGCCGAGCGCATCCGGTTGCGCGGCAACGTGAGCAGCGAGGAAACAGCGGACCGGCTGGCGCGGGCGCGCTTCGAGATGACCTTCGCCCGCCACTGCCACTACCTGATCATCAACGATCTGGTCGAGCCGGCTGCCGAGCACCTGCGCCAGATCATCGCCAGCGAGCGATCGCGGCGGCGCGGTGAGACCCTGTCCGCCGCACAAACACTGCCGCGCCCGCGCGTCCACTGCGCTGTCGCCGCCCTGATTGTACATGGCGATCACCTGCTGGTTCGCGCGGACTCGGCTGAGGTGCGCCTGCCCACGTTTGCCATACCCGCCCGCGCCGCCCAGTCGCCGGCAGATTTCCTTGAGGGCCAGCTGAGCGAGACCCTGAACCTGGCAGTCACTGTTGATCGCATCGTGGACCCGCGCTTCGACGAGAGCGCGCCCCACCATGTGGCCCTGGCCGCCATCCCTCACGATGTCTATCTCTACTACACGTACCGCTGCTCTGCCAGCAGCCGACTGACGCCGGACTCGCTGGACTGGGTCTGGCGACCTGCCGCCGATTTGCGCCTGCCGGACGCGCTGGCCGGGGCCATCGCCGCCCCCGCCGGGTGACACCCCCGGCGCTGTTTGTGCGAGAGTTGTCAGGGTCGCTAAAGATCGCCTGACGACGGCTGGCAGCGGGCGATCATTCGGCTAGAATCGGGAGACAGTGTCCACCCAGCCCACATCGGATCAGGCGGGCGGCTGGCGCACAGCGTGACTCATGATTGATGTTGACCGGCTGACCAAACGCTACGGGCGCTTCGTCGCCCTCGATGGCATCAGCTTTCACGCCGGATCCGGCGAGATTGTCGGCTTTCTCGGCCCCAATGGTGCCGGGAAGACAACGACCATGCGCGTGCTCACGGGGTACATGCCCCCCACTGAGGGCACAGCGCGCATCACCGGCTTCGACGTGTTCGCCGACTCGCTGGCCGTGCGCGAGCGCGTCGGGTACCTGCCGGAGACCGTCCGCCTGTACCGTGAGATGACCGTGCGCGGCTACCTGAAGTTCATGGGCCAGCTTCGCGGCGTTGACCGGCTGGGGGCGCGCATAGACGAGGTGCTCGATCTGGTGGGGCTGCGCGAGCGCGCCCGCCGCCTGATCAGCAGTCTGTCGAAAGGGATGCAGCAACGCCTGGGCCTGGCTCAGGCCATTCTGCACGATCCGCCAGTGCTCATCCTCGACGAGCCGACCATCGGCCTCGACCCGCACCAGGTTCAGGATTTGCGCGCGCTGATCCGCGAGCTTGGCCGCACGCGCACCGTGCTGCTCAGCACGCACATCCTCTCCGAAGCCGAGCAAATCTGCGACCGGGTGATCATCATTGATCGCGGGCGCATTGTCGCCGAGGACACTCCCGCCAACCTGCGCGAGGGGCTGACCCGCAGCAGCCGTTTGTTCGTGCGCGTGGGGGCGACTCGCGGCGACACCGCAGGGCTGCTGGCGAACGTCCCCGGCGTGACCGGCGTCAGCCCCGCCGCAGACGGCTTCCTGTTGACGAGCGCGCCCCAAGCAAACGACGTGCGCCCGGCGGTGGCCAGCGCCATCGTCGGCCAGGGCTGGCCGCTGTTGGAGTTGCGCCCCTGGGCGACCACGCTGGAAGAGATTTTCCTGGAGTTGACGGCGCGGCTCGACGCTCCGACCAGCGACGGTGGAGGGACGCGCCATGCGTAGCGTGCGCACCATCGCCCGGCGCGAGCTGGCCCAGTACTTCACCTCGCCCATCGCCTACCTGGTCGCCTTTGCCGTGCTGGTGCTAACCGGCTGGCAGTTCAACGTAGACCTCGCCCAGCGAGTGGGCAGGCAGCCTCCTGACGGGGCAGCAGTGCTCGGCGCGTTCGCTTTCTTCACCCTCTTTTTCGCCCCATTGCTGACCATGCGCCTGCTCGCCGAGGAAGCGCGCGAAGGCACGCTGGAGCTTCTGCTCACCGCGCCCGTGCGCGACGGGGACATCGTTCTCGGCAAGTTCCTGGGCGCGTGGCTGTACTACACGCTGATCCTGGGCCTGACCCTGGTCTATCAGGCGATCTGGCTGGCGATCACCACCGCCCGCGCGTACACGCTCACCCCCGAACTGGACATCGGGCCGGTGATCACCGCCTACCTGGGCATCTGGCTGTTCGGCGGGGCCGCGCTGGCCCTGGGTCTGCTCTTCTCGGCGCTGACCGAGAACCAGGTGATCGCGGGCTTCCTCAGTATGTCCGTGCTGTTCATCCTGTGGCTGGGCGACTATGCCGGTCATGTGATCCAGAGCCGCGCCCTGGCCCAGGTGATCCGCGAGCTAAGCCTGCAAGCGCACTATGCCACCTCGTTCCTGGTCGGCGTGATTCGTTTTGAGGACGCCGTCTTCTTCATCGGTGTGATCATCGCCGCGCTATTCATCGCCACGCGCGTCCTCGAATCGCGGAGGTGGCGCTGATGCGCCTCCCGCGCGCGCTCACCCGCGAGACGCTCGCTGGCTGGGCGGGCGTAACTGGCGCGCTGGCCTTGCTCGCCGGCGGGCTGATCGCTTTGCTGGCGCGCGAGATCACCTATGGAGTGTTCGCCTGCGTGCTGGCCGGCGCGGCGGGCATCGCCCTATGGATGTGGGCCGCGCCCGACGATCTGCGCGCCTGGCTGGCGGGCCGCCCGACGCGCTATGGCACCACGAGCGTCCTGGTGAGCGTCGTCTTCATCGGGGCTATCGCCTACACCTACGTCCTGGTAGACCGCGCCAACATCACCGCCGACCTGACCGCCGTGCAGCGGTACTCGCTCAATGCCCCTTCGCTGGAAGTGATCGATCAGCTTGCCGCGCGCGGCTTCCGCGTGCGCATCGTCGGCTTTTTCAGCCGCGCCAGGCTCCGCGAGCAAGAAGCGGCGGACATACTCCTGCGCCAGTACGAGGCGGCGGGCGGCGACACGATCCAGATGCAGTATATAGACCCCGACGAGCAGCCGGATGTGGCCGCCCTCTACAGCTACCAGCCCGGCTACGACGGATCATTCATCCTGACCCTGCTCGGCGAGGATGGCACGCCGCGCCCGCGCAGCGCGATCCAGACGGACAGTCAGGTGGGGACGGCGTACTTCACACTGTTCCTGGGCGAGGCCAACGAGCGCGACATCACCACCGGCCTGAAGACCGTCGCCTCTGCCGGCGCGTTCAAGGTCTATTTCACGACCGGGCACGGGGAGCGCGCCCTGACCCTGGCCGACGATAACGGCATCTCGCGGCTGTTCGTCAGTTTGGACGGGCAGGGCATCGCCGTCGAGCCGCTGTCCCTGGCCGAGGTGGACGAGGTGCCTGCCGACGCCAGCGCCGTGCTCATCGTCGGGGCCTGGGACGATTTCACCGGGCAGGAAGTGGAGCGCCTGGCGGCGTACCTGGAACGCGGCGGGCGGCTGGGTATCTTCGCCGATCCGCCGCTGATCGAGGCGGCCATCAGCGGCGCGCCCGGCAACACCTTTCTCGACGCCAACA
>DYGW01000267.1 GCA_020724485.1 Thermoflexus sp. | reverse complement strand
CGCCTCGTTGCCCCCTCTCTATTCGAATGGAGAGGGGGCTGCCGAGCGAAGCGAGGCTGGGGGTGAGGTAAACCAAGCGAGCCGATCTTTATACTTTCTCTATCCCTGTCCGCCCTTGAACTCCAATGTGGAGGGGGCAAGCCGAGCGAAGCGAGGCCAGGGGTGAAGTCTATCGCGGCTATTTTCGTCCTGCTCGCTAGTTTCTACCCCCGCTTATCCACCAGAAACGCCAGTTCCGTCTCGAACTCGAAGCGCTGCACCGGCCAGCGCCGCTCGGTCAGCAGGTCGCGCAACCGCGCCTCATAGTGCGCGATCATCCCTTTGTCGCGCCCGCCCAGGCTGCGCGCCGGAAACGAGACCAGCGCGTAGTCAGCGCGCACGGCATCCAGCAGGCGCAGTCCGGCAGCCTTATCCACCTGTTCCAGGCAGGGGATGGTCTTGAGGATCAGCGCCAGGTGAACGCGCTCCGCCGGCGGCTCGTGGATCACGTCGCAGGCGAAGGCGCGCCCGCTCATGCCCACCAGCGCCAGGAATGCGCCGATGAAGTCCATCATATCATGGTAGATGTCGCAGGCCAGGTACGTCGCGCCCGGGGCCAGCGGCAGCCAGGGGATCGCCAGTGGATTCAGCCCGCAGGCGACATCCAGCACCGAAGTCACCGGCGCAATGCCGGCCAACGTCTCGGCGAAAAACGTCTCCAGGATGGGCAGGCGCTCGCGCGTGGAGGCGTGATGGGCCATGATCGCGCGGCAGGCGTCGCGCAGAGCCGGATCGCCCTGCGCAGCGGCGCCCCGCAGCATCGCCAGCCAGCGCGAGTATTCCCCCGCCGCGTCGAGATAGGCCCCGCCCACCTGATGCAGCTTGTTCTTGGTCGCTTTGATCGCTCCCTTCAGCGAGCGGCGTTTGCTCAGTTCTGCCGCGCCGACGCGCCGCACGAAGTCTTCGCTGATGCTGCCATACTTGGCGCTGCTCCGCACGGCCCGCACCAGTTGGTCGAGGGCGTCGTCATGCTCAGGCATGGCGGCTGCTCCCCAATAATTGCATCAGGCGGGTCATGAAGCGCAGGTTGTGGATCGTCGCCAGGCGCGGGTAGAGCGCGTCGTTGAGTTTGTAGAGGTGATGCAGGTAGCCCAGCGCATAGCGCCGACAGGTCGCGCAGTCGCAGCGCGCGGAGATGGGGTCGGCGGCCTTGATGTGCCGGTCGTCGCCCACATACACGTATGAGAACCACGATCCGCCGCTCTCCACTGCGCCCTCCTCGTCCCCGCTGAAGACGTACAGCCGCCCGTTACGGGCGTCGCGGGTGGGCATGGCGCTGTCGAACAAGGCGTAGCCCAGGCGCGCGCAGGCAACCACGTTGGCCGGATGGCCGACGCCCAGCGCGTGCACGGGAAATCGCGACGGCACCAGTTCGCGCGTCAGGGCGAGCATGTCGGTCAGCAGGTTGCCGGCGGCGTCGAGCGGCCAGCCGCCGTAACCGTAGCCGTCAAAGCCGATCGCCAGCAGTTCGTCGGCGCACTCGCGACGTAGTTCCGGGCTGCCGCCGCCCTGGATCACGGCGAAAAGCAGGGGACGGTCGGCCTCGGCCAGCTTTTTCTGCTCGATCAAGCGCAGGTACTCGGCTTTGGCGCGGCGCGCCCAGACCACGGTGCGGCGCACGGAGCGGCGCTGTTCGTCCAACGGGTCGTCGGCGTGCGTGCAGTCGTCCAGGCAGACCAGAATATCCGCGCCGTAGCTCATCTGTAGCTGAATGCTCTTCTCTGGTGTCAGGGTGATCTTGCGCCCGCTCCCGTCCGGCGTGAAGACCGCGCCCTTGTCGCTTAATCGCCCATACTTCGGATTCTGGCGGATGAGCGAGTAGACCTGGAAGCCGCCGGAGTCGGTCATGATCGGGCGCGGCCAGGCGGCCATGCGGTGCAGCCCCCCCAGCGCCTTGATCGTCGAGGAGCCGGGGCGTTGCATGAGGTGATAGGTGTTCATGACCAGCGCCGTCACGCCCGCGCCTTCCAGGTCGGCGCTATCTATGGCGCGCACGACGCCCCGCGTAGCATCGGGCAGGAAGGCGGGCAGGGGCAATTCCCCGTGCGGCAGGGTCAGCCTGTCGGCGCTCACCGCGCACCCTCCTCATCCTCGTCGTCATCCCCTGGTGCGGCACCCGTTTCTTTGCCCGCGATGACCACCGTATATTCGCCGCGCGGCTCGTTCTGGCGGAAGAACGCCAGCAATTCCAACAGTCGCCCGCGGTGTACCGTCTCGAATAGCTTGGTCAGGTCGTTGGTGACGGCGGCGGGACGATCGCCATAGACGGTCAGCGCGTCTTCGAGGAATTTCACCAGCCGGTAGGGACTTTCGTAGAAAATCAGCGTGTGCGGCGAGTCCTGATCCACGGCCAGGAAACGGCGGCGCGGGCCGCCCTTGCGCGGCGGAAACCCGCGAAAGGTGAACGAGTGCGCGGGCAGACCGGAGAGCACCACGGCCATGATCAGCGCCGTCGGGCCGGGGATCATGGTCACGGGGATGCCCGCGGCGATGGCGTCGCGCACCAGGGTGAAGCCGGGGTCGGAGATGCCGGGCGTGCCCGCGTTGGTCACCAGGGCCACCGACTGCCCGGCGTGCAGCGCCTCCATGATGCGCGGGCCAGCGCGGTCTTCGTTGTGCTCGAAGAAAGCGATCTGCGGCTTGTGAATGTCGAAATGCTTGAGCAGCAAGCCGGTTTTGCGCGTGTCCTCGGCGGCGATCAGGTCAACAGCGCGCAGGGTTTCCAACGCGCGCAGGGTGATGTCGCCCAGATTGCCGATCGGTGTTGCGACCAGATAGAGCATAGCCCTCTCAGAAGAATTGCGGATTGCGGATTGCGAATTGCGGATTTTGAATTCCCGCCGACGCCCCGTTCTACTGAGTAGCTCAGGTAAAAAATTTGGAGAAGCGAGTTGCCGTGCCCCGCTTTACCTCACCCCCGCTCGGCGCTGGCGCGCCTCGTCACTCCCTCTCCTTTCGAATGAGGGTCAAGCCGAGCGAAGCGAGACTGGAGGTGAGGTAAACCGCTGGATTTCGCAAAGTGTTCCTGATCCTACTTGTTCGTCGTCTATGGATTGCAAATTTCGGAATTCAAAATCCGCAATCCGCAATCCGCAATTCGCAATTCTCTCCCACCCTCACACGCTGAGCTTGAACGGGTTGAAGTCCGTGTAACGGTCGAAGTAGTCTTCGTTCTCGGCGGCCTTGAGCGTGTTCACCACGCGATAGGTGAGCGGCGTCAGCGTGGCCTCGAAACCCACCTTCAGGATGTAATTGGTGACAATCAGCGAGAGCAGAATCTCCGGCGGAAACACGCCGAGCGCGGTGGCGATGAGCATGAAGACGGTCGTATCCACCGCCTGCCCAACCAGCGTGCTGCCGATGGTGCGCATCCACAGATGACGCCCGCCAGACCAGACCTTCATCTTGGCCAGCACATAGCTGTTGGAGAACTCGCCCAGGAAATAGGCGACCAGGCTGGCGACGATCAGCCCGCTGACGCCGCCCAGGATGGCGTCGTAGGCTTCCTGCCCGGCATAGTCCATCCATTCGCTCTCGCCGGGCAGCACACCGGCCAGCCAGACGAAGAGCGCGAGCAGGACGTTGGCGCCGAACCCGGCCCAGATCACGCGGCGCGAGCGTCGGTAGCCGTAGACTTCGGTCAGCACATCGCCGAAGATGTAGCTGACCGGGAAGACCAGCGTGCCCGCGTCGAAGGCCAGCGCGATCGGGCCAAGCGATGTCTTGAGGTCAACGATCTTGGCGCTGCTGAGCAGGTTGCTGATCAGCAGCACGGTGACGAACAGGGCCATCACCAGATCGTAGTAACGGTAGGGTCGCGTTTCCTGGTTCATGTGGCAGCAATGTCTCCATCTTGACGGTTCACCCGGCTATTCTAGCACACCTGCCTGGCGATTTGAACGCGGAATAGTGCGCCAGGTCCACGAACAACCTGTTAGGGCTGGGCACTTGGGCGCTGGGATTGCCCCCCCATTCCCCAACCCCTTCCCCCACGCTGCGCGGAGGGAAGGGGAGCCGGCC
>DYGW01000266.1 GCA_020724485.1 Thermoflexus sp. | reverse complement strand
GTGATCGCTTGTCATTACGCTATATCAACACTGTCTAATATGTCCGGCCCTCCGTTTACGGAGAGGGGGTCAGGGGGTGAGGTTGCGAGCGGGGAGGAACAAACCGGTGCTCAGGGTAGCACTACAAGTGACGCTGTGATCGGACAGTCTTAAAACCCAGTAAAAACTCTATATGAAATGAGCTAATCGTTTTGTCCGGTTGGGGTCCGTGATATACTGGGACTCAAATGGGTGGGTAACGCCATCCCCGGCTGAATGGCGTTGGTATGCTGGGGGTCAACGCGAGTCACTTTGGGGGCGAACGTTCATGGACGATCGGCAGAGCGAGTCCGCCGAGCACCCATGCGCCGTCGTGTGGCTAGGCCCGGACGATCCGCTGCTGCACGCCATCGTCCCCTATGCTGACGTGCTGCACGTGATGACGGCAGGCGCGGCGCTACATGCATTGGAGCGCGGCGCTGCCGGTTGCCTGGTCGTGGACGCGGCGCTGCTCGATGCGGACATTGGCGCGCTGCTGCGCGAAGTGCGTCACCGGTGGTCATACATCGGGCTGATCGTCACCGGCGAGCGCCTGGATGGCGCGGCGCTTGGTGCGGTGCCCTTTCCCGAAGTAGACCGCTACGTGCCGCGCGATACGCCCCTGCAAGAATTGCTCACCGTCCTGACCTACCTCGCCGAACGCGCCGCTTACCATACGACGGGCGGCGACTTCCTCACCCTGCAAAAGCGCGCCCGCCATCTCGAAGGGCTGCTGCAAGCGTCGTTCGCCATCTCTGGCACGCTGAACGTGCGCGCCATCGTCGGCGACCTGCGCGAGATCGGGCGCACGGCGGTGGACGCCGATGACGTGGCCGTGCTGATCGCCAGCGAAGATTACAGCGACCTGTTCGATGGGCTGCAGCTCGGCGTCCCGACCGCCTACCTGGAGGTGTGCCGCGCGACCCTGGCTGCGCTCTCGCCAGACGAGCGCATAGCCTACCTATCGGACGAAGTGCTGCTGCGCGAGCGGATGCCCGACATGCTACCCACAGCCATCCGCGTGCGCGAGGCCACCGCTGCCGAGGCATGGTCGTACATGCGCGTGCCGATGACGGTAGACCAGAATCTGATTGGGTTTGTCGGCTTCTTCGCTGACCGTCCGGGGCGCTTCAACGGGGCGCATTTGCAGCTTGGCCGCCTGTTTACGGCTCAGGTCGCGGCGGCAGTGCGCAACATGCAGCTTTACCTGCGCCTGCACGGTGCCGAGCAGCGCCAGAAAGCCGTCAGCCAGGTGGCGAGCCTGATCGCCGACAACCTGGCCATTGACACGGTGCTGGCGCGCATCGTCGAGGAGGCGGTGCGCCTGGTAGACGGGCTGGCCGGCATGGTGCAGCTTGTCCAGCCCAACCGCAGCCTGGTGGTCAGCGCGGTGTACAATCTGCCCGATAACCTGGTCGGCCAGACGGTCGGCTTTGGCGGCGAGCATTCCGGGCGCATTGCCTCAACCGGTCGCCCGCAGATTCTTACCGGGCCGTATGAGTGGGACGGCGCGGGCGCGCTGCTGCACAACCTGCTGCCCAGCGATGCGGTGTGGTTCGGCGTGCCGCTGCTCTACCGGGGCATGGTGCTGGGCGTTCTGCAGGTTATCCGCGAGCGGCGCGGGCTGGTGGACGTGCAGGACATTCAGGACGTGCTGATGATGCTCGCGCCCCAGGCGGCGACGGCCATCGCCAAAGCGCAGCTTCACGCCATTGTGCGCCAGGAGCAGCGTCACCTACAGGCCGTGCTCAACCACACCCCCGCCCTGGTGCTGGTCTGCGATGCCGAGGGGCGCGCCCAGCTTGCCAACCGCGAGGCCAAGCGCGTGCTGGGGCGCTGGGGGCTGTCGTTCGAGAGCATCAAAGGCGAGTATGTGCTCGACATTGTGCAGAGCCTGCTGCCCGATGAAGCGCCGCCGCTGGAGAGCCTGATTGACATGCTCGACCGTACAGTAGAAGTCTCGTTGGGGCGGGCGGGCGTCTACTTGCTGCAAATTGCTTCGATCAAGACGCCGGAGGGCGCCATTGAGGGGTACGTTGCCGTCGCCCAGGACGTGACCGAGCTACGCCGCGTAGATCGCATGAAGGCCAACTTCACCCGCGTGCTCACCCACGACCTGGGCAACCTGCTCATGCTGGTCCATAACCCGATCCAGCTTCTCGACGAGTCAGACATCACGGCGGAGCAGCGCCAGATGCTCAAGAGGATGTTGATCACCAGCCTGGAACGCATGGAAGCCCTGGTCCGTGACGTGACCGATCTGGAGATGGCTTCCTCGCTGGGGCACGACACGATGGCCCCGTACAAGCTCAGCGCGCTGGTCGAGCGGGCTGTGGCGCGCGGCGACGAAGAAGCGCGCCGCCGTCGCATCTCCATGACTCTCACTCAGACCAACTCGCCCATGCCCGCGCTGATGGGCCACGCCGTGCTGATCATGCAGGCCATAGACAACCTGATCAGCAATGCGATCAAGTACACGCCAGACGGCGGGCAGGTAGCGGTCAGCACGAGTGTAGAAGGCGAGTACGCCGTTGTGCGCATCAGCGACACCGGTTACGGTATCCCCGCCGACAAGCTGGACGCGATCTTCGAGCCGTTCGTGCGCGTCAAAGACCCGCGCACAGCGCACATCAACGGCACCGGCCTGGGCCTGAGCCTGGTCAAGACCTTCGCCGAGGCGCATGGGGGCTACGTGAGCGTGCAGAGCGTCCTGGACGTGGGCAGCGAGTTTGCGCTCCACCTGCCCATGAAACCGGTGGAAGCGCGTCCCTCGCAGCCCAAGCAGTTCATCCAGTTGGATCTGTCGGCGCTGGTCGCCCACCGCTTGCCGCTGGCCTGGCGGTGAGCGCGGGCTAGACCCCCTCCGCCTGAGCGCACGCGCTGGCCAGCAACGCGCTGCCGATGACGACTGCGTTATCGCCCAGGGCTGCCTCCAGGATGGGCAGGGCGTCGGGGTGGACGGGGCGGATCAGGTGGCGGTAGGTGTTGGTGCGGATGATGGGCAGCATGAAGTCCCCGCACGCTTCAATCAGCCCGCCGCCATAGACGATGCATTGCGGGTCCAGCGCGTTGACCAGGCTGGCGGTGAAGACGCCCAGGTGATAGGCCGCCCGCCCGACGACATCGGTGATCACCGGATCGTTCTCTTCCAGGGCGCGGGCCAGCACGCCGCTGGTGATCGGCTCGCGCTCGATGTCAATCAGCGTCGTGACCAGGCTGGAACGCCCGCCGCGAATCTCCCCGGCGATGTCGCGCTCGATGGCCGTGCGCGAGGCCAGCGCCTCGATGCAGCCGCGCCGCCCGCAGCCGCACTGCGGCCCGTCAATCATGACCACCATGTGGCCGATCTCCGCCGCCGCGTTGCGCGCCCCGCGCCACAGCTTGCCGTCCAGCACGATCCCCCCGCCAATGCCCGTGCCGGGGAAGATGCCCACCACCGACCCGAAGTCATGGGCGACGCCGGCGGTCGCTTCGCCGTAGGTGCCAGCGTTGACATCGTTTTCGACCAGCACCGGCACGCCGAGCATCTGCTCCAGGCGCGTGCCAAGCGGGATGTTCGTCCAGTCGGGCAGGTTGGGCGCGAACTCCAGCACGCCCGTGTTATGATCGGCGACGCCCGGCGCGCCGATGCCCGCCGCCTGGATCGCCGTCATATCCAGGTGGGCGTTGGCGACGGCTTCTTGAGCGGTCTTGGCGATGCGCGCGATCACCTCGTCCACGCCCTGTTCGGGGTGGGTGCGGCGCTTGGCCGTCCCCAGGATGCGCCCCTGCTGATCCACGACGGCGGCCAGAATCTTGGTGCCGCCCAGGTCAATGCCCAGCGTCATGCAGGCCGGGTCCTGGCGCTGAGTCTTCTTCGCCTTCACCTTCTTAGTCATATCTCCCCCCCGCTCGTCTACGACCGACCGGTGCCCGTGCTGTGGCGCTGATGATAGATGCAAGCCGCCCCGTGTGCAACGTGGCGCGGGAGAAACGCCGGACAAGACTTACCTTGATTGCCAGTTATTTACCTCACCCCCGTTTCGCTTCGCTCAACTTCCCCC
>DYGW01000265.1 GCA_020724485.1 Thermoflexus sp. | reverse complement strand
CCCGCAGACGCGCGATCCGCTGGCTGGCAAGCACGTCGTCGTGCTTGGCATCGCCCGGCAGGGGCGCGCGCTGGGCCGCTGGCTGCCAACTATCGGCGCGCGCGTCACCTTGTCCGACAGTCGCCCCGCCGAAGCGTTGGGCGAGGCGCTGGCCGGACTGGTCGGGGAGCGCGTCTCGCTGGCGCTGGGCGGGCACCCGCTGGCCCTGCTCGACGACTGCGACGTGCTGTGCGTCAGCGGAGGTGTGCCGCTGACGCTGCCCATCGTGCAGGAAGCGCTGCGGCGCGGGGTGCGCGTGACCAACGACGCGCAGCTTTTCCTGGAACGCTGCCCGGCCCTGGTGATCGGCATCACTGGCAGCGCGGGCAAGACGACGACGACCGCCCTGACGGGCGAGATGGGCCGCTGCGCTGGGCAACGGACGTTCGTCGGCGGCAACATCGGCGATGTGCTGCTCGACGATCTGCCGGCGATGTTCCCCGACGACCTGGTGGTGATGGAGCTGAGCAGCTTCCAGCTTGAACTGATGACGGTCAGCCCGCCGGTGGCCGGGGTGCTCAACGTGACGCCCAACCATCTCGACCGTCACGGGCGCATGGAGGCCTATCTCGCCGCCAAGTCGCACATCTACGCCCACCAGGACTCGCACGATATCGCCGTTTTTGGCCGCGACGATCCCCACGCGCGGGCCATGAGCAGCCACGCGCCGGGGCGCATGGCCGAGTTCTCGCTGCGCGAGCGGGTGCTCAGTGGCGCGTACCTGCGCGGCGACGAGCTACTGGTCACGGTCGGCGACAGCGCGCCTGGCACGGCCTACGAGATAGTGTGTGCGCGCGCGGCGATCCGGTTGCGTGGCGATCACAACGTGCTCAACACGCTGGCCGCCTGCGCGCTGGCTGGCGCGGCGCGGCTGCCGGTGGAGGCGATGCGCGCCGCCATTGAGACGTTCGCCGGCGTCGAGCACCGGCTGGAGACGGTTGCCGTGATTGGCGGCGTGACCTGGGTCAACGACAGCATCGCTACCGCGCCGGAGCGAGTCGTCGCCGCGCTGCGCAGTTACAGCGAGCCAGTCGTGCTGCTGGCCGGGGGACGCGACAAGAATCTGCCCTGGGCGGAAATGGCAGCGCTGGCCGCGACGCGCTGCCCGGTGGTGATCTGCTTCGGTGAGTACGGGCCGCGCGTGGCCGAGCACATGGAACAGGCGCGCCTGGCCCGTCCGGGGGCGCTCTTGGAGCGCGTCGAGGTGGTGAGCGACCTGGGGGCGGCGGTGGCCCGCGCGCGGGCGCTGGCCCGCCCCGGCGACGTGGTGCTGCTCAGTCCCGGCGGCACGTCCTATGACGCTTACACGGATTTCGCCGAGCGCGGGCAGCACTTCCGCGATCTGGTGCGCGCGCTGGGCGCGTGAGGCGCGGCAGCGCAGCGCCCCTAACACAGAGGAGAGACTAACCTCATGCAATGGTACAACGAGCCGCCCGCATGGTCGGCGCAGGGGAACGCAGTGACGATCAATGTTGCTCCCAAGACGGATTTCTGGCGCAAGACGCACGATGGCGGCGTCCGCGACAACGGCCACTTCTACTACCGCCCCGTGAGCGGCGATTTCAGCGCCCAGGTCAAGTTCAGCGCAGCGTACCACGCGCTGTACGACCACGCCGGGCTGATGGTGCGCGCGGATGCGGAGACGTGGCTGAAGTGCGGCGTCGAGTATGTGGGCGGCGTGCAGTACGCCAGCGCGGTCGTCACCCGCGACTATTCCGACTGGTCGGTGATGCCGCTGAATGGCGCGCCGGAGGCGGTGTGGGTGCGTGTGACGCGGCACGGCGTCACGCTGGAAGTGCATGGCTCGCTGGATGGGGATCAGTTCACGCTGCTGCGCCAGGCGTACCTGACGGATGCGGCGCAGGTGCAGGTCGGGCTGATGGCCTGCGCGCCGACCGGAGAGGGCTTCGCGGCGGTGTTTGAAGGGTTCGAGGTGCGCGGGGCGGGGTGAACGAAAATAGCGCCGGGCCGTTCCATACGGTAAGGTAAAAATATACTATCGTGATTGCCAGTTATCTACCTCACCCCCGTTTCGCTTCGCTCAACTTCCCCTTCTCCGCTGGTGGAGAGGGGGTCAGGGGGTGAGGTTGCGAGCGGAAGCAACGAACTAGCAATCAGGGTAAATACGCTCTGCGCTGCCCATGTTGGGCTGACCGCTGATCGCGGAGAGCTTGAGAGCCTGTCATGACCAACGTCCCGCAATACATTGACGACGACGCCGAGTTCAACTACGCCGACGCGCTGGTTCGCCCGCCGCGCCCGCAGGCGCCGTCCCCGGTGGATCGCCAGGAAGTGGCCGGACGCCGCCGCGCCTACGCCGCCGGGTTCGACCTGTACCTGGGGCTGGTGGTGGCCGGGCTGTGCGCGATCGGCCTGATGATGGTCTACAGCGCTTCGATTGATGTCAGCTACCAGGTGACGGGCAACGCCAGCAGCACGACCTATTTCTTCGTGCGCCAACTGCGCTCGATGGTGCTGGGCGTGGCGGTGCTGCTGCTGTTCTCGCGCCTGGACTACCACATCTGGCGGCGGCTGGCCGTGCCGATGATCGGCGTGGTCATCGTGCTGCTGCTGCTGGTGTTGCGCTTTGGCGATACACGCTTTCAGGCGCAGCGTTCGCTGATTGAAGGATCATTCCAGCCGGGCGAGCTAGCCAAGTTCACGGTGGTGCTCTACATGGCGGCATGGCTGGCCGCCAAGCGCAACCGCATCCGCCGCATCACCTACGGCATCATCCCGTTCAGCTTTCTGGTGGGCACGGTTGCCTTTCTGATCGTGCTCCAGCCAGACCTCAGCACGGCGACCAGCATCCTGGCGACGGCGTTGAGCATGTTCTTCATCGCCGGGGCAGACCTGTTCCAGATGATCGCTATCGGCGGGGCGATGGGCGTGGCAGGCTGGCAGTTGATCAGCCACCTGGACTACGCGCAGCAGCGCCTCACGGCGCACTGGGCCGCCGTCGAAGACCTGCGCCAGGCCAGCGATCACGTGCAGCAGGCGGTGACGGCCTTCATCAACGGCGGGCTGACGGGGGTGGGCCTGGGCGAGAGCCGGCAGAAGTTCGCCAACAACCTCCCTTTCCCGCACACGGACAGCATCTTCGCCGTGATCGGCGAGGAGCTAGGGCTGCTGGGCACGTTCCTGGTCATCGCGCTGTTCGTCGCGCTGATCTTTCGGGGCTTCACCATCGCCCGCTACGCGCCGGATGCGTTCGGCGGGCTGCTGGCGGCGGGCGTGACCTGCTGGATCGCCTATGACGCGCTGCTCAACATTGCCGTGATGACGGCCATGATCCCGCCGACGGGGGTGCCGCTGCCGTTCATCAGTTATGGCGGGTCGAGCCTGGTGGCGGCGCTGGCCGGCGTGGGCGTGATGCTCAACGTCTCGCGGGCGGTCAGCCGCAGCGCGATTCCCAAGCGTCGGCAGGAGTGAAATGGAGGCTAGAATGCTACCGTGTAAACACAGGGAAGAGGTCATCGTCCAGGTTCAACCTACAATAGACTTGCTCACTGATCTGGACGAGACACATCCGCAAGTTTTGATTGAGCACAAGATTCAGCCTGAGGATTACAAAGATGGGCTGGTGTTCCGGTCTGCTGTGGAAAGCATTCGAGGACGCTTTGTCGCGTCGTCCATGACCGCACGAGAAGGCGTTGTAGTAGAAATTCTAGCTAATCTTAAGGGACGCTCTGCTATTGCTGATTACGAGCACAATCGCGGTCAGCAGCGTTTTGATTTCACGCTGGTGATAGAGCGCGATCCAAACTACTTCGCTGCCCTGGAGGTGAAGGGTGGTGAAGGAAACAGCATTAACATTTCCGAGCGCCCAATATGGGCGCAAGAATTCGCGGTCTGGTGCCATCTTGATGGGGCGATTGTTAATCAACCGTCTCAGGGAGCGCATTCAATTATCAATCGCTTAACCAATGAAATGGTGAGGAGAAACAAGCTTGTAGATGTCGCCTTCTTCAAGGATTCTCTGTGTGGCACACGTCTCAGGCCATGTCCTAAATTGTACAACTAGGTTTCTCTCCGAACAAATCGCGTAGATAATAGCAGCAGCAAAAA
>DYGW01000264.1 GCA_020724485.1 Thermoflexus sp. | reverse complement strand
AAGGGCCGGGGATGGGGGGGACAAACACGTTCACGACTTGTTCGTGGACCCGGCGAAAACTCCGTGTCGGAAAAGTCCAGGCGGTCATAAAGCCCCTTCCGCAAACACACCATAAGGCGAGAGGAGAGTGTACAAAGGTCTCTCAGGTGTCAGTAGAAAGAGGTACGCCGCTACCCGCCGTTCACGCGGCGAGGCATGATCGCCCGCGCAGCGTTCTTTTCGTTGTAAATGACCTCGACCGGCATCTCGTAGGCGGTGGAAAGCACCGGCTCGGTCAACACCTCGACGGGCCGGCCATGCGCCACGATGCGCCCCGCTTTCATGACGATGACGTGATGCGCGTAGAGCAGGGCGCTGTTGGGGTTGTGCGAGGAGATCACGAACGACACGTTCTGCCCAGCCAGCTGGCTGACCGTCTCCAACACGCGGTGCTGGTTGCGCGGGTCGAGGTGCGCGGTCGGCTCGTCGAGCAGCAGGACTTCCGTCTGCTGAGCCAGCCCCCGCGCGATCAGGGTCAGTTGGCGCTCCCCGCCGCTCAATTCAGTGTACGGGCGGTTGCGCAGCGCCGCCAGCCCGACTTGCTCAATGACCGCGTCCACAATCGCGCGGTCGTGCGCGCCCGGCGTGCCGAACAGACGCAGGTGCGGCGTGCGGCCCATCATCACCACGTCACGCACCGTATAGGCGAAGACAGGCATGTGCATCTGCGGGACCAGCCCCACCCGTTGGGCGCGCCTGGCCGAGGGGATGTGGTAGAGATCGTGCCCGTTCAGGCGGACGCTGCCCGCTTGCGGCGGGCGGATGCCGCTCAGGATTTCGAGCAGCGTGGTCTTGCCGCAGCCGTTGTGCCCCAGCAGGTAGACCACCGAGCGGTCGGGGATCGCCAGGCTGACATCGCTCAGCACGGTCTGCTGGGGGATGTAGGCATAGGAGACTGAGCGGGCTTCCAGGAGAGTCATCGCCATCCCGTCCGGTTGACGCGCAAGATGACCAGCAGCAGCGGCACCCCCACCACGCCGGTGAAGACGCCCAGCGGCACTTCTGCTGGCAGCAGGGTGCGCGACATCGTATCAATGAGCAGCAGGAACACCGCTCCCAGGGCCATCGTCGCCGGGACCAGGCGCTGGTGATCGGGGCCGACCAGCGTGCGCGCCGCGTGGGGGATGACCAATCCCACCCAGCCGATCACCCCGCCGACCGACACGGCCATCGCTGTCATCAGCGTACTACAGACGATGATCAGCAGCTTGAGCCGGGTCGGGTTGAGGCCCAGGGCCAGCGCCTCGTTGTCGCCCATGGAGAGCACATTCAAGCGCCAGCGCACGCCCCACAGCACGGCCATCCCCAGCAGCGAGATCGCCGCCAGCGCCGGGATGTCGTCCAGGGTAACGTCGGTCAGCCCACCCATCAGCCAGTAGGTGATGGCTGGCAGCGTGTCGAGCGGATCAGCGACGTACTTGAGCAGCGAGGTCAGCGACGAGAAAAATGACCCGATCAGGATGCCGACCAGCGTCAGGACGAGCAGCGGCGCGCTGTGGTACAGGCGGCTGACGAAGTAGGCCAGCATGACGGCGACCAGCCCGAAGAAGAAGGCCGCGACCTGCACTTCCAGTGCATCACCGACCAGCAGCAGCATCAGCGCCGCGCCAAATCCCGCCCCCGACGTGACCCCCAGGATGTTGGAGTCCACCAGCGGGTTGCGGAAGATTCCCTGGAAGGTGGCCCCGGTCACGGCGAGATTGGCCCCGATGAGCATAGCCGCGGCGATGCGCGGCAGCCGCACGCGCGTCACCAGATTATAGACGATGTCCGGCTCGGCGCTGGCGTCGTGACGCCCCAGGGCGAAGTCGAGCAGCGCGCGGATGACCTCTTCGGGCGGGATCGCGTAGCGCCCCAGGCCGATGCAGTAGACGGCGACCGGCAGGGGCAGCAGCAGAATCAGCAGGTAGAGGACTGCCTGGCGGCGCTCCGCGTGCATCCAGACTCGCACGCCAGGCAGCCGGCGGCTCAAGACGCGCATCACTCGCACAGGCTCTGGGCTTCTTCCTCACCCATCGCGTAGCCGTAAAATAGGCGGTAGAACGTCATGGCTTCGGCGGCGCAGTCGAGGCTCACCTGGCCGGGGTAGAGCGTCTGCGCGATCCAGATGATCCCCAGAATCGAGTCGGGCACGGGTGTGTCCCAGGGCGCGGCGAGCTTGGGCAGGCGGTACACGTGGCCCTCGCGCACCGCGCGGATGGCCGACCATTCCGCCGCCTGGGTGAACGCCTCGGCGTTGGCCCCGCCATAGGGCACGTAGAGGATCACGTCCGGGTTCCACAGGGCGACCTGTTCCAGGTTGACATCGTTCCAGTAGCCGATCAGGTCTGCCGTGACGGAAACTCCCCCCGCCGCCTCGACCATTGCCGTCTGGTACATCTCGCCGCTGACCACGCGCAGTGGCTCGGTGCCGGAGAAGTAAACGCGCAGCGGTTCGGCGATGGCTTGAGTCTGGCTCAGGATCGCCTCCAGGGTGCGGTTGTAGTAGGCGTTGAACTGCTCCGCTTGATAGGCCGCGTGCGGGCCGAGCACGGCACCAATCAGGGACATGGCGTCCTGCAGGCGTGCCGGCGATTCTCCCTCGAAGCGGAGGATGGGCACGCCCAGCGCGCCCGCAGCGTCAAGCCAGCCCGTCCGGGCGCTGGCCAGGATCAGATCGGGGTGCAGCGCGGCCAACTCCTCGATGTTTGCTTCCTTTTGGTTGAGCGTCGAGACGGCGTTGGCAATCGCCTCGAAATTGGGGTCGAGGCGGCGCATCCCCGCCTGGCCTTCGGGATCGCGCGCACCCAGGTACCCTGCCACCACGAGCCGGTCCGCCGCGCCCACCGCGTAGACGTAATAGGTGGCGATACTGTAAGGGGACGCGATCCGCCGCACCGGTTGGGGCACGCGGACGGTCGCCCCCGACTGGTCAACGACCTCAACGGCGGCGGGCAGCAGCCCCAGGTCAATAGCCACTTGCTGCCCGTCGGGTCCGGTGACGAAGCGCAGGAAATCGCGGGCCAGCGCGTCGCGGGGGTCTAGCCCCCCGCCGCACGAATTGCTGGCCAGGTAGCGCGCACCCAGGCCGGGCAGCAGCATGAACACGTCGCTGACATAGCCGCACTCGAAGGCGATAGGTGGGGCTTCTTCATAGGCGTCGGTGATGATGACGGCGGCTTCGCCCGCCCGCGCCGTGATCTCTGCCGCCGTCGCGACGAATTCGAGGTCGAGCGTGGCCCCGCCCTCGGTGGTAGATGCAAAGACGGCGGCCCACGCTTCGAGGGGCGCGCGCGCCGACTCAAGCGCCAGCACCACCAGCCCGTCGGCAGTCTGCGCGCGCGCCGACAGAGCGCCGGGCACGAGCGCGCCCACCAACAGCGCGGCTAACATCCCGTAGACACACAGTCGCTTAGTCATGAGGTCTTCTCCTTCCCGGATAGACAGCATAACGAGCAAGCCAGGCTTGCTTTGCCCAGAAACATCTTCGGGGAAGTTGGGGATACGGGAACAGCCGTAGGTCAGGGGAACGGGCGAGGCTCGCCTGCCACCAGCCGGACAGACGATCTCCCCACACCAGCGCCCTACAAAAAGTCGCCAGCGGAGTACTGGCGACATTAGCACAAGTGACGTGCCTGGTGGGCGCAGTATCTCCTTTCCAAGTCGGTCCTGGCTGATGCCAGAACGTCGGGAGGCTGTCGCGTTTCCACAGACAACCCTGATCCCGCCGGGCGCACATGACACCACGACGAGATTCCTCGCCCCCAGGCGAGGCGGCCAGATGCCCGTAGCGCAAGGCAGTAGGGCAAACGGCTCGGAGACATCAGTTGGTAAGGTAAGGTGCGGCACAGGCCCACTGCGGGGTCGTGTCGATCTCTTCGCAGCGTGGCCATCGCCTGTGAAAAGTACCGCGAGCAGGCAGAAATGGCAAAAGATCACCGGGTCCACGAACAAGTCGTGAGCGTGTTTGTCCCTCCATCCCCGGCCCTTCCCCCCTCGTGGGGGGAAGGGAGCAAAGCAGCGGGCCGGCTCCCCTTCCCTGCGCGCAGCGTGGGGGAAGGGATTGGGGAATGGGGGGCAATCCCAGCGCCCAAGTGCCCAGCCCTAACAGGTTGTTCGTGGACCCTAAGTAG
>DYGW01000263.1 GCA_020724485.1 Thermoflexus sp. | reverse complement strand
AAGGGCCGGGGATGGGGGGGGGGACAAACACGTTCACGACTTGTTCGTGGACCCCTTCCCTCTGCCGCACTGGACGTGAACGGAAAAGCGCACTACACTTGGACACAGACACCGCTTGCTGCGAACACGAGGGACACCGGGCAGCATTGTCTTGAGGGAGAGCGCGCGATGGTGATCTGGCCCTTGCCCCGTATTACGTTCCAGGAATTGAGCCTGGTCGAAGAGACCCGGCGCGTGGCGCTGCTCACCAGCGCCGAGGCGTGGCCGGTGGTCAGCGATCACCTGGCGCTCCCGGTGCTGATCCAGGCTGAGCCGTCGCGTTATGACCGCGCGCTGTTCGAGTACCTGGCCGGGAACCTGCCCAGCGCGGTCGAAGTGGTCTATGCGGTGGGCAGCGGCGCGCCGCTGGAGGCAGCCAAAGTCGTCGCCGCGCGCAACGACGTGCCGCTCGTCGTCGTGCCGCTGGCGCTGGATGGCACGTCCATGCTCACGCCCTACGCCGTCGCCACCGAGCCGGTCGCTGACCGCCAGCGCCGCGTCCGCCTGAGCGCCACCCCTGCCGCCGAGGTGATCGTTGACTGGGACGTGATCCTGAGCGGGCCGGAGTCTCTGCGCGGGGCGGGTATCGCCGAGATGCTGGGCATCGTGACCGGCCTGCTGGACTGGCGCTATGCTGCGCAGCGCGGCAAGAACCCGCGCGCCGAGCGTTTCCAGCCCTGGGCCGCCGGCGTGACGACCGATCTCGCCAAGCAAGCTATCAAGAGCGCGACGGCCATCGGCCAGGGCGACCGCGAGGCGCTGCAAACGCTGCTCAGTCTGATGGTGGTGGCGGTGCAGATGGGCAATTCGCTCGGCCACGCGCGCGCCCAGCAGGGCAGCGAGCATTATCTGGCCGACATCCTGGCCGCCACGACCAACCCCGCCACCCCGCTCGCTGAGCTATTGGGGCCGTGCGTGCTCTTCTGCGCCGCGCTGCACGGCCAAGACCCGGCACCGCTGCGCGACGCGCTGAGCGAGGCGGGCGTCCGGCTGGATCAGATTCGCGCGACCGACTTCACCCTGATGCTCAGCGCGCTCAGCACGCACCTGGCCGATCACGGTTTCCCCTACAGCATCCTCAACGATCTTGACCCCGCTGCGGACGAAGTGGCCTCGGCACTGGACGCCGCCGGGCTGGCCCTGCTCACTGAAACGTGGGCCGTGCCCGCCCCGGAACGGCAAGCTCCGCCAGGCGAGGAGTCCGCCGCAGAAAACAGCGGCAGCGACGAAGACGCCGCGCTTCCCGCACAGCCCACTGCCGCCAGCGCCGCTGACACGCTCTCGGACTGATACCAGAACACCGTCGCGCCATCGCTGCGGGTGTTACATCCTGCTTGGGCGACACAGGCTGACCGCCAGTCACCCATCGCTGGCCGCTCCCTCGCGCGCCAGCACGTAGACCAGGCCGGGCGCATCCGGATCATACGGCACATCCGCACACCCATTGCGCCGATCCACCACAAGCAGCCTCACCTCGGCGAAGAGCCGCTCCATTTCCACCACAGTGGGCCACCAGGTCTGCTGGTGGTACTCGCGCCGGTGATGCGCCGGGCCGAAGACAACGGCCTGGTGATGGGCGATACGCCGCTGCGCGTCGAACCGTTGGCGGTAGATGGCCGCACCGCCATGCCACTCGTCCCAGTGCTGGGCGCGCGGGGGTAGCTCCGGCAGCCAGTCCTCGCTGCCGAAGAGCAGCCGCCCGCCGGGGCGCAGCAGCCCCACCACGCGCCATAGCGCATCGCGCGCGCTGGCACGGTCGGGGAACCAGGTCAGCAGGTTGCCGCAGAACTGGGCGATGGCGTCGAACGGCCCGCGCAGCGGCGGGTGAGCGAGGTCGCCCTCCACCCAGTCAACGGCCAGGCCGTGTTGCCGGGCGTGGTAGCGGGCGAGCGCCAGCAGCTCGTGCGACAGGTCCAGCCCGGTCACGCGCAGCCCGCGCGCGGCCAGGGGCAGGCTGTGCCGCCCCCAGCCGCAGCCCAGGTCGAGTAGACGGTCGCCCGCCGCCAACCGCAGGTGGTTGACGGCGAACTGCACTTCCAGTTCCGTGTTATTTGCCCATGCCGCCGGGGTATCGCCGGTCATCATGCGGCGGGCCAATCCCGCTGCCATCTGGCGATTCCAGGCGAGGTTATCACGGTGGTTGAGTCCAAGCGCGTGCATGGCGGAGACTCCTTCTCGGCGCACGGGCAGCACGGACATCAGCCGTTGCGCTTCAGCTTGCCCGTGCGCTTGGTGTGCTTCTCTGCGCGCTGGAACAGGGTGATGCCCAGCGGCAGCATGATCAGGCCCATGATCAGCAGGGGCCACACGTAGCTGAGCGGGTCGGCGGTCGCCGTATCGGGCAGCAACGCCGCCCGCATCCCTTCCAGCACATATGTTGCCGGCGAGATCTTCGCCAGGACTTGCAGCCAGCCTGGCAGCACGCTGACCGGGTAGTAGATGCCCGACACGAGCAGGAAGAACGCCTGCACGATGTTGGTCATCTGCGCGCCACGCTCCGGGTAGAGCAGGGGCAGGATCGACGCCACCACACCGATGCCGACGAACGACAGGCTGCCCACCAGCAGGATCACGGCGGCGGCGGCGAAGTCCGCGTCAGCGAAGTTGAGGTCGAAGAACGCCGCGACAACCACACCGATGATCACGGTGAACAGCAGGCTGTAGACGATGGCGAAGATCGTCTGGCCGATCATCTGGTTGAAGCGGCGCACGGGGGCCATGAAGGTGTACTCGATGGTGCCTTCCCACCGCTCCCAGGCGATCATCTCGCTAATGTTGTTAAAGATGCTAGCCAGAAAGCGCCAGACCAGCGTCCCGACCAACAGGTAGGTGATCAGGAAGTTGGTGTCAATCTGGCTTTCGCCGGTGATCTCGGCGGCACCAGCCCCGATGAACGTCACCGACAGCGAGTTAGCGATGGAGTAGGCCAGCCAGACGACCTCCCATCCCCAGTAGCGTTTGACCAGGTTGAAGTTGCGCGCCACGAACGCGTATGACTGGCGCATCTCCAACTGAATGCCTTTTATCACGGTTTCCTCCCACGAAAACGGTTGTCAGCCGGTCAGTAGATGGCTATCCAGCGGTCAGGTGGGGGCGCTGCTCTGCTGCGCCCGGTAGGGGCAGCCATACGCCCCTACGGAGCCGGGCTTCCTGGCGCTTCGCCAACCGCCCGCCCCACCTGAAAACTGAATACCGGCAACTGATCACTTCTCCTCACCCTACGACAGCACCTTCTCCGGCGCGAAGTCCGTCACGTCGTCCTTCTCGACTAGTTCCTTGCCGGTCAGGGCCATGAAGACTTCTTCCAGCGTCGGCTCGTGGCCGTTGTGCTGGATGCGCTGCTTGAGGCCCGCCGGCGTGTCCAGCGCGACGATTTTGCCATCGTCCAGGATGGCGATGCGGTCGCACAGCGCGTCGGCCTCGTTCATGTCGTGCGTGGT
Organism: Thermoflexus sp.; assembly: GCA_020724485.1. GTDB lineage: Bacteria > Chloroflexota > Anaerolineae > Aggregatilineales > Aggregatilineaceae > UBA2029. Next base: position 705 of record DYGW01000263.1, on the reverse strand, counting down.
GATGACGATTGTCGCGTCGTGCGTGTCGCGTAGCTCGTTGACGAACGCCTGCACTTCCAGTTTCGAGCGCGGGTCCAGACCGGTCGTCGGCTCGTCGAGCAGCAGCAGGATCGGCTGCGTCAGGAAAGCGCGGGCGATGGCCACCTTCTGCTGCATCCCCCGGCTCATGTCTTCCATCGGGCTGGTGTAGCTGCTCTCGCGCAGCCCCAGCCGCCCCAGAATCTCGCGGGCTTTGCGGTCGGCTTCCCTGCCGGAGACGCCGTATAGCCGCGCCCCATAGAGCAGATTCTCCTTGGGGCTGAGCTTCTTGAAAAAGGCTGCCTCCACCGAGACGCGATTGATCAACCGCTTGACGGCCATCTCGTCGCGCTCCACGTCCAGCCCAAAGACGGTGATCGTCCCCTCATCGGGTAGCAACAGTGTGGAGAGCAGGCGGATCAGCGTGGACTTGCCCGACCCGTTCGGCCCCAGCACGCCGAAGATTTCGCGGCGATAGACGCTGAACGAGACATCCGATACGGCGGTGACCAGTTCCTTGCCGCGCCGCGCCTTGAGCTTGTTCGGAGCGTCGTGGCCGTTGGCAGGTTGTCCGTGAGCGGTCTGGCTGCTGGTCGCTTTGTGGCCGCCGGTCAACCGCCGCCACCAGGGTTCGGCGGCGACGTTGAAGCGTTTGACGACGTTCTCGACGACGAGCGCCGCTTCCTG
>DYGW01000262.1 GCA_020724485.1 Thermoflexus sp. | reverse complement strand
GACCCTGGGAGTTGGGGCAGGAAGCGCCAAAGCTGCCGCCAGTGCAACCACAGAGTCACTTAGTCGAAACGTTCCTCGATCCAGGGCATGAGCTGCTCATAGTTAGGAATCCAGTAGCCGGCCTTCATCCCGATCAGGTTTTCGCGCTGCAGGACGCGCTGCTCCCTGCCGGGCCAGCCGAGCAGCAGCCCCGGCGCGATCCGCAGCATGTCCCAGGTGCTCAGGTCGGTGTCGGTGTGAGCCTGAATCGCCCGCCAGACGCGCGGCCAAGCCGTGACATGGAGCGGGTTGGCCAGCTTCTTGACCAGCGCATCAATGACCTGCTGCTGGCGTCCCGCGCGCTGGTACTCGTCGTCCTGGTGACGGGTGCGGGCGTATTGCAGCGCCCGCTCGCCGTCCATGTGCTCGCGACCAGGGTCGAAGCGCACGGTCATCGTGCCGCCGTCCAGGGTGGGGTACTCGTAGTCAATGATCAGCTTGGGCACGTCAATGTCCACACCGCCCACCGCGTCCACCAAAGCCACGAAGCCCTGGAAGTCGAGCCGGATGTAATGCTCGACGCTGACGCCGAAGCTCTCCTGGATGCTGGCCTTGAGCAGCGCCGGGCCTTTGCCTTCCGCTTCCTGCTCGCCGAGCACGTTGATCGTGTTGATGCGCTGCTCGCCGTAGCCGGGGACGGTGATGAACACGTCGCGCGGGATGGAGAGCAAAGTCACGCGCAAGCTGCCCGGCGAGACGTTGAGCAGCATGATGCTGTCGGTGCGGGTCAGGTAACGCTCGCCGGGGCGCGCGTCCACGCCGAGGATGAGCAGGTCAACCGGCGTCGGCGCGAGGATCAGGCTGAACGCCAGCAGCCCCACGAGGCAGAGCAGGGGGGTCAGGCAGCCGAGGACGCAGAACCACCGCCGCTGGCGGCGTATCACCCGGCGCACGGGCAGCGTGGGGGGCGCTAGGTGGGTGGGGGTGGGCAGGATGTGCATCGAGCGGATTCCTCCATTGGCTCATCGCTGGCGCGCCCGTGATGCTGCGCGGGGCCGGCGAATGAGAACGTAAGGCGGCAGGCGTATGAAACGGCTCAGCGAGCGTCCAGGAACTGATCCACTGCGGCCAACGCCTGCTCAACGTCATGGTAGAAGACGACCCGCACTTGCGGGTCGTCGTTGCCCTCGATCATCGCCGAGAGGGGCGTCTCGGCCTGGCACAGGCAGAGCACCGGCTTGTGGGCCTTGTGCAGCGCGTAGGCAATCTCATAGCCCACGCCCAGCGACGGCTGGGTGACCTCGGCCACGACAGCATCGCACGCCTCCAGCCACAGCACATCGCGCTGGTAAATCTCGTCCAGCGAGTACCGGCGCTCGTCGCTGAGCACATCCGGGGCGGCCACGTGCGCGGTGGGGACAGTGTGCCCGTTTCGCTCAAGGTGGTTGACCAGGGCGGCGTAGACGGGCTGCAAGCCGCGCCCGCCGCGAATCGATCCGCAGAAGTAGACGTTCATAGGTCTCCTTTGGGAGCCAATCACCATAGCTCCTCGTCATCGAGATCATCTTCTTCCAGAGCGATGTCTTGCTTCTTCTTGCGCGCCCACTGAACGGGGTCTTCGAGCGTCCGGCGCGCGGCCTCGGCCATTTGCGCTGCGAACGTCTCGTGACGGTCGAGGGCGAAGGCCAGCGGCTCCCCCCGAACCTCGAAGCGGAGCAGACCCGCCGCATCTGGACGGTCGAGACGACGGATGGCGCTCACATTCTGCACGGCATCCAGGGGAATGACGCGGTGGGTTTCTTCTCCAGACAGCACGACGATGTGAGAGGGTATGAGGTAGAGGCCCACCGGCTCGGCTAGAGTCCAGGCTCCGTGTATGTCCTGGCGGGCAGGGTGCGCCGGGGCCGGCCCATAGTGAATGTACGGACGGCGGCGGCGGTAGGCGGTGACCTGCTCCGGCGTAGCCACGACTTTGAGCGCGCGCACCAGCGCGTGCATCGCCAGGCGCGAGAGCCGCACCTGGAGCAGACTCCAGCGGCGGTCGTGCTCGGCGTGCAGCCATATCTCGTTGCTGCCCGACGAGTACTTGCGCGGGCGGCCAAACCAGCGCAAGTCCGCTGGGCTGAACGCGGCGCACGGCTGGCCATCCCCGCCAAGCGCATACGCGGCGATCCAGTCAGGGGTCACGGCGATCACGCCGTTCTTCCACCCGGAACGCCTCTTGCCCTGGGTGATCACCTGACAGCGGATGCCATCTGTTTGGGCGCAGTAGAGCGGTTGTTCCGTCTGCTGGATGTGCCGGATCAGCGCCTGAGCGGCCTGGGCGCGACGGTGATTGCGGATGGCACTGCCGACGCCGACGCCCACCAAGGCCGCCGTTAGCAGCGGGGCGATGATAGACATGACCACAAGGAGACCTCCTTCGGTTTGCTAATGGCGCGGGCGCATAGGCCCCTCTGCAGGAGAGTATAACATCTGTGAGGGACGTGGGTGGACGCGCTTTGACCGGCGGGAACAGATCACCAAAGAACGACTCTGATATATTAATTGTTGTGATGTGCTATATTTTGGAGTATAATACGGAACATCTGTTGGCATCATCGCCGGGTGGAGCGCTCTTTCCCAGCTACTGCCCGCCAAGGGCGGTTCTCCCACACATCGCCCGTGCCGGACTTCTTCCTCGGTGGTTGGTCTTGTGCCAGAAAAGGGCCAGAGGTCCTCTATGCACCGAGTAATGCCCGACAGAACCTCACGTAATCGCATCTATACCGAGTTGCGACGCTCGATCATCATGGGCCATCGCTTGCCAGGTGAGCGCCTGGTTGTAGAGAAGCTGGCCGAGCACTATGGGACGAGCGTCACCCCCATCCGCGATGCTCTGCAGATGCTCAGCGAGGCGGGGCTGGTCACGATCAAGCCGCGCTCCGGCTACTTCGTCACGCGCATCACCCTCAAGCAACTGCGCGACTTGCTCGAACTGCGCGAGATCCTCGAGTTGGCCTCGGTCGAGCGCGCTGCCGTGAGCATCACCAACGGGCAGCTTGCGGCGCTGGAGCATGTCCATCGCGGCTACACAGGCGACGACGACGAATCCTACGACCGCTACACCGAAGAGAATCGCCGCTTTCACTGCCTGATTGCCGAAGCCTCCGGCAACATGGAGCTAGCCGAGGCGCTGGGCCGCCTGCATGACCGGTTGGCTCGCCTGATGGTCATCTGCCGCGCCGGTAAGTCTATGGAAATCACCCACGCCCGCATTGTCGAAGCCCTGCGCGCTCATGACGTACAGACTGCGCGCCAGGCCATTCTGAGCGAGCTGACGGCGACGCGCGCCACTATCCTGGAATACCTGATTCAGGAGGAGGGGGAAGCCTGGCATCTCGATTCATAGCCGGTTAGGGCTGGCAGCATCCATTGGGGTACGGCGGAGCAGGCGGCCCATTCGCCCTCCGCAGGATAGAGTGTTCACGGAGAGACAAGGAGAAAGCACGCAATGCATATCTTGAAAAGGACTCAAAGGAATGTTCATCCGTATGTCCCGGAGCTGAAAGAGCTTTACCGGGACGGCAGGATCACCCGCCGCGAGTTCTTGCGCATGGCGACCCTGCTGGGCGTGTCGGTCGCCGGGGCGGAGCTGATGCTGGGCGACGGCCAGCCGGTCGCCGCAGCGCCAGCCGCAGCCCGCCAGGCCATCAAGCGCGGCGGGACGATGACCATCGCCACCCGCGTGCAGCGCGTGGATCACCCGGCGCGCTTCTCGTGGATCGAGGCCGCCAACCAGTTCCGCCAGGTGTGCGAGTACCTGACCCGCACCAACTGGGACAACATCACCGAGCCGTGGCTGCTGGAAAGCTGGGAAGCCAACGAAGCCGTGGACGAATGGACGCTCCACGTGCGCCAGGGGATCAAGTTCAACGACGGCTCGGACTTCACGGCGGATGATGTCGTCTTCAACTTCCAGCAGTGGCTCGACCCGGACATCGGCTCGTCCATGCTGGGCCTGATGAGCTACCTGCAGCCGCAGAACGTGGAGAAGGTGGACGACTACACAGTCAAGCTCTACCTGGACACGCCTCAGATCGGGGTGCCGGAGCATCTGTTCCATTATCCAGCCCAGATCGTTCCCAAGACCTTCGAGGGCGACCTGGTCCGCCAGCCGGTTGGCACTGGCCCCTTCCTGCTCGAATCGTATGCCGAGACCGAGCGGGCGGT
>DYGW01000261.1 GCA_020724485.1 Thermoflexus sp. | reverse complement strand
TCCCTTCCCTGACCTCTTTATCCCGAACTTCTGTTCAGTGTCCGGTAGCTAGTCTAGTATCCCCAGCCCCTCACTAGCCCCGCCGCCGTAAGCATCCTATAATGATCAGTGTGGAAAAGCGCCGCGAAGCGCCAAACCTCCCTCTGCCAATCGCTGACGGCTGACAGCTATTCCACAGGAGCGACACATGCCCGACGCGCGAGGGTATCTCCTACCTGGCGAGCGCCAGATTCTTCTGCACCGCTACGCCCCCGTACTGGTGCTGTTCCCGGAGCTTGAGCAGCAAGCGCCCTATCCCGACGAAGGCGATGCCATCTACACGATGCGCGGCTCCTACCACCCCCGCACAGTCGAGTTTTTCCTGCAGCAAGCAACCATCCGCTACCACAAATTGCACCTGCTGCGCCGCCTGGCCCGGCTGCTGAAGCCGCACTCTCTTCAGGATGAGATCAACGCAGTGGAGGCGGCGATCTCCAACCAGCGAATTGACGAAGCCATGCGCGCCTACCAGGACGATCCGCGCTACGCCGGGCTGACTGGCGAGGCGCAGCGCAGCGCCATTCGCACGCGGTTGGTCCAGCAAGAGTTAGGTAAGCGGATTCGCGGTTTCGATCTGTCACTTTATCGCGGCAACAACATCGGCTTCTGGAAGCACTACTTCGAACTGCTGGCCCAGACGCCGCCTGAGACCCGGCGCAGCGTCGTTTATGGCCGGCTGATTCAGGGGCGCGCCCCGCTCGATCAGGCCCTGTCATCCACTGAGGCGCTGCTGCGCAAGGGGCCGGAGCAGGGGCCGCACGATGTCCGGCGGTCGCGGGTGGCGCTGCAATACTGGTTCCACTACTACTACGACGACTGGGCCAACCGTCACGAGGGTGACTGGGAAGTGATCACCCTGCTGCTGGAACTGGGCGAGCACGTCTTCGCCCAAGAGCGCGAGCTAGACGAGGCGACCCTGCTGACCGGCGTGCAGGTACTCGACGTTGGCTATGCCAGCCACGAAGACGGCTACCGCCGCCTGTGGGCAGACGTACAGAAGACCGCCGCTGGGCGTCCCATCGTCTACATTGCGCGCGGGTCGTCGGCGTCGTACTTCGCCTGGGAGATCGAAGGGTACGCGGCGTCGGCGCGCCTCAGCGTGTTGGAAAAAGCGTTCTCCCTGCCGGGCAAGCTGGTACGCGGGCGGCGCATCTTTGGGCGGCGCTGGGATGCGCGCTTCTCCGCGCGCGTCACCGGCCTGGACCCAAAGAACGTGGATTGGGTCCCCGCCGATCCGCTGGCGCACGACCGGCTCAGCGACAGCCCCGACAACACACTAGAGCGCCTCGTCCCCGCGCCTTGCCAGGGCGTGCGCCGCGTCCCCGCCGACGGGCCGGGAGCTGGGCTAGACGGCGGCACGTACCGGCTGGAGACCGAAGACCTGTTCTGGCTGGAAATGGTGCACGAATACGGGGTGCAGTGGGGCGAAGATTCGCCGCTGCCGGGGGCGAAGGGTCCGCGCGGGCGCAGCCTGGCCCGCCGCACCCGCGAGCGCCAGGAAATTCACCAGCTTGCCGTGTTGGAGACGCACATCGAGCGCGCGCTGCAAATGCTAAGCATCGTCCGCTGGAACTCGGAGCACGCCATCCCCGAACTGAGCGCCGCGCTCAAACGGCTGCGCCCCAAGAACTTGAGCCGGGAGGATGGCTTCCCGCGCAGCGCCCGGCTAGCCATCTACACGATGTGGGCCTGGATTCTCAAGGAGCACCCCGAAGCCTGGCCAGGCGGGCCAGGTCTGCGGTTGAGCTTGCTATTCCGGGGGCTGCTCTATCCGGGGCCGCTGCGCTTTATTCGCCGCCAGCCCCGGCCAGAGCCGCTGCTGGCGCGCAAAGACCCCATGTATCACATCAAGGCGGCGCTGGCCCAGGTGCGGATGGCGCGCTATGAGGCGCAGCAGTTGGGGGCCAAGTGGGATAACCCGTTCGCCTGGGTGCGCCATGTCTGCCGGGCCGACACGTTCTACTACGGCAAGAAGCGTGCGCAGCAAAAGTCGCGCGACGAGCTGCTGCCGCTGCTCGACTGCGTGGATACGGAGATGTCGCTGGAATAGCCCTCAGCGGTCGGCGGGGGAAACGTCGCGTAGGGGCGTATGGCCATACGCCCCTAAGGGTGCAGGCGCTCGGGCGCCAGACTTCCGAAGTTTTGGAAACTTCGGAAGTCTCTTTCGGCGCGATGCCCCTACGCGATCATCGCAGTCACCACGACAGCGTTAGAGCAACCCGGCCAGCGCCTTAGCCGACTGCTCTTTGATCTGCTTGTGCAGGCTGCCACCGTGACTGTCCATAGTGACGACCGCCGGGAAGTCCTCCACGCGAATGACCCAGAAAGCCTCCGGCACACCGAAATCCAGCTTGTAGACGGTCAGCACTTCCTTGACGCTCTCAGCGATGAAAGTGGCCGCTCCTCCAATGGCGTGCAGATAGACTGCGCCGTAGTCCTGGCAGGCTTGCAGCGTCTTAGCGCCCATGCCACCCTTGCCGATCACGGCACGCACGCCAAAATGGCCGATCACCTCATCCTGGTATGGCTCCTCGCGGATGCTGGTCGTCGGCCCGGCGGCGACGAACGACCACTTGCCGTCCGTCTGCTGGACGACCGGCCCGCAGTGGTAGATCACGCCGCCACCCAGGATCTTCTTGAGTTCCTCATAGAGCGCCGCTTCAGTGGCAGGGGGCGCTCCGTGCGTCTTGATGAAATTGTCAATCATGTACTTATGCGCGGCGTCGCGGGCGGTGACCATCACTCCGGTCAGGCTGACTGGCTCGCCGACTGTCAGGGCGCGGATTTCCTGCTCGCTGATGGGGATAGTCAGCTTACGCATAGGTGATCTCCTCTCCGACCACGCGCATACTGGCCCGGCGATTGGCCCAGCACATGTAGGCGACCGAGACGAAATAGGACGCGGGCAGGCGGTGTAGCGTGCCGACCTTGACGCCGAGCAGCGTCGTCTTGCCGCCGAAGCCCATCGGCCCGATGCCTAGCTCGTTGCCCTCCTCAAGCAGGCGATCTTCGAGTTCGGCCAGCTTGGGGTCTTCGTTGGTGTCGTCTACGGGGCGCAGCAGAAGCTGCTTGCTCTTGATGTACGACGAGCCACGGTCGCCGCCGACGGCCACGCCCAGCACACCCGGCGCGCAGCCGAGGCCCTGGGCCTTGTGCACGGCGTCGAGCACAACCCGCCGCACACCTTCCAGGTCGCGCCCGGCCCCCAGATCGCTATCGGGCAGCTTGTACTGCGTGCTGACGTTCTCGCAGCCGCCGCCCTTGAGGATCAGGTCTACCTTGATCCCTTCCTCGTCCCATTCCTCGAAGTGCATGGTGGGGAAGTCAATACCAGTGTTGTCGCCGCTGTTCTTGCCGGTCAGGCTGTCCACAGCGTTGGGACGCAGGTAGGCTTTCTCGGTGGCGATGGCGCACGCCCGGCGAATCTGGTCGGCCAGCTTGCGCGTGGAGACGCCCAGCGGGTAGTGAATGGTGAAGATGGGTGTGCCGGTGTCCTGGCAGATCGGCGTGGACTTGGCGCGAGACATCTCGACATTTTGCAGGATAGTGTCGAGTGCGCCTTCCGCCGCCGAGCCTGGCTCTTCGTCCTCGCGGGCTTTGCGCAGCGCGCGCTCCATGTCTGCGGGGAGAAGTGTGGCGGCGCGGCGGATTAACTCTACAAAAGCATCGGTCAAGTCTTGCATGGGTGTATTTTTTCCTTCCACTCGCTGACGAAAGGGGAGGGGCACCGCGCCCGATCCCTATGCCCATCATAATCATCCTGCACGCGAATGCCAACAGGCGGGGTGCATTCCAGATCGATATTGTTGGCGAATTGAGTTGTCTCGTTGTGTGTTTCCCCCTCCCATCCCCGGCCCTTCCCCCACGAGGGAGGAAGGGAGAAAAACGGCGGGGCCGCAACCAGACTTCCGAAGTCTGTGAAAGACTTCGGAAGTCTTTTGGGGCATGGCAGGGCAGCATCCTACGAGTTCTCGCTGATAGCTGGCCGCTCAGCGGTTCTGTGACTCTCGCCTCAAAACGACTTACTCTACCGCTAACTGTCTCTTTTCGAATCAGGATCACTCACGGTATAATGAGCCATCACTGAAGGATGAGCGGGGACTAGCTACCGGACACTTGAACAAATGAACGAAGGTTGAACCACAAGGCCAC
>DYGW01000017.1 GCA_020724485.1 Thermoflexus sp. | reverse complement strand
TGGGGGGCAATCCCAGCGCCCAAGTGCCCAGCCCTAACAGGGTGTTCGTGGACCCGCTCGCGCCAAGCGCCGCCGAGTTCCAGCGCCTAGCGCAGCGCAAGCGCCAGTTCCAGCTCGTCGCGCAGGGGAATGCCTTCCAGCCCCACCGCCGGTATCTCCGGCTTGAGGCGGCGCGCTTCGTCCACCGCGCCCGGATAGACCGCCACCAGCCGGAAGCCGCGCTTCTGCCAGAAGCGCAACGCGGGCAGGTTGTCGTTGGTGGTGATCAGCCACAGTCGCCGGCACCCCGCCGCCCGCGCCGCGTCTTGTGCTGCCGCGATCAGCGCCGACCCCACGCCCGCGCCCGCCACCAGGCTGTCGAGCGAGACGATTTCACAGGAATCCCCCGCCAGATGATAGGTCAGCAGACCGGCGCGCTCGCCCGCGCGCCAGGCGACCAGTCCCGGCAGGCGGGTCATGTCGTGCAGCGTCCCCCGCGTGACCATCCGCGTGGATCCCCACCGCCCGGCGATCAGCCGGTTTGCCCAGGCGCGATCCGCTTCTGCCAGCGGGCGAACCAGCACCCCTGTCCCCGCGCTCACGGCCCATCCCTCGCCGCTGCTACGCTTCTTCCTTGACGACGAGGCGGGCCATGTAGGTCACGCCAATCAGCAGGATGGCGATCACGCCCGCCACGACGATCAGCAGGCTGTAGCCCCGGCCATCGTCCTGCTCCTGGGAAGTCTCGTGATCCGCCCAGGTAGCCAGGTACGCTTCCAGGTTGGCGAGCTGATCGTCGCTCAACGGGCCGCCCTGCTCCGCACTGAAGGCGGGCATGGTGGGGTTTTCGTGGCCCTCGCGCGCCACGCGAACCATCTGCACTGGCTCGCCTTCCAGTTTGGGGAAGGCCGGCGCGTCGCGTCCCGCACCGCTCATGCCATGACAGCCGGCGCAGAACCTGGCGTACACTGCCGCGCCCGCTACCGGATCGCCAGCGAAGCCTTCGACGCGCTCCTGCACGTGCCCGATGTTTGGCTCTGGCAGCGCGGGAGTCTCGCCGGTCGCCCAGGTGCCAATATAGGCGAGCAGATCGGCGATTTGCGCCTCGCTCAGCACCTTGCCGTAGGGCGGCATCGCCGCGCCGGATTCGGCGGAACCGGCCCCTTCGAGGATAGCCAGGCGCGCGCCATCCCCCGCCAGCGCCGCCGCGTCAATCGCCGCGAATGCTTCGCCCGTCCCCAACGCTTCGCCCTGCGGCCCGTGACACGCCTGGCAAAACTCGGCATAGACCGCCGCCCCGCGTAGCGCCGCGAGGCCCGCGTCGCCGGACTCGCTGCCATGACCGTCCTGCGCCAGGACGGGCTGCGCCGCTCCGAGCGCCACCAGCGCCAGCAGTGCGCCAAACGCCAGGGTCAGGATCGCCATCCACCGTTTCATGCCCGTCACCTCCTCAACGGTCCGTCCAGCTTGCTATTATACAGCGGATAACCCGCCAGGGTAAACGAGCGGGACAGGGAGGGGAGTTCATTCCAGGGTTGGGGAGAGATTCTCTGAATCGCAAAGCAGGCTTTGCGGTGGTTTCTGTCTTACCGCGCTTGCTGGCGGTGGGGGTTGTCGGTTACACTGCGTCCGTTTGCTGCGCTGTGTTGCTTACTGCTGCCGGTGGACTGTATATGGACTATACGCTGCTGGATTGGCTGCTCTCCCTGGCACCGATGGTAGCGGTGCTGGGCTTGATGATCGCGCGCGGCTGGAACGGCAGCCGGGCCGGGGCCGCTGGCTGGCTTCTGGCGCTGGCGGTGGCCGGGCTGCGCTTCGGCGCGGGCGCTGACGCGCTCGGCTACGCGCAGCTAAAAGCGCTGCTCCTGACGGTGGATGTGTCGGTCATCGTCTGGGCGGCGCTGCTGCTGTACTACATCGTAGACCGGGCGGGCGCGCTGCGCGTGATCACCGGCGCGCTGGGCAGCCTGACCGCCGACCGTCTGACCCAGGTGCTGCTGCTGGGCTGGGTCTTTGCGTCATTCTTGCAGGGCGTGGGCGGTTTTGGCGTGCCAGTAGCCATCGTCGCGCCGCTACTGGTCAGCATGGGCGTGCCGGGGGTGCGCGCGGTGATCATCCCGGCCATCGGGCACGGCTGGGCGGTGTCGTTTGGCTCGCTGGCGGCGTCGTTCGTGATGCTGATCAACGTCAGTGGGTTACCCGGCGAACAACTCGCCCCGGCAGCGGCGACCATGCTCGGTTTGCTCGCCTACGCCAGCGGGCTGATGGGCGCTCATGCCCTCGACGGCTGGCGCGGCGTCTGGCGCGCAGTGCCCTATGTGCTCGTCACCGGCACGACGATGGGCCTGGCCCAGTACGTCCTGGTCACCAACGGCCTGTGGACTATCGGCGCGATTGGCGCGGGCCTGGCCGGGCTGGCCGTATCCGTCGCTTGGGTGCGCCTGCGCGCCCGAAGCTCGGCGACGCTACCTCTCGCCACAAGCGATGCACCCGGCGGAAATCGCCCGCTGCCGTCGGTGCGCCTGGCGCTCGTCGGATACGCGGTGTTGATCGTGCTGGCGCTGGCTCTGCGCGCGGTTACTCCGGTCAAGGACTTCCTGGGGCAGTGGGCGGTGGCAGTGGACATCCCGGCCACGACGACCGAGCGCGGCTGGCATGTGGCCGCCGAGGACGGCGCTGGCTTCGGCATCCCTGGGCATCCTGGCCTGATCATCGTCTACAGCGGCCTGATCGCCTACGCGCTCTATCGCCGCCGGGGGTTGTACCTGCCTGGGGCCGCCCGCGATATTCTGCGGCAGTCAGGGAGCCTGGCGCTCAAGTCGGCAGTGGGCGTGTTTATGATGGTGGCCATCGCCGCGACGATGGAGCACGCGGGCATGGTTGACGTGGTGGCGCGCGGGCTGAGCGACGCCATGCCCGGCGACCTGTACGCCTTCGTCGCGCCGCTGATCGGGGCGATTGGGGCCTTTGTCACAGGCAGCAACGTCAATAGCAACGCTGTCTTCGGCGGGCTGCAGCGCGAGACGGCAGCGCTGCTCGGCCTGTCCATCACCACGATCCTGGCCGCGCAGACCGCCGCCGCCGCTGTGATCAGCGTCATGTCCCCGGCCAAAGTGACCGTCGGGTGTAGCACGGTAGGAGCCAGCGAAGGCCAGGTGATGCGCTCGTTGCTCGGTTATGGCGCGGTGATCGTGCTGCTCGTCGGCGCGCTGACCTGGCTGGCGCTGAACGTGATCTAGCACGGGCGTTAGCGCGCGATCAGGTAGAGAAGCAACAGCACGACGGCCCAGAAAGCGGCGATGGCGCTCCACGAAATGAGAATGGCCTGCCGCGCCTGGCGCTGCACCGGCTCCAACAGGCCGTCAAGTTGCCCTGTCGCCAGGTAGCGGTAGAGCGCGGCGGCCTCGCGATCCAGCACGCGGTAATGGGCGGGGAGCCAGTGATAGACCTGCGTGCGCGTCATGCGATAGTAAACGCGCAGATCGCCGGGACGCCGCTTGATGGTGATGGTATGGTCGGCCCGGCGCGGGTCGAACAGGCGAAAGCGCCGCCGCCGCCGCCCGCGCACCTGTTTGACGGTGACCTGATCCAGCTCAAAATCGACCTGGGCCAGGAAGGCGGGCAGGCGGGTTTGTAGCTCGCCTGCCGTGAGGATAATCGGCAGGGTGTAATTGATGCGCAGCCGGTCTTCGCGCCAGCAGCGTTCAGCAGGCATACGCAGCGGCAGCAGGTCGCGCTTGGCGACGGGCGGCGGGTGCTCGATGGTGAGCGGGCGCGTCGGCGCGCCTGTTTTGGTCAGGCGGCGCACCAGCTCCTCAAAGGCCAGCAGGAATTGCCCCTGGAAATTGACCGCCGGGTACCCGGACAGCGCCGGCGGGATGACGCATTGATCATATAGCACGAGGATGACCTTCGCCTGGCCCTCCAGCACGGGTGCCCAGGGAGGCGGGGCGTCCGACGCGGTGCTGGCCGTCGAGAGCACGATCAGCACGTGCGACGCCTCGGCCAGCGTGCTCGTGCCGTCAACCGGCGGCTCTTCACTCCGGCGACCCGGATCGGGCACGGGCCAGATGACCATGCCGCGCTGCTCCAACTGCACGGCCAGGTGCCGGGCGAAGGCATGGTCGGGCGGCGCGTAGTGAACCAGGATATGTGGCATACAAGCTCACCTGATCGGATGCGTGGATGCGCGGCGCGCAGGCTCAGGGCGGCAGCCGCACCCGTATTCTACCGCCGGTCTCGGCGATCGGACAACGCGGGCGGAGACAGGGGGTGCGTATCTCATGTTGGGAACGGGAATCGGTCTTGTAGGGGCGGGTTTCGAAACCCGCCCCTACAAATCATGCCGCAAGACCCACAAGACTACCAAGCCGCCTTGAGGGAGGTGCTCTCGGTGCAGGGTGTATGGCGCTGCGCCCCTACGAGGCGGGGCGCTGTTGCACGCTCCCCTCGCGGAGTCACTTCTGCCGCGCTTGGCGCGCTCACTGGGGGCCGCTCAGCCCAGCAGCAGACTCGCCCGCACGGTCACGTCGCACAGCACGCCATCCACGACCAGGCGCAGCGCACCCGCCGCGATCTGCGCGGGCGTCAGCCAGACCGCGCCGCTGTCCGGCGCTGGATCGCGCAGGGCCGCCAGTATGCGCGCCGAGGTGAAGCGCACGTCGTACAGTTCCAGGAAGTAATGCGTCAGCGGGCCAGCGTCGCCGTGCCGGTCGGTCGGCTCGCGCCGCTCGACGGTGCGCAGCGGCTCAGCGATCACATCGCCCGGACTGAGCGCGGGCAGCAGCCGCGTCTCGCTGACCAGTTCCTCGTACAGCTCGCGGAAGGGTGACCGCTCGCGCCCCTGGCCGCTGTGGAACCACGCGCGAAAGCCGGCCAGCGCCCCGGCGGGCAGGTACAGGCGCAGGTCAGCGGCGGCGGGGTCTTCCAGGCGCGCGCCGAACGCGGTCAGGTGCTCCGGCTCGGTCAGGGCCAGCGCCCCGCCGACCGGCGCCAGCACGTACCGACCCCGGCGGCGGCGTTGCTGGTTGAGCACAAGCAGGTAGCGCCCCTGGTGCATGATGCGGCACAGCGCCGCGCAACTCACGCGCAGCAGGTCAGGGTCATCGGGCGGGGAAGGCATGGGAGTCTCCGGTGAGGCGGGTGGCGCGCTTTCCACCATACCACTGCGCGGCGCGTTTGCCAATCGGCGCGGCGGCGAGTAGGCTATGCACACGCCCGCACCAGGGAGCCGAGCATGTGCACCGACGACACCACATTGGCCCAATGGGTCGCCCTCAGCCTGATCCCTCACCTGGGAAGCCAGACCATCGCCCGGCTGCTCGACCGCTTCGGCTCGCTGGACGCCGTGCTGAGCGCGGACGCGGCGGAGTTGAAGACCGTCCCCGGCGTCGGCTCCAAGCTGGCCGCGGCCATCGGCGCCGCCAACGTGCCAGCCATGCGCGCGGCGGTCGCGGCCTGGCTCGCGGACGGCATCGCTGTGGTTCAGCGCGACCAGCCCGGCTACCCCGCCGTGCTGCGGGCGCTACCCGACGCGCCGTCAGTGCTGTTCTGGCGTGGGGCGCTGGAGCCGGAGGACGCCCGCGCCGTGGCCATCGTCGGCACGCGCCGCCCCTCCGTCCAGGCGCGGCGGGCGGCGGGGGCGCTGGCCGCGCAGATTGCGGCGCGCGGCTGGACGGTCGTCAGCGGCCTGGCAGCGGGCATTGATGCGCTCGCCCACGAAGCGGCGCTGGCCTCCGGCGGGCGGACGCTGGCCGTGCTTGGCAGCGGCGTGCGCGCCATCTACCCGCCCGCCAATGCGGCGCTGGCCGCGCGCGTGCTGGCGCGCGGCGCGCTGCTGTCGGAGACTCACCCGGACGCCAGCCCGTGCGCCCCGGCGCTGGTCGCGCGCAACCGGATCATCAGTGGGCTGAGCCGCGCGGTGATCGTGGTCGAGGCGGGGCCGGGCAGCGGGAGCCTGCACGCGGCGCGCTTCGCCCGCGCGCAGGGCCGCCCGGTTTTCGCGGTGCACAGCGCCGCGCCCGGCAACGCCCGGCTTCTGGCGGAGGGAGCGCAGGCCATTGGCCCTGAGAGGGATGGATGGGGCGAGCTAGAAGCCCTGCTCAATGAGTGAAGTATAAACGATTCATTAAGGTTTAGAACAGGTTTGATTAAGGTATGTGAATAATTTGTGAAATCATCGCTCGTTTTGCTCCCTGGCTGTTGCTGGCCCATAGCCTGCGCTTGCGTGAAATGCTATACTAAGATACCGTAGTACCAACAGCCGTTGGGCATGTGACCTGTGATCAGGTCTTATTACCAACTCTACCCAGGTCACGAACTCACGCCCTGCCGCTTACACGCTGGCTGTACCGTGACCGGATAACCGTGTACAGGTCGGACTGGGCGTGCCAGGCTGATTTCTGAAGCATCCAGCGGGGGCAGACCATTAGGGAGGGACCTGGATGACTCGCGACGATCACCGTTCACCGGGACGACTTGCGCCGCCGCGCCCCGATCATCGCTGGGGACCCGGCGCTTCCTCCACCCCCAACCGGCGTCAAGCGCCTGAACGACGCGCTGACCCCCCTGCCGAGTATTGGGACTCGCCGTCGCAGGAGGAGCCTTACGCCGCTCCAGACGCGCATGAGTCTCGTCCCTACGGGGGCGACGAGGGGTACTCGCCGCGCGTGACCGCGCCGCTCTATCCTGACGAGCGCCGGGCAGCAGCGCGCGTCTACCCGACCAGCGAGCAGGTCGCCGACGACCCGCGCACGGGGGATTACGGGTATGCGCCAGCCAGCCCCGCGCCAGCCAGCGTCGGCTACTACGACCAGCCCATTGCCAGCCCGCGCCACGCTGTCTATGACCCGGAGCCAGAATCGGACATGCTGACCATGCAGGAACGCTATATCCTGCTGATGCGCACCATCGAGCTGCACGACGACGCCTGGCGACTGGCCAGCATTCGTTCCAACGAGGCGAAGGAGCGCCTGGAAGCCTACCTGATCCCGCGCAACAAGCGGCTGGAACTGAAAGAGGCCATTCACCGCAACCAGTTCATGGTGATCACCATTGACCGGCTGGGCAACACCACGATCAAAGAGCCGAGGCGCGAAGGGCTGCTACGCCGGTTGCTGCGCTGGCTGTTCGGCGGCGACTGAGCGCCCTCAACCCCAAGAGAAAACCCCGCCAGGCAGCGGGGTTCTCTGTTGTTGGTTATTGGCTGTTGGTGATTGGTGGTGGGTGGAACACAGCCAGAACGCGGTCGCCTTCACCAGAAACCAAGAACCGAACACCAATTACCTGTCACCGCTCTACAGCCCGTAGATGTCGGTATACTTCTCCTTGAGATAGCGCAGAAACGGCCCCACCTGGATCGGCTCGCCGGTCACGCGCTCGGTCAACTCGGCGGGCCAATACTTGCGCCCGTGCCGGTGAATGTTCTCGCGCAGCCAGCCCAGCAGCGAGCCGAACTCGCCGCGCGCGATGTCGTCTGGGATGGACGGCACGTCTTGCAGCGCCTTGTTCCAATACTGCACCGACAGGAAGTTGCCCAGCGAGTAGGTCGGGAAATAGCCGATCAGGCCGGACGACCAGTGCACGTCCTGGAGCACCCCATGCCGGCCATCGTCCGGCGGGGTGATGCCCAGGTATGCTTCCATCTTGGCGTTCCAGGCATCGCGCAGGTCGCGCACAGGTAGCCTGCCCTCGAGCAGGTCTTTTTCTAGCTCGAAGCGCAGCATGATGTGCAGATTGTAGGTCACTTCGTCGGCTTCGACGCGGATCAATGAGCGAGTCACGGCGTTGATCGCTTTGTAGAACGCTTCCAGGCTGACGTCCCCCAACTGCTCCGGGAACAGCTTTTGCAGGTCGCCGTAAAAGACGCCCCAGAAGGCCCGGCTTCGCCCGATCACGTTTTCCCACAGGCGCGACTGGCTCTCGTGCACGCCCAGCGAGGTGCCCCCAGCCAGGAACGTGCCCTCGAAGGCCGGGTTGCTGCCCTGCTCGTACATGGCGTGCCCTGCCTCGTGGATCGAGCCGAACAGCGCCGAGGGCATCCAGTCTTCGATATAGCGCGTGGTGATGCGCACGTCGCCAATCGAGAACTCGGTGGTGAAGGGGTGAACCGATTTATCCTGGCGACCGCGCGCCATATCGTAACCAATGCGCTCGATCACCTTCAGGCCGAACTCGGCTTGCCTGGCGATGTCGTACTTCTTGTGCACCGGCGAGTCGTCAACGGCGTCGAGGTTGGCGAAGACCTGGGCGACGAACGGCACCAGCTCGACGCGCAGCTCATCGAACAGGCGCTCGACATCGGCGGTTTTCATGTTCGGCTCGTACTGGTCGAGCAGCGCGTCGTACATGCGCTCCTGGTAGCCGAGCGCCTCGGCTTCCTGGCGCTTGAGATCGAGGATGCGCTCCAGCATGGGCACGAACGCGGCGAAGTCGGCCTCGGCGCGCGCTTTGGCCCAGACTTCGTGCGCCTGCGACGTGAGGCGGGCTAGCTCGGCGACGAGCGCCGCCGGCACCCGCGTGGCTAGCTCGTAATCGTGCTTGACGACGCGCACCAGCGCCGCCGCGTCGCTGTCGTAGTCCAGGCCATCCACTTGTGCAGCGGCGGCCTCGACCAGCCGCCCGGTTTCCTCAGCGGTGAACTTCTCGTGGGCCAGGCGGCTGAGCGTGGCAAGCTGCTCGGCGCGGGCCGGCGCGCCCCCGGGCGGCATGTTCACTTGCTGATCCCAGCCCAGCACCGCCGCTGCGTGGTTGAGGTGCACCACATCGGCCAGGCGAGTTTTGAGGTGTTCGATTTCCTCCATAGGGTATGTGTTCTCGCTTTCGATACTCCCATCAAGCTGCAGGTAGTGAGTCCTGAGTCAGGAGTCTGAGCAAGAACACGGGGCCATCTCACGACTCAAGACTCAAAACCCATATCACGCGGATCCGAACTGGTTCCTCCGTCAGTTCGTCACTGAGAGACTAGCGGACAATCGGCCAGAGGGCAAACAGTCGGGCGGCGAGGGTGCGTGAAAAGGCAGGCTGTAGAGGGAAGCTGCTCTGTTGCGCCCGGTGCCGGGATAGACTTCCGAAGTCTGGCTGCTGTCCAGGCCGCCACAACGCGCGCGGCTCAGCGCACGCGGCGCACCCACAGGTCTTTCTGCGCGATCTTGGTCACGTCCGGCGCTTCGAGGAAAGCCATCAGCAGCCGCGAGAAAGCCGCGCCATCCTCCAGCATGGGGAAATGGCGCGTCCCGGCCAGCGACATCACGCCGAATGTGCCGCGCCCGTCGGTCAGCGCGGCGAGCATCCTCTCCGCCGGAGCCGGGAACAGCGAGTCCTTGTCGCCGTAGACCAGCACGGCGGGCATGGTCAGCGCGCGCAGATCGCGCAGCGTATCTACCACGGCAAAAGCATCCAGGCTGGCGGTAAAGGCTAGCGGGTCGGCTTTCTCCACCTCGACGCGCAGCTTGTCCTGATCCGGCCCGGCCTCGATATGCTGCTTGAGCAGCTCCAGCCGGTCGTGCGTGGCCAGGTGTGCCTTGAGCGGGTTCGGGCGCGGCGCGGGCGGCGTGGGGGCGCTGTCGGCGGGGGGCGAAGCAGCGGGGGCGTCCGCCGCAGGCGGGGCCGGGGCCGCGCCGTTGAGGGCGAGCTTGGCGGGGGCGGCGGCCAGGCGCGCCTCGCCAATGGCGCGCGCCGTCTGTTCCAGCGCCGCCTGCAGGCTCGTCTCGCCGTCGGCAGGGAGTAAGGGCGGCGTCTCCGGCGCGGGCGGAGACGCAGTAGAGGCGACCGGGGCGGCGGGCGGCGGAGCGTCAGCCGGGGCAGTGGGCGGTGGAGCCTCAGCCGCGGCAGCGAGCGTCGGAGCCTCAGCCGGGGCGGCGGATGGTGGAACGTCAGCCGGGGCAGCAAGCGTCGGAGCCTCAGCCGGGGCGGGATCGGGGGGGCGCTCCGGTAGCTCGAACAGCGGTGGGCAGACGGTCAGCAGGCGCGGCACGCGGTCGGCGTGCTTGACGGCAAGGTGAGCGGCTATCGCCGCGCCCAGGTCGTGTCCGACCAGCGCCGCCTTGACGATCCCCAGCCGGCCCATGAACTCGGTCACCAACTCCACCTGCGCGGCGAAATCGTAGCGCGACGGGTTGCGCGCGGAATCGCCGAAACCCCACAAGTCGAGCGCGTAGACGCGGTATTTCATGCTGAGGTGCTGCATGGCCGGCACCCAGTAGCGCCACGAGCCAAGCCAGCCGTGCAGCAGGATGACCGGGCGACCACGCCCCAGCACCTCGTAGTGCACCAGTTCGTTGTCTATGGTAATTGCGCTCATGCCGTGTCTCGTGGGCAGCTAGGCCAGGCTCGGCCCTGCTCAGGTGGTCTTCGACTTCGCCAAAATCTCGTTGACTCGCGCGTTCAGATGATCCGGCGCGAACGGCTTGAGGATGTAGTCGTAGGCCCCCGCTTCCATGCCGGACTCCATCTCGTTCTGCTGCCCCTTAGCCGACAGGAAGACAACGGGGGTATCTTTCAGTCCGTCGAGGGCCTTGATCGCGCGGCACGCTTCGTAGCCGGTCATGCGCGGCATACGCACGTCGAGCAGGATGAGGTCGGGCTTGTGATGGGGGGCTAGCTCGACCGCCTCGGCCCCGTTGCGCGCCGTGATCACCTCATGGCCGCCGAACTTCAGCGTGAACTCGATCAAGTCGCGGATGTCGCGTTCGTCCTCGGCAATCAGTATGCGAGCCATCGGCAAAACCATCACTCTCCACTAACCTGAGCCGCTTTGTCCAGCGCCTCGCTGTCCGGTGCGTGTGCGGGCAGCATCACATAGAACGCCGTCCCCTGCCCGACCTGGCTATCGAACCAGATGCGGCCCTGGTGAAAGTCTACTAGCTCGCGCACAATAGCCAGCCCCAGCCCGGTACCGGGGGTGTCGAGCACCATCTCGTGCGTGTCTTCGCCGCGAAAGAACCGCTCGAAGACGCGCCCGGCGATCTCCGGTGGGATGCCGATGCCGGTATCCGTCACGGAGAGAACCACCTGGCCCGTCGGCTCGTCGCGGCGGGCGGACAGGGTGATAGTGCCGCCCTCCGGCGTGTAGTTGAAGGCGTTGTCGGCCAGGTTGGTCAGAATCTGGGCCACCTTGTCGTAGTCGCCCCACACGATCAATCCCGGGTCGGCGGGCACGTCCGCGACGATTTGCATGGCGCGCCCCTCGTCTTCGCAGCGACCGCGCAGGTGCACCACCGTCCGCTCGACCACGCTGGTCACTTCCACCGGGCCGAAGCGCATCTCGACGCGCCCCTGGTCAATGCGCGAGATGTCGAGCAGATCGTTGACCAGCTTGGTCAGGCGGTCGGCGTTGTGCTTGATTGTCTCCAAGAAGCCGCGCTGCTGGAGGGCCATGTCACCGGCAGCGCCCAGCAGCAGCAAGTCGGCGTAGCCCTTGATCGAGGTCATGGGCGTGCGCAACTCATGCGAGACCGTCGCCACGAACTCGCTCTTGAGCCGGTCAACCTCGACTTCGCGCGTGATGTCGCGGAAGATGGACACCGTGCCCAGGAACTGGTCACCCAGGACGACCGGCGACACGCGCACGCTGATCACGCGCTTGTCTTCTAGCTCTAGCCGCTCCTCCAGGAACTCGCCCGGCTCGCAGCTTGACGGATCGCGCTGCCAACGTTGCACGGCGCTGGCCCAGCGCGCGCGCCCCGCCCCATATAGCCCGGCAACGTCTGCCGTTGAGCGATCCAGCACGGCCTCGACCGGCAGCCCCAGGATGCGCGACGCCGTCTGGTTGAAGACGATAATCTCGCCGTGCTCGTTGGCGACCATCACCCCGTCCGCCACCGAGTCCAGGATGGCCGCGCTCTTGGTCGCTTCGACCTGTTCCTGGCGCAGCAGAGCGCCCAGCCGGTCTGCCTGGTCGCGGATCAGCCCGTATAGCTCGGCGTTGTTCATGGCGTTGGCGACCTGGTGCGCTGCCGCCGTCACCAGCCGCAGGTGCTCCTGGCCGAAGACGGCGGGCCGGTCGCTGTAGAGGGCGATCGCGCCCAGGATGTCCTCGTTGGTCTCGATCAGGGCGACCAACGCCGCGCGCGGCACTGCGCCGGTTGTGTCAAGCTGCAGCCAGCGCGAGTCGTTCTGCACGTCGTCCACGACGACCGGCCTGCGGTGGCGCACGGCCCAACCGGTCAGTCCCTCGCCGGGTGCCAGCGACAGCGCGCCCTCGCCTTCGGGCGTCACCTGCTCGCCCGGCGCGCCGAAGCGCGCGCGGAAGACCAGCCGCTCCGTTTCCGCATCAACCTGCAGGATCGCGCCCTGCACCGCGCCGACTGCGCGGGCGACCATCTCCAGCGCGCGGTTGAGCAGGCGCTCCATGTCCAGGCTGGTGGCCAGTTCGGTGGTGATGCCGTACAGCGTGGCAAGCTGCTGGCGCTCCTGCTCTAGCTCGGCGGTGCGCTCGCGGACGCGCTGCTCCAGTTCTTCGGCCAGTTCCAGGGTCTGCTGAAAGAGGCGCGTGCTCTGCACGGCGATGCTAAGCTGCGCGCCGATGGTGGTCAGGGTGCGCTGGTCGCTGAGCGAAAAGGCCAGCGGATCGCGGTCGTCGCGCACGGCCAGCACGCCGATCACCTCGTCGCCGGCCAGCAGCGGCACGCCCAGGAAGCAGCGCGCGTCGGGCATCACCGTCTCAATCGCCAGGCTGCGTCGCGCGCTCTCAAGAGTCTTGCCGGCCAGCAGCAGCGGCGCTTTGTGCCGGATGATCGCCGAGAACTCGTCGCTGCCCAACGGGCGCGGCGGCTCGTCCAGCGGACGGTCTTCCGTCACCAGGGTAGCCAGCGGGAAGCTGATCTGCCCGGTCGCGCTGTCGTACAGCGCCACATACAGCCGCTCGGCGTCGGTCAGGCTGGGCAGCAGCGCGTCAATCACCGCCAGCAATTCCTCCAGCGTGTCTGCCGACGACAGCCCGCTCGACATCTCGTTGATCACGTACAGTTCTTCGACCGTGCGCCGCGTCTCGGTTTGCAGGCGCGCGTTCTCGATGGAGATGGCCGCCTGGCTGGCCAGCGCCTGGGCCAAGCGCAGCGCGCCCGGCGGGAATTTGCGCACCGGGTCAAGCAGTTCGACCTCGACCAGGCCAATGGCGATGTCGTTGACCACCAGGGGGATGAGCATCCGCGTCGCCGCCGCGTGACGGGCCATCAGGTCGCGCTCGCCGGGCGGCAGGTCTTCCTGGTTGGCGCGGGCGACGATTAGCTCGCGCTCGCGCAGCGCCCTGGCGCGCAGCGGGTAGGGAGCCAGGCTGTACACGTCGCCAGGCTGCTCGCCCGGCCCGCCGTCAGGCCGGGCGCTGATCTCGCCGCGCACGGTCAGCGTGTCGTTCACGTCATCCCACAAATAGACCGCGCAGGTGTCCGCGTCGAGCGCGCTGAGCATCTGCACCGTCACGCGGCGGGTCACTTCGTTGAGGTCGAGCGTGACCGCCGTCGCCTGCGCCGACTCGAAGAGCGTCTCTAGCTCGCGCGTGCGCAGCGCCGTCTGCTCGAACAAAGCCGCGTTCTGCACGGCAATGGCCGCCTGGCTGCCAATCGTCTGGGCCAGCTCGATCTGCTCGTCGGTGAAGACGCCCTCCGCCGTCAGCGCATCCAGGCGCAGCACGCCGATCACCTGGCCGCCCGCGACCAGCGGCACGAGCAGCGAGCGTTGCACGTCGTCGCGGCGCATCCACAGCCGGGCCGACTCGTACAGGTCGTCGCCGCTCGCCCGCTCGACGACCAGCGGGATCAAGTCCTCCTGCACGCGGCGCAGCGCCGCGTCGGCGGCCAGGTCAATGACCTGTTCTGGCGGGGCATCGCCGCGCGGGTATTCGACGATGACCATCCCCCGGTTGCGCTCCGCGTCCACGTGCAGCGCCGCGCCCTCGCTGACGCCGAGCGAGATCGCCGTCTCGCGCAGGGCGATCTCGAAGATGTTCTCCAGGTCGAGCGTTTGGGCCAGCGCCAGGGCCACGCGGTTGAGCAGGGCCATGCGCTGCGCCTGCGCGTCCAGCGCGGTAGCGCGCTCCTGCGCCCTGGCGAACAAGCGCACGTTTTCCAGCGACACCGCCGACAGGTTAGCCAGCCGTTGGATGAGGTCGCGGTTCTCCTCAAAGCCGAAGGCGTTCTCTAGCTCCGTGCCCAGGCGCAGCACGCCAATGGCCTGCACGCCGGAGATCATCGGCACGAGCAGCGTGCTGCGCTCGCCGCCCTCGTACCACGCGCGCAGGTCGGCGTACTGCGTGCGGGCGGCCTCGTCGCGCTCAAGCTGGTAGAAATGGGCTGTCGCCAGCCGGAACGATTCCCAGGTCGCCGTGCCGGCGGCGTCGAGCGGCGCGTCGCGCGCCACGTCAACCGCCGGGCCGCCGATCACGTCGGCCTGGTAGACCTCAAAGTGCGCGGCGGTCTCGTCGTAAACGGCGGCGCTCATGCGCGTGAAGGGCACCAGCCGCCCCAGGCCGCGCGCCACAGCCGCGACCACTTGCTCCGGGCGGATGGAGGCCGACACCGCCTCCATCACCTCGTTGAGACGCTGCTCCTGCTCGGCGGCGCGGACCGTCTCCTGAGTGAGGCGCGTCGTCTCGATGGCCGCCGCCGCCTGTGACGCGAACAGCTCAAAGGGCAGCAGCGAGGCTTCGGTCGGCGCGCGCCCGTCCGCCGGGCTGTCCATGGCGATGATGCCGATGATGCGCTGTTGGTCGTAACCGATCAGCGGCAGATAGAGCACGTCGAGCGGGTGCCAGCGGTCGGCGGGGACGGGGTGCGCGGCGTCGGCGCGCTCTTTGAGCACGTTGGCGCGCACCCAGGGATGGTCGTAGCGCAGATAGTAGCCCGCGCCCAGCTTCAGGTCGTAGAAGCGCAGGTCGTTGATCCAGCGCCGCCACACCGCGCCGGGGACGATCTCGCTCTGCAAGCGGGCCGCTTGATCGGGCGTGTAGCCCACCTGGATCAGCGCGGTCGGCTCCAGGCGCTCGTCGCGCAGCGTGATCACGGCATGGCCCCAGCCCGCCTCGTGAATGCCCTCGGCGACCACCTGCAAGCGGGTGGGAACGTCCTTCGCCGCCTGAATCTTGCTGGCGACCCGGTGAAGCTGGGCCAGACGGTCGCGCTCGCGGCGGGTGGCCTCCGCCTCGTGCTGCAGGCGCTCGACCAGGCGGTAGTTCTCGATGCTGAAGGCGGCCTGCCCGGCGAAGATTTCCAGCGCCTCGACGATGGCGAAGGTGGGACGGCGGCCCGACTGTGGCTCGTCCACGCTGATCAACCCCAGCAACTGCCCGCCCGACCCGGTCAGGGGGATGAGCAGCAGGTCGTCGGGGTGCCAGGCGCGCGGGCCGCTGCCCATGCGCTCTTGCAGCACAGAGTACGTGGACAGCCCGGCGGTTAGCTCCTCGCTGCCTTCGGCGGGCAGGAAGTAGCTGTTGCTGATGCGATAGCTCTCCTGCATCAGGCTGCGGACCTGTTCGAGCGGGGGCGTAGTCTGGCGCAGTTCCTCGAACGCGGCCAGCGGCAGCCCGGCCTGGGCCGTGCGACGCAGCACGCCGGCCCCCTCGTCCGCGACGCTGATCAGCACGGCGTTGAAGCCCACCGTCTCCTGGATGCTGTGCGCCACCTCTTCGAGCAGTTCTTGCAAGCTGGCTCCGGCGCGGAACATCTCGCCTAGCTCGAAGATGCGGCCCATACGCTCGGCGCGCACGCGCAGCGCGCGGTTGGCCTCGATCTGCTCCTGGTAGCGGCGGGCGTTGGTGATGGCAACCGTGGCCTGGTCGGTGAGCGCGACGGCGAAATCGGCCACGCTCTGGTTGAAGACGCCCGGCTGTGTGCTGTAGAGGTGGATGAGGCCGATCACCTGGTCGCCGAAGGTGATCGGCACGACTAGAGCCGAGCGCGCGCTGGCCGGGCGCGCCTGGAGCGCGCTGGCCTGGTAATCGTCTACGGTCAGCATCTCGCCGCTGAGGATCGCCGCCCGCTCGACCGGGGCCAGATCGCGCAGCACGCGCCCTTCGCCGACGCGCCGCTGGATCACCGGCTCGTCAGCGTGCTCCCACTCGTCGCGGTCGGCCAGCAGGACAATGCTCACGGCGCTGGCGTCCGTCGAGCGCAGGGCCTCCTGGCGGATAACATCGAGGATGCGATCCAGGTCCAGCGTGCGGCTTAGCTCGTGAGTGACGCGGCCCAGCGCGTTCAGTTCTTGCACGCGGGCGTGCAGGTCCTGGTCGCTGGTCGTGCCCATGCGCATCCGGTCTACCATCGCCGCGACCTGGGTGGCAATCGCCGCCAGCAGGTCTACGTCGCCTTCGTCGTAGAGGACGCCGGTTGTGCGGTTGGCAACGGTGAGTTCGCCGATGCAGCGATCCTGGATGGTGAGGGGCACCTGCACCCAGTCGCGCAGCGCGAAGCGTTCGATCAGCGGGCGGTACTGGGGCAGCACGCGCCCGTCCGCTGGCAGGTTGTGGCTGAGCAAGGGGTGCCGCGAGACGAGCACGCTCTGCTCAAAGCCGGGCGCGTAGGCGTCAATGCGGTAGGGGGCATCGAGCGCGGCACCCCACACGTGCTGCGGGTCGAGCACGAGCGCCCCGCTGCTCTCTTCGACCAGCGCCAGCGTCACGCAGCCGGACTGCGAGACGTTGGCGACGGCGATGAGCACTTCCCCGACGGTCTCTTGGGTGGGGACGCCGTGCGTGGTCATGGCGGCGATGGCGCGCAGCCCTTCGGCTTCGTGCGTGCGGCGCTGCATCTCGGCGTACAGGCGGGCGTTGTCAATGAGCATGGCCGCCTGCCCGGCAAAGACGGCCAGCAGCCGCGCGTCGTCCTCGCTGAAGCCGCGCCCGTCGCGCCGGTTGGCTACCTGGATGATGCCCAGCCGTCCCCCGCCGGACTCCAGCGCCGCCACGACCGTCTGGCGCATCCCCATTTCGGCGGCCAGCGCGCCCAGCGCCGTCTCTGCCGCCGCCGGATCGTCCTGCAAATTGTTGCACAGCCAGGTGTCGCGCTCCTGCCACAGCCGCGCGACCGGACTCTCCGGCGGCGAGGGCACCTGGTAGAAGCGCACGCGCTCTTCGTCGTCCATGCCGAAGAAGGGCCGCTGGCTGACCAAAACCTGCTCCTCGCTGTCATAGAGCAGGATGCCGCATAGCTCCGCGTCAAGCTGGGCGGCGATGCGCGCCGTGATCTGAGCGTATAGCTCGGCGGGGTTGCGCAGCGCGCCGCTGGCCTGGGCGATCTGCTGCAAGCCGCCCAGGGCGTGCGCGCGGCGCTGGGCCTGCTCGTAGAGGCGCGCGTTGTCCAGCAGGGCCGCCGCCTGAGCGGACAGCGCGACCAACTGGCGCAGGTCGCCCTCGCCGAAGCGGCCTCCTTCGCGCGCGTTGGCGACCAGCAGCACCCCCACGCGCCGCGCGCCAGCGGCCAGCGGGATCAGGGCCAGGCTGTGAATGGTGATGGCTGTGGTGAGTTCGCTCAGGCCCAGGGTGCGCAGCAGGTCTTCGCCCGGCTCGTTGGTCAGCCAGGCGGTTCCTTCGCGCCAGACGCGGGCCAGGTCTCCCCCGTCGGCGAGGGCGACGCGGTGCCCGGCAATCAGCGCGTCCGGCACGCCGTGAAAAGGCGGCTGGGCGGACAAGACCTGCTGCTCCTCGTCGTAGAGCAGCACGCCGCATATCTCGGCCCGCACCAGGGCCGCCACGCGCCCGGTAAGCTGCGCGATCATGGCCGGCGTGTCGCCCAGCCAACCGAATGTCTCAGCCACCTGCCGCACGCCGCCTAGCTCATGCAGGCGCTGGGCCTGCGCCTGGGCGAAACGCGCCATCTGGAACGCTGCCGCCACCTGCCCGGCGACCGCTTCCAGCAGAGCCAGCTCGCGCCGCCCAAACGCGCCGCGCGCGTGGTGCGACAGTTCCAGCGTGCCGACACAGCGATCCCCGGCCAGCAGCGGCACGCCGACGTAGCTCTGGAATCCGGCTGCTGCCGCTTTGGGCTGCACGTCGTTGCGCGCGCTCACGTCGTCAATGAGCAGCGGCTGGCGGTACATGGCGATCCAGCCCGTGTACCCTTCGCCCGGCGCGTAGACCGCCCCGCCCGTCTCGATGTCGAGCGGGATCAGCCTGCCCGTCTCGGCGCGGCGTGCGCCGCCCACCGAGCGCAGCCGGTGGCCTTCCGCGTCGGCCAGGGTGATCTCCGCCGTGTCGAAGGCGATGACCGGCTCCAGGCTGGTCAGGACAGTCTCCACCAGCGCCGGGAGATCGGCGTTGGCCGCCGCCGCCCGGCTGACATCTTCGGCGATAGACAGGGCGCGCAGCGGGTCGAACTCGACCAGGGCAGCCAGCGTGTCGTCGGTTAGCTCGCGCAGCAGCAAGACCATGCGCTCGCCGTCCGGGACAGGGATGGCGTGGGAGATGGCCTCAACCTGGCGCGGGCCGACGCGCAGCGCCGCCCGTCCGGGCCGGGCAAGCAGATCGTAAAGCGTCTCGGCGGGGCGTACCTGGCGAGCTATGACGGTCAGGGTGGGCGTCTCGCCGTCCAGCCCGAACCAGCGGCGCGCTAGCTCGTTGGCGAAGACGATGTGCCCGCGCCCTTCGGCCACGATGATCGCTTCGTCGCTGGGCGGCAGACTCACCGGCACGACGGGCCGCGCCAGGGCCTCGTGCCCGGCGTCCAGGCCGCGTTGTGCCTGGCGCACCAGAACGAATAGCCAGGCGAAGAACACCAGGCCGATGAGGATCAGGGAGACTTCAAGCATCTGTCATCGCTCGCGCCACTCTCTGGCGCCGTTGAGCGGTCGAGGGCGAAGGGCGCGCGGCGCGCTACCACTCGGTGGTGACTGTTGCCTGCGCGCCGGCGCCCCCATGCCGGCGGCTCTCGGCAGCCATCTCGGTGATCTCGCGGATGTCGGCGAACTGCCGCGTCGCGTTGCTGACCCAGCCGGCAGCCAGGGCCATCAAGGGCACCTTTTCGTTGTCTTTCATCATAAAGCCGCGCTCGCGGTCAATGAAGGAGTAGTGCGTCTGGACTTCTTCGGCGAAGCGGTCGGTCAGGCGCTTGAGCATCGCCTCGGCCTTGCCGGAATAGGTGATGATCACGAAGTTGTCGCTGCCCGCGTGCCCGGTGAAGTCTTCTGGCGTGCCCAGCTCGTCGAGCACCTCGCCTACCAACAGCGCCATGAAGCGCAGCACGTCGTTGGCGGCCACGAACCCGTAGACATCCTTGAACGCCTCGTAGTGTTGCAGCTTGATGTCCAGATACGCCCAGGTTTTGTCTTCGCGCATGATCTCGCGCAGCTTCTCTTCGATCAGCCCGCTGCTGGGCAGGCCGCTGTTGGGGTCGGTGTAATGGTCGCGCGCGGCGCGCTCGATCTGGTTCTTGACGCGCAGCTTGAGTTCCTCGATGTCGAACGGCTTGGTGATGTAATCGTCGGCCCCCAATTCCAGGCCGGCGATCTTGTCGCTGCGCTCGTCTTTTTGCGTCAGGAAGATGATCGGGATGTGGCTGGTGCGCGTCGTCGAGCGAAGCTGGCGGCAGACATCGTAACCGTTCATGTCGGGCAGCATGATGTCCAGCACGATAAGCTGGGGAAGCTGCTTGCGCGTAAGCTGCAACGCATCACCGCCGCGCGGCGCGACCTGAACCTCGTAGCCCTGCCCGCTGAAGTAAATGCGCAGCATGTTAGAGATGTCGAAGTCGTCTTCCACGACCAGGATTCTGCCCTTGCCCATCCCTCTGCATCCTTCCCATAGGTGGGGCCGCATCTGGCAAGCGAAAAAGGCCGCGCGCTGATGGCGTGCGCCCCCCCGCGCCCCGCCGGGGCCTGGCGCACGCCATGCGGATTCGCTGGCAGCCCCACTATACCATGAGAATGCGGATAGGGCAGCCTCAGCCACACAGACTAACCCACAAGAGGCAAGCCGATCAACCTAGTTTCACACAATTTTCATAAGGCTCACCTTGATTGTTAGTTCGTTACTTCCCGCTCACAACCTCACCCCCTAGCTCCCTCTCCGCTGGCGGAGAGGGAGAAGTTGAGCGAAACGAAATGGAGGTGAGGTCAATAACGGGCAATCAAGGCAAGACTTTTGTCAGGGGCAATGTGCCCGCTACGCACGCCGTGCCCTCTCGCGCACTGCGGCGATCTGCTCGTCGGTGACCGTGCGCTCGAAGCTGCGAAAGCCGCTCAGCCGGAACCCATGCCGCGCGGCGAGCGCGCCGATTTCCTCCACCTGGGCCAGCGCGATCTGCTTGCCTACGCTGTAGTCTTCATAGCGCCCTTCCAGCGCCAGGGCCATCGTCTCGGCCATGCAGGCATAGGCTTTGCCCGGCGGAAACCCGAAATCGAAGCCAAAGTCCACCGGCCCCGGCACCTCGACCATACCACCGTCAATGACCAGCACATCGTCACGCACTTCGGCCACGCGCCGCGCCACGTCGCGCGGGCGAGCTACGTCGCACACCACCGCGCCCGGCTTGAGGTGCTCCGGCTCGATCACGGCGGTTGTGGCGCTGGTCACGGTCAGAACCAAGTCGGCATCACCAATCGCGCCCACTTCGGTCCCGCTGCGCACGTGCGCCCGGTGTCCGCTGCATTGAGCGTGTACTTCCGCCAGCATTTCTGGGCGACGCCCGATCAGGATTAACTCCGGCACTTCGCGAGCCAGGATTTGCGCGCACACCCGCCCGATCACGCCGGTCGCCCCCACGACCGCCGCAGTGGACTCGCCCATGGTCAGACCCATCCGGCGCGCCGCTTCGCGCACGGCGGCGATAGCCATATAGACCGTATAGGCGTCGCCGGTGGTGACAGGGATGTTCAGCCGCCGGGCGATCGTCTCGCCGGCATCGCCCACCACCGACGTGTACGCGCCCAGCCCCAGGATGCGCGCACCCAGCCGCTCGGCCATGTGACCGCAGGCCACGATCTTGCGGTAGACCGTCTCCACCGGCAGGCTGAGCATGGTCTTGGGCGTGAACGGGCAGGCGATGAACCACCCGCGCGCCTCCTTGCCCGTCGCCACCGAGCGCACGCCGGTGATCTCGGAGATGTACACAGGGGGGAAGAAGCGCGAGAAAAAGTTGATCTGCCCCTCGCTCAGCAGTTTGCCCAGCAACGGGTATTTGCGGGCGACATCGGTTTTGGGGTCAATCGGGTGAATGATAAAGGCGAAGGAGTCGGAATCGCTCATGGTTTCGGGCTGGCCTACCACGGCTCCAGGAACGCTTCTTCGGATTCGGCCACACGCGGGTAGCGCCGCCGGTGCTGCTTGGCGACGGACACACGTACCTTGTGGTGGTCGCTCTCCTCGTAGCTGACATTGCGGTTGATCACCCGGCGCTCTGGCGAGGCGAACAGCACCACGTCCGACTCGATCACGCGGGCGGGCATGACCACCAGCCCCGACCCCAGCCGCGCGTTGTGCCCCACGCAGCCTCCCAGGACGGGCTGGCCGGTGTCTTCCAACTGGTCGTAGGCGTTGAGCGCGCGCAGCGGCACGGGCAGCAGGTTGAAGTCGGTGAAGGTCGTGCCCGCGCCCACGAAACTGTTGCGCCCGATGACGCCCATCTGGATGCACGTGTTCTGGGCGATGATCGAGTATTCCATGATCGTGGACATGAACAGCGCCGCCCGGAAGGGCAGGAAGCAATGGCTGCCCACCACGCTGAGCATGATCTGGCAGCCCTGGGCGATATTGACGTTGTCGCCGATGATCGAGTTGTCTATGACCACGCCCGGCCCAATCGCACAGTTGCGCCCGATCGTCGTCGGGCCGAGGATGACCGCCGACGGGTCAATCGTCGTCCCCTCGCCCACCTTGACGACCACTGAGGAGGTGAGCACCTGCTTCTGCTCGACGATGGCCCGCCAGAGCAAGCGCAGCGCCAACAGGTTGTGCTCGGTGACGCGCTTCTCGAAGCGCTTGCCGCGCGAGAACACACCCAGGATGACGTTGGCGAAATAGAGATGCACCCAGCTATCAATGGACAGGCAGGTGCGCTCGGTGAGCAGGTGCGTCAGGTCGAGGTCGCGCGCAATCTCGCCTTCGGTCGTGGCGGGGCGCAGGTTAGCCATTGAGTCCGGCACGTTATAGTAGCCGATCTCCTTACAGTCGCTGGCGATGGGCACAAGCTGCCACTTGTGCGGCTCGGCGTATCCGGCGGGGAAGTACCACAGATCGAGCGGGTAATAGAGCGGCGTGCCGTCGCTGTCGCCGACCGGCTTGAGCCGCGACAGGGGGATGGCGTACTTCATCCAGGCCGCGTCCTCGGCAGGCAGCGCTGCCCGGCAGGGGACGCCGCTGCTGCGCGCCTGGTCGTAGAACGCGCTGAAGAATTCCTCGTCGAAGTACAGGTTGTCGCGGTAGACGACCAGCTCGTCGCCGCGCTCAGCGAGCCGGGCTAGGTCGTGAATCGAGGCCAGGGGCGGCTCGACGCTGGCCGGGCCGCACAGCGCATCGAGCACGTCGGCGTGGTGAATCTTGAGCGGCTTGTTGAGGATGCTCAGATCGCGCGCCGGCTCATTGAACGGCGCGATCAGATGATTCTCTTCGATCACGAACCGGCGCAGCTTGCGGAACCGACGCATCATCTCACCTCGTTACAGTCCGCTCCGGCGTGCCGCCTACAGGACGCGGGCGGTCACCGCGAGCAATGGGGGGTCCCGGAGACCAGTGATTCAGTCGTCGGTTATCAGTATCGCGCAGCCGGGGCCAGAGGGCAATTCGACAGGGGCGTTGCGCAGAAAGAGACTTCCGAAGTTTTGGAAACTTCGGAAGTCCGGCGTCGGAGCGCCTGCGCCCGGCGTAGGGGCGGGTTTGCAAACCCGCCCCTACCAGCAGTTCTCGCGTAGGAGCGTATTGCCCTACGCCCCCACAACACAGCACGCCGCCTAAGCGGAACGCCGTCGCTCCTCGGCGATCTCCGCCTCCAGTCGCGCGATCTCGTCCTGCTGCTCGCGCAGGGCACGGAAGCGCACCGCCATCCACGCGATCATCAGCGCCAGGATGAAGGCCATCGCCGCGTAGCCCAGCGCCATGTACTCAGCGTACTTGCCAAAATCGAAGTCCATCGTCCTTGTCCTCCGGGCCTATAGCTCGGATAGCACTTCGAGCTTGCGGCGCATGACGTGCTGGATCAGGTTCTCCAGGCGGATGCGGTGCCAGACCAACACCACCGTGATCACGGCGAAGGTGAACAGGTTGAAGAACAGCGTGTCGCGGATGCGCCCAGTCACCTCGAAACTGCCCGTCGGGTCGGCCTGGGTAGGGCCAGCCACGACCGGGTGGATCGTGTCGGGGCGCACGCGGATGATGATGATCGTGAACAGCACGCTGGCGAAGGCAATGATGCCGTACACCGCTGCGAATCGCTGCCGCCGCTCCGGGTCTTCAATGCCGGAGCGCAGCATCAGGTAGGCGGCGTAGGCCAGCCACATGATGGCGACACTGGTCAGGCGCGGCTCCCACGTCCACCACGTGTTCCAGATGGGGCGCGCCCAGGCCATGCCGGTGACGATAGTGATCGCCGCCATGCCCAGCCCGATCTCGACGTTAGCCAGCCCGAAGGTGTCCCAACGCGGGTCGCGCGTGCGCAGGTAGGCGATCCCGGCGGCGACCGTCGCCCCGAAGGCGATGAACGACCCCAGGAACGATCCCAGGTGCACATAGAAGATGCGCTGCGCGGCGCCCTGCTGGCGCTCCGGCCCCACCCAGAACAGAGCCAGGTAGAGGCCGATGACGAACAGCACGGCGGCGGCGATGGTCAGCCCGCGCAGGATGCGGGTGCGTGAGTCTGAATACGTCATACGATGATGCTCCTCGGCGAATAGCTTTCAGCAGTCAGCGGTCAGCCGTCAACGGTCAGCGAACAGCGGAAGACTTCCGGCTCTGCTCTTTGCTGAAAGCTGATGGCTGATAGCTGATGGCTGAAAGCTGATGGCTGAAAGCTGATCACTCCTCCACCACATAATCGAACAGGCCGTAGCCCGCCGCCAGGAAGATCACGTCGGCCACGACCAGCAGTTGAATCCAGGGGAACCAGTCATCGCGCGGCAGCCCTTCCAGGATGGCGGTGCTGGCCCGCACGGCGCTGATCAGCACCGGCAGCACGACCGGCATCAGGATGATCGGCAGCATGGCTTCGCGGGCGCGGGCGTGCACACTCATGCTCGAAAGCAGCGTCCCCGCCGTGGTGAAGCCGATGGTGCCCAGCACCACCACGACAATCAGCAGCGGCTTGAGCAGCGTCACGTTGAACAGGACGGTCAACAGCGCCAGCAGCACCAGGGCGATGACCAGCACAAAGAGCAGGTTGCTGAGCATCTTGCCGAAGAACAGCGCGCTGCGGTCAACGGGAGCCAGCAGCAGCGCATCCAGGCTGCCGCGATCTTTCTCGGCGGCCAGGCTGCGGCTCAGGCCGATCAGCCCGGCGAAGACAATCGTCACCCACAGCACCCCGGCGACGGTTGTCTGGCGCGCCTCTTTGTCCAGTTCCAGGGCCAGGCTGAAGACCATCACCGTCATGAAGGTGAACAGCACCATGCTGTTGATCAACTCGCGGCTGCGTATCTCGGCGCGCAGGTCTTTCCAGGCCACCGCGCCCACTGCGCGCCAGAACGGGGTCAGCGGGCGGCGTTTGCGCGCGGTTTGGGCGGCGGGGCGAGCGGCGGCCCCTTCCGCCGCGCTGACGGGGTGCGTCGTCGGTTCGGGATTGGCGCTCATCGGGTCGTCGCCGCTCCTGTCGTGTCGGCATAGAGCGCGGGCAGCGCGTCCGGGTCTACCTCGCGGCAGGGCGCGTCGAAGGCGATCTTGCCCCGGCTGAGGATGGCGATGCGGTCGGCCAGCGCGTGCCCGCGCCGCAGATCGTGCGTGGTCATGATCACTGTGCGCCCGCCGATGGCAACCTCGCGCAGTAGCTCATCGAGCAGGGCGGCGGCGTCCTGATCCAGCCCAGTGTACGGCTCGTCGAGCAGCAGCACCGCCGGATCGTGCAGGATGGCGCGGGCAATAGCCAGCCGCTGCTGCATCCCCCGGCTGTAGGTCGCCACCA
Organism: Thermoflexus sp.; assembly: GCA_020724485.1. Lineage (GTDB taxonomy): Bacteria > Chloroflexota > Anaerolineae > Aggregatilineales > Aggregatilineaceae > UBA2029. The sequence continues at coordinate 6,986 of DYGW01000017.1, read as the reverse complement.
CGTCGCGGGCGCGGCGGGCCAGCCCCACCCGGCGCAATACCGTCTCCACACGGTCGCGGCGCATCTCGCGCGGCACATTGTACATCCGCGCGAAAAAGAGCAGATTCTCCTCAGCGGTCAGCGTGTCGTAGAGCAGCGGCAGGTGGCTGACCACGCCAAGCTGCGCCCGCACGAACTCGGCTTCGCCGGGAAGCTCCCAGCCGCCGATGCGCACCGTGCCGCTTGTCGGGCGGGCCAGCGCCCCCAGGATGCGCAGCAGCGTCGTCTTGCCAGAGCCATTCGGCCCCAGCAGCGTCAGAAACTCCCCGCGTGGCACGTCCAGGTCCAGCCCGCGCAGCACGGGGTTGAGGCCGAACGTCTTGGTCAGCGCGCGGACTTCAATCGTCCGGTCGGGGGCGGGCATGGGGCTACTCGTCCTCGCCCATCAACGGCAGCAGCCGCTCCATCAGCAGAGCACGGCGCTCCTGGTAAGTCTCTTTGTCGAGATCGCCCCCCTCGAAAGCATCATCGAGCGCGGCGACCGCCGCCAACAGTGCCTCTTTGCCCGCGCCAACTGGCGGTGCCTGCCACCCGTCGGCGGCCTGGAGCGCGGGCAGCCCCGCCGCCGCCGCCCGGCGCTGGCGAAGCCACAGCACGCCCGCCGCACCGATGATCAGCAGGCCCGCCGCAGCCAGGATCAGCGGCACAGCGTCCGTCCCGCTCTCGCCGGACGACGGTGACGCCGACATCATGCTGATGGTGCGCGTCGGGCGGCCCACCAACTCGAAGAGCAGGCGCTCGTCGCCAGCCAGCGGCTTGGTCAGCAGGTGCTCCTTGACCAGCGAAAAGTCTTTGTCCGGGTCAACCTTCTCGTCAGGAGCCAGCTCGGTCACGCGCACGCCGCCCGCCGAGACGCGGTAGCGCCATGCGCCCGCCTCGTCAAACTGGTCGCTGACCAGCGTGACGGTGTCGTTGGGCAGCAGCACCGCGCCATCCACGACCGGGTAGCCGAATGCCTGGTCAATCACCGCGCCGTCTTCGTAGGGCAGGTAGTAAGCGACGGTGACCGTGTGCACCTGGCCGGGGCGCAGCGGCCACGTATCGCGCACGGTGGGCACGTTGTCCACCACTTCGACCTCATAACGCTGGCTGCCCTCAGCCTGCATCGGCTGGATGCCAAAGGCGTTCGGCGGCAGTTCGATAGCCACCGAGACAAACCATTCGTTCGGCCCGGCGGTCTCGTCCAGCGTCACAATGCGGTCGCCGGTGTTAGCCAGTTCCAGGCGCAGCCACACTTCCAGCCCGAACTGCTCAATCGGCGCGTAGTTGATCAGCATTTGCGCCCAGGTGATGGCGATGGTGGAGGTATCCGTCGTGCGCTCGTAAACGGTGATGTCCTGGGTGACCGTCTCCTCGTCGCCGTTGATCGCCGGAACCTGCGCGCCCTGGGCGATGCCGTCGTAATTCACCTGAACCAGGTAGATGTTGCCCACCGCGCGCGCGACCTTCTCAAAGGTGAACGCGCCGCCCTCAGCCGACTCGCTCTGGTAGACGCCGGCCAGGTTGCCGTGCACGTCCAGCGCGTAAAGCTGCATGGGTAGCCCCGCCGGGATCGTCTCGCCGCCCGCCGTGCCCTGCAGCAGCCGGCCCTTGACGGTCAGCGTCTCCTCCTGGTCGAGCGTTGGCAGCGCCCCAGGCGTGGCATCGCCGGTCCCCGCCTCCGCCGCGCCGCCCATCATGCTCGCCGGGTCGAACTCCAGGATGAAGGTGATCAGCCCGTTGATCTCGTCGGCAGTCAGCGTCTCGGCGTAGTCTTTGGGCATGATGTCCTGGTAGCCCTCGACGACGAAGGCTCCCGGCTCGACGATGGACTGGCGCAGGTACTCCTGCGCCGACAGGCCGGCGACAACCGTCGGGGCGCGGTCGCGCATGGTGGTCAGCGACGGCCCCACACCCTCTGCCGCGCCATGACATACAGCGCACTCGCGCATGTACACCTCGAAGCCCAGGTCATAGTCGGCGGAGGCCAGGTCCACCTCGCCGGGCGCGCTCTCCGGCTCCGCCGCTACCGGCGAGCCTGTCGCGGGCGCGGCGGCCTCGCCGGGCGTAGGCTGCACGGTCGGCGACGGGGTATTCGTCGGCTGTTGGGTGGGCAACGAGATGATTTCCTGCTCGCGGACGGTCTTTGGCTCGCCCGACGTGCTAATGCCGCAGGCGCTCAGCAGCGCCAGCAGGGCGGCGGCGAGGATGATCCAGCGAAGATGGCTGACAACTCGGTAGCTCATAGCGATTCCTGAGTTCCATAGCACGCAGTAAGCGAAAACCTGACCGGACTCGTTCACCCCGCGCGCCCAGCCTAAGCCCGGCGCGCTCCGCGCAGCGCGGCGACTGCCGCCTCGACGCGCGCCTGTTGGCTGACGACCTCCGCCTCTAGCTCGTCAATCCGCTTGAGGATGGCGACCGCCAGGCGGATCAGGTAGATGCGCTGGGCGGCGTAAGTCGCCTCAGTGAGCTTGTCCAGGTCATAGTCGAAGTCGAGGTCGCGGATGGCACGCAGCACGCGGTTTTTCTCGGCGTGCAGCGTCTCCAGGGCTTGCCGCTGGCGCGCGCTGCCCGCGCCCCCTCCTGGGCGGCTGGACGCGGTTTCTTCACGCTCCAGCAGCGGCAACAGCACAAAGAGGCCCAGCGCCCCAGTGAGCAAGACGGCCAAAATAGTGGCTTCTAGGGACATGCGTCACAACTTTACCGTAGGGGACGCCGCGCGGCGTCCCGCCCGAACCAACCGGTGCATTCCATGCCGACGTGCTGGCGAATTCCCCAAACGATGTTCTCGTAGGGGCGCCGCTCTGCTGCGCTGTGTAGGGGCGGGTTTGGAAACCCGCCCCTACAAACCAATTCGCCAAGCGCCCTTCTTCGCAGGGGTGTTGCGCTGCTGCACCCCCCGTAGGGACGTATTGCTATGCACCCCTACGAGGACATGCCGCCAACAAGATTACCCTGGATGCACCCTAACCCTCTGCGCCCGCGGATCAGCCTTCCAGCGCGCGCTCAATCGCATTGCGCAGATCGCGCTCGTTCGGCTCCGAGAGGAAATGCCGGACGATCTCGCCCTGCGTGTTGATCACGAACGTCTCCGGGATGCCGGTGATGCGGTAGGCGTCTTCCATGCGCCCGCCCTGATCCGGCGCGTTCGGATAGGTCACCCCGTACTCGACCAGGTAATCCAGCGCCTCTTTGAGCGGGTCCTCGGTATTGATGCCCAGGAAGATCACACCCCGGTCGCGGAAGTCATTCCAGACGCGCTCCAGCATGGGCGCTTCCTTCTGGCAAGGCACGCAATAGCTCGCCCAGAAATTGACCACAACGGCCTTGCCCCGCAGGTCTTTGAGGGTGACGCGCTCTCCGCTCATGGCCATCCGGTCGAACTCGAACATGGTCACGGCGAAGTTCGGCGCGGGGCCTTCGGTCGGCGTGGCCCGGCTGCGCTGCCAGAGCGCGTAACCGATCACGACAAGCAGGCCGGCGATGACCAGGCCCGCCACGACGGTGAACATCGAGAAACGCTGCTGGACCTGCTGCGGCCTGGCCCCCTCGCCCTCACCGGCCATCTGCGCCAGCCAGTCCGGCAGGTCAGTTTGATCCTGTGCCTGGGGAATCTGGTTGTCGGTCATGGGTCAAGCCCCTCCAACTCGCGTTGCAGCCGTTCGAGCAGCGCCGGATCGAGGTCGTCGGGCACGGGGCGGCTGTGCAGCCGCTCGCCCGACCGGCGCACGACCTGGCCGGCCTGATGACCGCGCCGCCGCAGGTTGCGCACCTGCACGCCGCCCACGACGGCGATCAATACCGCAATGGCGATGGGCACGCCGAAGGCGATGACGCGGTCTGTCTTGTTGCGCGGGAGCGAGGCGACATCCGCGCCGTAACGTTCGACGAAATAGTCTATGATCTCGTCCTGCGTGCGCCCCTCGCCAAGCTGCCGCGCGATCTCCTGTCGCCACTGGCGGCAGGCCACGCTCTCGCACTCATCGAGCGGGATGCCCTCGCACACGTCGCAGTACATCTTGCGGGCCACGGCGTTTACGTCGTCCAGAGTGACGCCCGGCGGCAGGTCAATGTCGGTGCCCTGAGCCGCCGCGCGCCCGGCAGAGAAGCCCCCCAGCAGGGCCAGCCCCAGCAGAACCAGCAGGACGGTCCAGGGGCCGCGCGCGCGCTTGCCGATCTCAGAGGCCGTTTGAGGAGTCTTGAGTTTGCCCTGGCCCCCCATCCCCGGCCCTTCCCCCACACGGGGGGAAGGGAGAAAAGCCAGCCTGTGAAGCCCCTCCCTCCTTGTGGGGGAGGGGTTTGGGGTAGAGGGAGATAGCTTCCCAGATGCCCTCTCACGGTGTGTCATGGTCGGTCCCCTCCCGCGCTGATACCGCGCGCGCCCGCCGGCACAGTCACCCGCTGCGCGGCCCGCCCCGGCTGGCGCGACGGCCACAGCGCCACCAGCGTGCCCAGGATGAGCACCACCCCGCCCAGCCACACGAAGCTGATCAGCGGGTTGTAGTAGGCGCGGAAGGTGACGCGGTTGCCTTCCCAGTGCTCGATGCGGGCGTAGAAGTCGGCGGCCAGGGTGCTGTAGGTGCCGGGGATGCTCATGTTGGTGGTGGGCGAGAGCTGGCCGGTCATCCGGTCAGCGGTGAAGAAAATGTCGCGCCGAGGCCGGATGTGCCCCACGATCTCGCCATCCTTGAATACAGTGGCGCGGGCGACGATCATCGTGCGCCCGTCCTCGGCCTGCGCCTCATACAGCCCGTTGTGCTGAAGCTCGTAATCGTGCAGCGCCAGGCGCTCGCCCACATTCAGCGTCTGCGTGGTCACTTCCTGGAAGGCGGTGCTGCCGATCACGCCCAGGCCCAGCACGACCATGCCCAGGTGAATGAAGTAGCCGCCGTAGCGCCGCCGGTCGCGGGCGATGAGTGTGGAGAAAGCCCGCCAGTAGTTCTCGCCGCGCCCATGCCGCGCCAGCACGCCCTTGACGATCTCGGTCAGCGTGGCAAAACCGGCGAAGGCCACCAGCCCGTAGCCGCCTACCGCCCACAAGTCATCGGTGCCGGTGGCGAAGAGCGCCACCATCACGGCTACAGCCAGCGCCAGCGGCACGATCAGCGCGCGGCCCAGGCGCTGCGCCGTCGAGCGACGCCACGCCGCCAGCGGCGCGACGCCCATCAACAGGTAGATGCCCACCAGGAACCAGCGCGTCACCGGCGGGTAGTAGTCCGGCCCCAGGTTGATCACCGTGCTGCGCAGGCCCAGGTCTACCAGGATGGTCGTGATCGCCTCGGCCCACGATCCCCACAGCACGACGATGGTCAGTCCCAGGAACAGCCAGTTATTGAGCAGGAACATGCTCTCGCGGCTGAACAGCGAGTCCAGATCGTCCGCGCCGCGCAGGTCGCCGCGCTGCTGCCGCCAGGCGAGCAGGCCTACGCTGCTGACCATGGCCAGGCCGAGGAAAGCGAACATCGGGCGGCCAATCTCGGATTCGGCGAAGGCGTGCACGCTGCTGACCACGCCGCTGCGCGTGGCGAAGGTGCCGAGCACGACCAGCAGGAAGGTCAGGATGATCAGCAGCATATTCCAGAACTTGAGCATCCCGCGCTTTTCCTGCACGACGGCGCTGTGCAGGAAGGCCGTGCCGGTCAGCCAGGGAAGCAGCGCGGCGTTCTCCACCGGGTCCCAGCCCCAGTAGCCGCCCCAGCCGAGCACATCATAGGCCCAGCGCCCGCCAAGCAGCAGCCCCAGGCTGAGGAACAGCCAGGCAACCAGCGCCCAGCGCCGCGTGGCGTGCAGCCAGCCGGAGCCAAGCTGCCCGGTCACCAGGGCGGAGAAGGCGAAAGCGAAGGGGATGGCGAAGCCGACAAAGCCCAGGTAGAGCAGCGGCGGGTGGATGACCATGCCAAAGTGGCGCAGCAACGGGTTCAGCCCCTGTCCATCCGGCGGCTGGAAGACTCTGACGCTGTCTGATGGCGCGAACAGCGCCGGCTTCACGCTGCCATCGGGCATGGCCCAGTAACGCTCGAACGGGTTCTCGATGAAGTTGTTGAGGATCAAGAAGAAGCCGAGCGTAGCCATCGTCACGACGATGACGTAGGGCATCAGGCGGCGCTCGGACTGCCAGTTGAGCAGCAGCGCGGCGAAAGCGAACCCGCTCATCAGCCACGACCAGAACAACAGCGACCCGGCCTGGCTGCCCCACAACCCGGTGATCAGGTAGAAGCTGGGCGTGTCGCGGCTCGACGTTTGCCAGACGTAGGCGATGTTAAACTCGTGGTTGAGCATCGCGTAGATCAACAGCAGGTTCGCCACCGACAGCAGCGGAAATGTCATCAGCGCAGCGTTGCGGGCGCTGACCACCCAACGGTCGCGGCGCAGGTGCGCCCCGGCCAGGGCCGCGACCAGCGCGTAGACCGCAGCCAGAAACGCCAATCCAGTGGTGATGATGCCGACTTCAGCGATCATGGCGTTCCACTCCCAATTCCCAACACCAACCGAACATCAAAGCTGTACTGTCTCCCAAAGACGATGCCGGCGCAGCACCAGCCCGGCCCCATACAGACGTGCAGGCAGCAGGCGCTCCTGAGCCACTGCCGCAGGCTCCCCCCTCTGGGAACCGGTCCGCACAGTCTGCCGCGCTCGCTGCCTGGATCACACCCTCGGCTCAATATTCTCAAAAACCGGCATAATAATACGCCATACACTGCCCGGCTTGCCACATTTCGCTGCGCAGCAAGGTTGCGCCTAGCCGACAGCCGAAGCCATCATAACACATCCTTACCGCAGCATACTTGATTATAGTCAAATTGGTTGGGGTTTCCCCAAATACGATGCTGCTGGCGAATTGAGTTGTCCCGTTGGGGGATGGGAGGGACAAACACGCTCACGACTTGTTCGCGGAACCGCCCGCACTACAACCTCACCCCCTGGCCTCGCTGCGCTCGGCCTTTCCCCCTCTCCGTAGCGGAGGG
>DYGW01000016.1:29454-32373 GCA_020724485.1 Thermoflexus sp. | reverse complement strand
GGGAAGGGCCGGGGATGGGGGGGGACAAACACCTTCACGACTTGTTCGTGGACCCGGTCTTGTGAATGTTTTGTGCTATGCCGCTTGAAATGGATAAAGTCGAGTGCGCAGACTTCCGAAGTCTGAGCCATGGCACCCGCACACGCGGGACGTGGCAAGACGCGGACGCTGCTTTGTACGCCCCCCAGAAAGCCGCTACGCTCTCACGACCAACGCCCGCGCCCGCTCGGCGATCTGCGCCGCCGTCAGGCCGAACTGCTCGTAGATGACCTGGTACGGGGCCGACGCGCCGAAGCGATCCACGCCGATAGCCGCTCCCCCAGCGCCCACCCACTTCTGCCAGCCAGTGGTCACCCCGGCCTCGACCGACACGCGGGCGGTCACGCCGGGCGGCAGCACGCTGTCGCGGTAGGCCTGCGGCTGGCGCTCGAAACGCTCCCAACTGGGCATACTCACCACGCGCGCGCCGATACCCTCCGCCGCCAGCAGCTTTTGCGCGGCCAGGGCTAGGTGCACCTCCGATCCCGTGCCGATCAGCACCACGTCCACCGCATCGCCGGGCGCGTCGGAGAGCACGTACGCGCCACGCGCCACACCCTCGGCGATGCCCAGCGCGGGATCGAGCGCGGGCACGTTCTGGCGGGTGAGGGCGAGGACGGTCGGGTGATCGCGGTTCTCGATGGCGCAGCGCCAGGCTGCCGCCGTCTCGTTGGCGTCCGCCGGGCGGATCACTTCCACGTGCGGGATCAGGCGCAGCGACATGATCTGCTCGACGGGCTGGTGCGTCGGGCCGTCTTCGCCCAGGCCGATGCTGTCGTGGGTGAAGACGAACACCGGTGCGAAATGGCTCAGCGCCGCCACGCGCATCGCCGGGCGCATGTAATCGGAGAAGACAAGGAAGGTGGCGCTGTAGGGGATCAGGCCGCCGTGCGCGGCGAGGCCGTTGACGATGGCCCCCATCGCGTGCTCGCGCACGCCGAAGCGCAGATTGCGGTTGGCGTAGTGCCCCGCCCGGAAGTCCTCGCTCAGGTTCAGATACGTGCGGGTGGACGAGTCCAGGTCCGCCGCGCCGCCGATCAATCCCGGCAGGTGCGGAGCCAGGGCGTTGAGCACCTTGCCCGACGCGACGCGCGTGGCGACGGACGTGCCCGCCGCGAAGACGGGCAAATCGGCGTCCCAGCCCTCCGGCAGCGCGCTGGAGAACATGGTCGCCCACTCCGCCGCCTTGTCCGGCTGCGCCGCCCCCCACGCCGCGAACGTCCGCGCCCAGGCTGCCTGCGCCGCCACACCCCGCTCGACCGCCTGGCGGAAGTGGGCCAGCACATCGTCGGGGACGAGGAACGCTGGCTCCGCCGGCCAGCCGAGATTCTGCTTGGTCAGGGCCACTTCTTCCGCGCCGAGCGGCGAGCCGTGCACTTCGGAAGTACCGGCCTTGTTAGGGCTGCCGTACCCGATCACCGTGCGCACCATGATCAGCGAGGGACGCTCGGCCTCGGCGCGCGCGGCGTGAATGGCCGCCTCAATCGCGACCAGGTCGTTGCCGTCGGCGACGCGCAACACCTGCCAGCCATACGCCTCGAAGCGCCGGCCCACATCCTCGCTGAAGGAGAGGGACGTGGGGCCGTCGAGCGAGATGGAATTGTCGTCGTAGAGGTAGATCAGCCTGCCCAGCTTGAGGTGCCCGGCCAGCGACGCCGCCTCAGCCGCGACGCCTTCCATCAGGTCGCCGTCGCTGACGATGGCATAGGTGTAGTGATTCACGACCGTGTGATCGGGCGTGTTGAAGCGCGCCGCCAGGTGCCGCTCGGCGATGGCCATGCCCACGCCGGTGGCGAAGCCCTGCCCCAGCGGGCCGGTCGTCGTCTCGACGCCGGGTGTCGGCCCCGCCTCCGGATGGCCGGGGGTGATGCTGCCCCACTGGCGGAACTGCTTGAGATCGTCCAGGCTCACGTCGTAGCCGGTCAGGTAGAGCAGCGCGTAGAGCAGCATCGAGCCGTGCCCGGCGGAAAGGACGAACCGGTCGCGGTCTGCCCACTTCGGATCGCGCGGGTTGTGCTTGAGGAAGCGCGTCCATAGCACGTAGGCCATCGGCGCTGCGCCCAGCGGCAGGCCCGGATGCCCGGAATTGGCCTTCTGAATGGCGTCAACCGCCAGCATACGAATTGTGTTGATGGCTTTCTGGTCGAAGTCGGTCATGGAATCCTTCCCATGTGTGCTGATTCAGGGCGCAGCAGAGACGCATGCCTGGGATTGTGTGGCCCTGTCCCCCAACAGTCAAACGGCCCCCATTGTACCCTCCCCGCGCGACTACGCATAAATTGCGCCGTATGGTATGCTATCTCCGCACGGCAACCGGCAGCCTGCGCCGCCGGCCCAGGGAATTGAGCCAGCCTGATGACTGACCATTTCGATCCCTTCGACGACCATGCCGATGAGGGCGACCTGCTCGAAGCCTACTGCGTGAGCTGCAAGCAGAAGACGCCCATCGAGAACCCGCAGGCCATCTGGACGCGGCGCGGCGCACCCGGCACGCGCGGCACATGCGCCGACTGCAGCACGACGGTGATCCGCATGGGCCGTACCGCCGCCCACGCCCGGCTCAAAAGACCGGAACCGGCGCAGCTTGCCGACCTGCTGCCAGGCAAGGCTGGCCGCAAGGCGGTTCCGGTCACCTACATCAACTACAGCGTGGCCGATGCAGAATTCGCCGAGATTCTGGCGGAAGACCTCAAGCGCGCGGGCGTGCACACGTGGCTGCCCGGCCCGGAGGACGAAGGCGTGCAGTGGGCCACCGGCGTGCACCCTGCCCTGGTGGAGTGCGCCGCCATGCTGGTCATCGTCACGCCGCTGGCCCTCAAAGCAACGAACGTGCGCGAGGCGCTGGACTACTTCGTCAAGACGCGCAAGTCGGTGGTCGTC
>DYGW01000016.1:19719-29444 GCA_020724485.1 Thermoflexus sp. | reverse complement strand
CGCCATGCTCGAACCCGCCGACCTGCCGGACTCCCTGCGGCGCAAGCCGCGCTTCGACTTCTCCGGCGACGATTACAAGCGCCAACTGCGCGCGCTGGTTGCCGCGCTGAGCGGCTAACTGCTCAGTACGCGCGGCGGATGAGGAACGCGGCAAGCTGCCGCAGCTTGTCCTGGGTCGGGTTGGCGATGCCGGTAGCGTCGAGCCGAGCCAGCGCCCTCTCGAAGTACTCGCTGGCGATGCGGTCGGTCTCGGCGATGGCTCCGCAGCGTTCCAGAATGCCCAGCACATCGGCCACATCCTGATCGGACAGCGTCTCCTGCGCGTAGATGCGGCGCAGCACCTCCTGGTCTGCTGCCTGCGCGCGCTCGAAGGCCACCAGCACCGGATACGACTTCTTCTTCTCGCGGATGTCGCCCGTCGCCGATTTGCCGGTCGCCGCCTCGTCACCCCACACGCCCAGGTAATCGTCGCGCACCTGGAAAGCCAGGCCCAGGTCGCGCCCGAACTGCGCGTAGGTGCGGATGATCGCCTCATCGTCGCTGCTGAGCAGCGCGCCGATCTTCGTCGCCGCCTCGATGAGCGCGCCCGTCTTGTGCGCGATCATGGTCAGATACTCGGCGGTCATCACACGCTCCCGCCCGGCGAAGCTCATATCGAGCACCTGCCCTTCGGCAGTCCACAGGCACGCCTGCGAGAGCACCTGCGCAGCGCGGACTACCTCACTGCCGGGCACGTCCGCGCGCAGCAGATAGGTCACGGCCAGGTTCGCCAGCGCGTACAGCCCGTCCCCGGCATTGATCGCCTGGTCGCTGTCCCACAGCGCCCACACTGTCGGGCGGTGACGCCGCTCGCGGGAGCGATCCATCACGTCGTCGTGGATCAGGGTGAAGTTGTGCAGGAACTCCAGCGCCGCCGCAGCGGGCAGCACATGCCGGTAATCGCCGCTGAGCGCCTGGGCGACCAGCGCCATGAGCAGCGGGCGTATGCGCTTGCCGGACGCGCCAGAATGAGGGCCGATTGCACCCGCGCCCCAGCCGAAGTGGTAATCGATCATCTCCCACAGCAGGGGAGCGACCTCGACCTGCTGCTGGCGCGCAGCACGCATCTCGGCGTCAATATCGGCCAGGATGCCCCCAAACATGGACTCATACGAAGCTGCCATCGCCACTCCTTCCCGACGCGCGCAGCGGCTCGCTCTCGCCGCCCATTCTACCACGTTTGACATTGCCGGTCGCCCGCAAACGATCTACACTACGCGGACGAAGAAGGCACCAGCCAACAAGAAGCGCGCCTATGCCCTCCACGATTCACGTCTCCGCGCCAGGCAAGCTCATGCTGCTGGGCGAGCACGCCGTCGTTCACGGGCGTCCCTGCCTGGTGACGGCGATGGACTCCCGACTGCACATGACCCTGACCCGCACCGGCGATGACCGCTTCACCATTGATGCGCCGGATGTGGGCGCATCGGGCGTGACGGGCCGCCTGGCCGACGCCTTCCGCGATGGGCGCGCCCTGGCGCAGGGGACGCGCTTCATCGAGAGCGCCCTGCGCGTCTTCGCCGAGCAGATCGGGCTGGAGAGCGGCGTATCCATCGCCACGCGCAGCGACTTCTCCAGCCAATTGGGCCTGGGTAGCTCGTCGGCCACTGTCGCCTGCGCGCTGTTCGGGCTGGCCCGCCTGCAGGGCGTTGACCTCGCGCCGGATCGCCTGTTCGACCTGGGGCTGGAAACGATCCGTCGTGTGCAGGGCACCGGATCGGGCTTCGACCTGGCGGCGGCGACCTTCGGCGGGACGCTGTATTACGAGAGCGCCGCGCCGCGCCGCATCGAGCCGCTGGACGCGCCGGGCCTGCCGCTGGTCGCCGCGTATTCGGGGATCAAGGCGGACACGGCGACCTACGTCGGGCGGGTGAGCGCGCGCCTGGCGGCGTATCCAGCGACTGTGGAACACATCTTCGAGGCGATGCACGCGCTGGTGATCGCCGGGCGGGAGGCGCTGACTCAGGGCGACTGGGCGCAGTTGGGCGAATTGCTGGACATGCAGCACGGCCTGGCCCACGCCCTCAGCGTGGACATCCCCCAGACGGCGACGCTGGTCTTCGCCGCGCGCGCGGCGGGCGCTTACGGCGCGAAGTTGAGCGGCGCAGGGGGCGGCGATTGCGTCATCGCCCTGGCAACAGACGACCGGCGCGCAGACGTTGAGCGGGCGCTGGAAGCCGCCGGAGGCACCCTGGTGCGCGTGCCGCCGAACGCGCCCGGCGTCCGAGTGGAAGTGGAGAGCGCCCTATGACTCAGGCTAAAGCGACGGCCCTTAGCTGCGCCAACATCGCCTTCATCAAGTACTGGGGGCGGCGCGATCACGCGCTGCGCTTGCCGCTCAATGGCTCCATCTCAATGAACCTGGACGGCGCGACGACGATCACGACCGTCGCCTTCGATTCATCGCTGATCAGCGATGACGTGAGCATCGCAGGCGCGCCCGCACCGGAGCGCGCCGCCCGCCGTGTGAGCGAGCACCTCGACCGCGTCCGGGCGCTGGCGGGCTTCGCCGAACCCGCGCGCGTGGCCTCGCGTAACTCGTTCCCGATGGGCGCGGGCATCGCCTCGTCGGCGTCGGCCTTCGCCGCGCTGAGCGCGGCAGCGTGCGCGGCGGCGGGATTGGCCCTCGACGAGCGGGAACTCACCATCCTGGCCCGGCTCGGATCGGGATCGGCCTGCCGCTCCATCCCGGCGGGATTCGTCGAGTGGCACGCGGCAGACACCAGCGAGGAGTCCTACGCCGAGAGCATCGCCCCGCCCGAACACTGGGACCTGCGCGACCTGGTCGCCGTCGTGCAGACGGAACATAAGGAAGTCGGCTCGACCAGGGGGCAGGAATTGGTGGACGCCAGCCCGTTCGCAGGGGCGCGGCTGGCCGCCGCCGAGCGCGCGCTGCCGGTGGTCCGCGCGGCGATCCTGGCCCGCGACTTCACAGCCTTCGGCCAGGAGACGGAGCAGGAAGCGATCCGTATGCACGCCGTGACCATGACCTCGCAGCCCAGCCTGCTCTACTGGTCGCCGGAGACAGTGCGCGTGCTGCAGGCGGTGCGCGCCTGGCGCGAAGAGGGGCTGGAAGCGTACTGCACCATTGACGCGGGGGCGAACGTGCACGTGCTGTGCCTGGGGGCGGACGCGGCGCGGGTCGCGGCGGCGCTGAGCACCCTGCCCGGCGTGCGCGAGGTGATTGCCAACAAACCGGGGCCGGGCACGCAGTTGATCGATCAGCACCTGTTCTGATCGCTAGGCCTGGAAACGAGCTACCGGCATTCGCACATGCCGGTAGCTTCCCGTTCCAGGATCATCATCTCCCTCAACCGTTCTGGTTCAGCAGTTTCCAGCCCCAGGGTAGAAGCATCGTGGCGAGGAGCAGTTTCCAAAGGTCACCGGGGATAAAGGGCAGCACACCCAATGCCAGCACCCTCTCACCCCCCACGAAATGAGCCAGCCAGGGCAACCCAAAAGCATAAATGACCGCATTACCGAGAAGTATGGCCAGAAAGGTGGTCCCAGTCCTTCGATCCCATCCCCTCTCAGCCAACATTCCTACGAGGAAAGCGGCAGCGAGAAAACCTATCAAATAGCCGCCTGTCGGTCCTGTCAAGCGGGCAAGGCCCGCCGTCCCTCCCGCAAAAACAGGTAGTCCCAGGCCTCCCTCCACCAAATATGTGAGCAGACTCAGGCTTCCCCGGCGGCTGCCAAGCAGCATGCCTGTCAGAAGTACAGCCAGAGTCTGTCCAGTGACGGGAACTGGGCTGAAGGGCAGAGGGATGGCAAGCTGAGCAGACAGAGCGACAAATAGCGAGCCTCCAACTACGAGGGCTACGTCATAAAGCAAAGCATACCCCTTCACAGAAGGGCGAAGCGTATCAGCATAAGTCATGGTCATTTCCCGATTAATGTGCTGCCGACAGTCTCTGGGGTGTTGATGCGCGGAAAGCGCCTGTCTTAGGCGATCAAATCGCTGGAATCGCCCTCTCCGTCAAGCGAAGTGGCTGTAATATTCGCCGTCCCTTAAGTGACTTTCCTACCAACACCCGTCGGGGAGATTACCGCGAATGCCAGTTGCCAAGATACCCCCACCAGGACTCGAACCTGGGCCTCTGCCTCCGGAGGGCAACGCTCTATCCTCTGAGCTATGGGGGCCGAACTGCCTCCAATTGTACCAACATCGCCCTCAGCGTCAAGCCTCGGTCTCGCCCGCGCCGTCCGCTTCGTTGTCGCGCAGCATCGGCGCGATCTCGGCGCGGCTGGCGCGGATCAGCTCCGCGCTGCTGATGCGCAGCAGAGCGTCAATCCCCCCGCCGCCCGCATAGACCACTTCGTGGGCCTGGATGGCCGGGTCCATGAAGGCGGGCATGGGCGTCTTCAGCCCGACGGGCGGCACCGTGCCGACCGGGTAGCCAGTCAGGTCGAGCACCTGGTCGGCGTCGGCCAGACGCACCTTCTTACGGCTGACGTTCAGCCGGTCAGCCAGCTTGCGCGGGTCCACGCGGCGCGTGCCGCAGCCGTAGACCAGGAAGGGCCGGTCTTCGACCAGGAACACAACCGACTTGACGATCTGATCCGCCTCGACACCCAGCGCCCGCGCCGCAGCGGGCACAGTTGGCGTCGGCGCGCCGGGATAGACGATCTGCGCGTCAATCTGGTGGTTGTCGAGGAAGGCTTGCAGGTTGGCCGGCGTGAGCACGACGGGCGACGGCCCCTCGGCCACCTCGACGAACAGAAGCTCGGCATTCTTCCCGGCGAAGTCCATCAAATCCTTCCCAGCGGCCACGCCCTCCGGCGAGCGCAGCGCCGCGTCCAGCGCTTCAAACGACGCGAAGCCCAGTTCCAGCACGCGGCGATAGGTCGCCGGGCCGCCCGGACTGCCGATCACCTGCCCCTCGGTCACGCTCTCGATGCCGGGCATTTTGCGCAGCAGGGCCAGGTTGCGGGCGTAGCGCAGGTCGAAGGTGCCGTCGTGGGCCGACTGCTTGAACAGAATCACCAATTTGATCATGGGCCGGTCGCCTTCCTGTCAGGGCATGTTACAGCGGCGCGCCCGGATGATAGCGCATCCTCAGCGCCGCTCAAAGGCGGTCGCGGCGAAAGCTGCGCCCGAAGATGGCGCCCACCAGGAAAGCGATCATCACCGCCTGCCAGGGCTTCGAGCGCACCATGAGCGTGGCGTCGCCGCTCATCTGGTCGAAGGTGTGCCCGTGCAGGTAGACCGCCGCCCGCTCCAGGCTGCGGGCAAGCTGCCCCGCCTGGCGGATGGCGACCTCGTCATCGCTGCGCAAGGCTTCGGCGCGGATGCGCTCGGCGGCGAGGATGAGTTGATCCGCCGCCGACTCTTTGGTGGCGTGGGCGCGCTGCAAGACGGAGCGCCGCGCCTCGCGCAGCGACGGCCAGGGCCGTCCTGCCTCGTGATTCTCAGCGGTGAATGGAGTATCCCGTTCGTCCATGTCGCCCTCCCCCGGCACTCGCGCGCCCTGAAATTGTCGCTGCTGCCCAAAGATGTTACCATACAAACAACGGCAGGGGGTATCCCTGTCGCCCGCAAAACAGGTACTTTACGGGTGGTGATCATGAGCGCTCCCCATCTTCCCTACTCTCACCCGCGTCCTTACGCACGGCCCGTTCGCCCGCCGATGAACCCCTGGATTCCGCGCCTGTTCATGCTGACTGTGACCGGCGTCATCCTGCTGCTCTGCGTGCTGGCGATCCTGGTGTCCGGCTACCAATTCCTGCACCGCGACCAGATTCACCCCGGCGTCTCGACCGTCATGGGCGTGGACCTGGCCGGGATGACGCGCCAGGAAGCGATCCAGGCCCTGACGGGCCGCTTCACCTACGCCGACAGCGCCACATTCACTTTCCGCTACGGCGGCCAGTCGTGGCAGTACAGCGCCGCGCAGTTGGGTGTGTCGCTGGACGCCGAGGCGACGGTGGACGCCGCTTACCGCGTCGGGCGCGAGGGCGGCGCCTTCGAAAACCTGATCACCCAACTTGAGACGCGCCTGTACGGGCAGCCAATCGTACCCGTTGTCACCTTCGACCAGTCGGTGGCCGAGGGCGTCCTGAACGAGATCGCCGGCGCCTACGTCAACCGCCCGGTTGTGGACGCGACGCTGACCATCCGCGACGGGCAGGCCATCGCGCCCCCGGCGCAGGCCGGGCACACGGTAGACGTGGCGGCGACGCTCTCCGCGCTGCGCCAGGAGATCGTGCGGCTGGCTACGCGCAGCGAGATCACGCTGGTCGTCACGGAGACGCAGCCCACCGTTTGGGACGCCAGCGCCGCCGCCGAGCGCGTCAACCTGGCGCTATCAGTCCCGGTCGAGTTCTACGTAGCGCCCGAAGACGGCGCGGACAAAGGCCCCTGGGTGGCCCAGGTGAACTCATTGGAGCAGATGTTGACCGTCACCCTGGAGCAGAATCCGGACGGCACAGCAGCCTATGAGGTCGGCGTGAGTCTGGACGAGCCGCGCGCCTTCCTCAACGAACTGGCCCCGTCGCTGGCGGTCAAACCGGCCAACGCCCGCTTCATCTTCAACGACGAGACCAAGCAGCTTGAGGTCATCCAGAACAGCGTCACCGGGCGCGCGCTCGATGTAGAGCAGACCGTCGCTCAGTTCGAGCGGGCCGTCTTTGCCAGCGACCCCGCCGAGCGGCGCGTCCGCCTCGTCTTCACGCAGACTCCCCCGGCCATCCCCGACACGGCCACCGCTGCCGAACTGGGCATCACCGAGCGCGTCGTGCAGAAGACCACCTACTATTACGGCTCCACTGCCGCGCGCCGCCACAACATCCAGGTAGCGTCGGACAACTTTCACGGGCTGGTCATCCCGCCAGGCGGCGTTTTCTCGTTCAATGAGTGGCTGGGCGATGTCAGCGCCGAGAGCGGCTACGAGCAAGGGCTGATCATCGTCGGCAACCAGACGATCACCGGCGTCGGTGGCGGGGTGTGCCAGGTGGCGACGACCGCCTTCCAGACAGCGTTCTACGGCGGGTACCCCATCGTGGAGCGGGTCGAGCACTCCTACCGCGTTGGCTATTACGAAGAAGGCGAAGGCCCCGGCATGGACGCGACGGTCTATTCGCCCATTGTGGACTTTCGCTTCCGCAACGATACGCCCTATCACTTGCTGATCGAGACCTACGTCAACCCCGGCGCCAGCACGATCACCTGGAAGTTCTACAGCACGAGCATGAACCGGCGCGTGGTGAAGGAAGGGCCGGTCGTCCGCAACCAGACCGCCCCGCCGCCGCCCATCTACCGGGCGAACCGCGCGCTGTCCCCCGGCCAGATTCAGCAGGTGGACTACGCGGTCAGCGGCGCGGATGTGTACGTCTACCGTACCGTGTACGAGGGCGACCGCGTGATCATTGACCGCGAGGAGTTCCACAGCCACTACGTCCCCTGGGCCAGCCAGTTCGAGGTCGCGCCGGGCGACCCGCGCATCAACGGCTAGCGGTCGCGGCCTTTCACCGCCGAGACGCAGAGGACACGGAAGTAGAAGAAAGATTTACCTCACCCCCGTTTCGCTTCGCTCAACTTTCCCCTCTCCGCCAGCGGAGAGGGAGCCAGGGGGTGAGGTTGCAGGCGAGAAATAACGAACGAGCCATCAGTGTTCATCATTGATTCTTCTCTGCGTCCTCTGTGTTCTGCGGTTCAAGTTCTTTGCCTCAGACCCACCCAATCCGCACTACGCGCGTTGCACCGAACACCTGTTCGCGCTAGACTAGGGGCGTCACCGACAGCAACCGGGAGCGATGGCCAATGACGAAATCGCGCGTCTACTACGAGTGCCAGACCTGCGGGCGGCGCTCGCCGCGCTACATGGGCAAATGCCCAGGCTGTGGCGAGTTCAACACCATGATCGAGTTGGTTGAGGAGCCGGAACCGCCCCCCGCCGCCGCGCGCAAGAGCGGCGTCCCACGCTCGCAGCCGCAGCGCCTGGGCGATGTCGCCGCTAACGCTGAGGAGCGTTACCCGGTGCCGGTGGAGGAATTGTCGCGCGTGCTGGGCGGCGGGCTGGTGCCAGGCAGTGTGGTGCTCGTCGGCGGCGACCCCGGCATCGGCAAGAGCACGTTGCTGTTACAAGTCGCCGCGCTGATGGATCAGGTCGCCGGGCCGGTGCTCTACGTCAGCGGCGAGGAGAGCGAGCGCCAGATCAGAATGCGCGCCGAGCGACTGGGCCTATCGGCGCAGCAGGTCTACCTGGTCACCGAGACGGAGATGGGCGCCATCCTCGCTCATGTCGAGCAGGTCAAGCCGCGCCTGCTGATCGTCGACTCGATCCAGACAACCTACTTCGAGGGCAAGGCAGCGGCGGCGGGCAGCGTCAGCCAGGTGCGCGACTGCGCCGCCCAACTGCGCGAGCTAGCCAAAAGCAGCGGGATCGCCGTCTTCCTCGTCGGCCACGTGACCAAAGAGGGCATCATCGCTGGGCCGCGCGTCCTGGAGCACATCGTGGACACGGTGCTCTACCTGGAAGGCGACCGCTTCCAGGCCTACCGGCTGCTGCGCAGCGTCAAGAACCGCTTCGGCCCGACGAACGAAGTCGGCGTCTTCGAGATGCGCGATCGCGGCCTGATCGAGGTCGCCAACCCGTCGGAGGTGTTCATCGCCGAGCGCGTGGTCAGCGCGCCGGGCAGCGCCATCGCCGTGACGCTTGAAGGCACGCGCCCGCTGCTGGTGGAGGTGCAGGCGCTGGCCAGCCAAACCGTCTACCCCAACCCGCGCCGCACGGCCAACGGCATTGACTTCAACCGGATGCTACTGATCACCGCCGTGCTGACGCAGCGGGTGGGCATCCGGCTGTTTGAGAAGGACGTCTTCATCAACGTGATCAGCGGCCTGAAGATTGACGAGCCGGCGGCAGACCTGGCCATCGCCGTCGCCGTCGCGTCGAGCGTGCGCGACAGGCCAGTCTATGCAGACATGGCCTTCGTCGGCGAGATCGGCCTCAGCGGGGAGCTGCGCGCCGTCAGCCAGACCTCGGTGCGCGTGCGCGAGGCGGCCAAGCTGGGCTTCAAGCAAGTGATGGTGCCGCGCACGCACCGCCGCGACGAGGCCCCGCCAGACGGCGTCAAGCTGCTGCGCGTGCGCACCATTGGCGAGGCGCTCGACCTGGCGCTGCTGGCCGAAGAGCGCGGGGGCCATTAGCGCGCGGACGGCAGATCGTGACCTCACCCTATGTGATGGGCATTGACGGCGGCGGAAGCCGCCTGCGCGTGGCCATCCTGACCCCCGACCTGACCGTCGCCGGCGAGAGCGAGGGGCCGACGGCCAGCCCGGTCGTCGCCGGGCCGCAGTCCGCCGCCGAAACGATCCGCGCCGGGATGCGCGCGGCGCTTGCTGCTGCCAACCTGCGCCCGGAGCAGATCGCCGCTGTGGGGATCGGCATCGCCGGGGCGCTGCCGCGCTACTCGGAAGGCTGGCTGCGCGAAGTCGTGGCTGCCGTGCTGCCCGGCGCAATCGTCGTACCCAGCATAGACTACGAGATCGCGCTGGTGGGCGCGCTCGGCGAGCGGCGGGGCGTGCTGGTGCTGTCCGGCACCGGCTCGCTGGCCTACGGGGTCAACGCGGCGGGCGAGTCGGCTCTGGTCGGCGCGTGGGGCTACCTCATTGACGACGGCGGCAGCGGCTACTGGCTCGGCCAGCAGGTGCTTCAGGCGCTCGCCCGCGCCGCCGACGGGCG
>DYGW01000016.1:7199-19709 GCA_020724485.1 Thermoflexus sp. | reverse complement strand
CCCCCGCCACCACACTGACTCGCGCCGTTCTGGACGCCCTGAGCCTGAGCGAGCCGCTCGACCTGGTGCCCTGGCTGTACCAGCCCGGCGTCCCGCGCACCCGCGACGTTGCCGCGCTGGCTCCGCTGGTGCTCGCTCACGCCGAGGCAGGCGACGCCGTCGCCCAACGCATCGTCGGCGACGCCTGCGCCGAGCTGACGCTGGCCGCGCGTACCGTCATGCGGCGGCTCACCCTGACCGCGCCGCGCATCGCCTTCGCCGGGGGGCTGCTCAGCGTGCCGAATCCACTGAGCACCGCCCTGTGCGCCGCGCTCGGCCTCGACGCCCTGCCCCAGCCGCGCCATACGCCTGTGGTGGGGGCGGGGTTGCTGGCCCTGGCCGCCCGCGCGCCCTGACTGGCCTTTCGCATTCACCGGAGAGACTCCATGCTGACTGAAGGATGCAATCCACGCACTGAGCGCATTGACACCCTGTCCACACTGGACATGCTGCGCGCGATCAACGAGGAAGACGCGACCGTAGCCAGGGCTGTGCAGCGGGCGCTGCCAGCCATCGCGCGGGCGGTTGACGCCATCGCCGGGCGTCTGCGCGGCGGCGGGCGCGTGCTCTACGTTGGCGCCGGATCGAGCGGGCGCGAAGCCCTGACCGACGCCATCGAATGGGAGCCAACCTTCAGCGTCGCGCCGGACACCGTGCGGGCGATTCTGGCCGGGGGCGAAGCGGCCTTCGGGCGCTCGGTCGAAGACGCCGAGGACGACGCCCAGGCCGGTCACGCGGCAATCCAGGCGGCAGGCGTGACCGCGCACGATGTGGTCGTGGGCATCGCCGCCAGCGGGCGGACGCCCTTCGTCGTCGGCGCGCTCGAAGCGGCGCGCGATCTGGGTGCGACAACCGTCGCCATCGCCTGCAACGAGCCGGCGCCGATCCTGGCCCTGGCGGACATCCCCATCGCCGTGATCACCGGGCCAGAGGTGATCGGCGGGTCCACGCGCCTGAAGGCTGGCACCGCTCAGAAGATGGTGCTCAACATGCTCAGCACGGGCAGCATGATCCGCCTGGGCAAGGTCTACGGCAACCTGATGGTGGACGTGAAAGTGGGCAACCAGAAGCTGGCCGCGCGCGCCCGGCGCATCGTCCGCCAGATCACCGGCATCAGCGAAGAAGAAGCCGACCGCCTGTTGACCGAAGCTGATCAGCAAGCGAAGGTGGCGATTGTCATGGCCGTGCGCGGCGACGGCGCGGACGAGGCGCGTGCCCTGCTCGACGCGGCAGAGGGCAGTCTGCGCGCGGTGATCGGCGATCTGCCGCTGCACGAGGTCTGAGACACCAGACTGGACGCGCGCAGCCGACGGCTTCGGACTGTGGTTATTGGTGATTGGTTCTTGGTAAAAGCTACTCCGTCTCGCGCGCTCAACCAAGAACCCTCCGTCTGAAGTGCAACCGCTATCGCAGCCTCATGAGCGCCCTGCCGACTCGTCCTGTTCCAGGCGCAGCAGATCGTCCCATGTCTCGCGGCGGCGGATCACCCGCCAGCCCGCCCCCTCGACCAGCACCTCCGGCGGGCGGGTGCGCAGGTTGTAGTTGGAGGCCATCGCCATGCCATAAGCCCCGGCGGTGAGCACTGCCAGCCGGTCGCCCGCGCCCAGCGGCGGTAGGAGCGCCGCCCGGTGCAGCACATCGGCGGATTCGCAGACCGGCCCGGTGACGACCGCTGGCGTGCGCTCCGCTGCCGGGTGATCTAGCGGAACTATTTCGTGCACAGCCCCGTACAGCGCCGGGCGCAGCAGATCGGTCATACTGCCGTCGGTGATGATGAAGCGCCGCCCGCCCTGCTCCTTGACATAGAGCACGCTGACCAGCAAAACGCCAGCGTCGGCGACCAGGGCGCGCCCCGGCTCGATGAGCACACGCCAGCCCTCCAGCAACGGGGTCAGCGCCCGCGCGAAATCGTCCGGCGCGGGAACCTGATCATCTTCCGTGTAGCGCACCGGGAACCCGCCGCCAATGTTGAGCGTCCGCACGTCCACGTAGGGTGCGGCGACCGCCTGGGCCGCGCGCACCGCCGCGACAGTCTCGGCCACGTCACCAAGCTGGCTGCCGATGTGCACGTGAATACCGGCCACGCGCAGATGGGGGTACGCGCCGCGCTCGTCGAGCAGCGCGCTCACTTCGGCGGCGGTCAGGCCGAACTTGGCCCCCAGGTGCCCGGTGGCGATGTGCTCGTGGGTCTGGGCGCGGATGCCGGGGTTGAGGCGCAGCGCCACCTGGGGCCGCAGCCCGCGCTCGCCCGCCAGCGTATCGAGCAGACGTAGCTCGTCGCGGCTCTCCACGTTGAACCAGCCGATTCCAGCGTCCAGGGCGAAGGCGATCTCGGCGGCGGTCTTGCCCACGCCGGCGAAGACGATCCGCGCCGGATCAACGCCGGCGTGCAGTGCCCGCGCGATCTCGCCCGCACTGACCGCGTCCATGCCCAGGCCCGCGTCGCGCAGCAGCCGGACGAGGGCCAGGCTGGCGTTCGCTTTCAGGCTGTAGTGGATGGACGCGCCAAGCGGGGCAAAGGCGCGCCGCAGCCGTTCGACGTTGTGCCGGACGCGCGCCGCGCTGTAAACGTAGAGTGGTGTGCCGACTGCATCGGCGATGGCGCTCAGGGGCACGCCGTCGCAGCACAGGGCGCTGTCACCATAGTAAAACGAGTCGTTGAGCACAATGTCCCTCCTTGAGTGGGGCAGATCAGTCTGTGCGCCTGGCGCTGGTGCGGCAACCGCCTGAGATGCGCTGCCTGACGCAATTTGGCTTGTCATTCCACCTTAGATGTGGATAATATAAATACAATGTGACAAAAGATTCGAATCACGGTTGCAGCAAGGAACTCGAACGCACGACAGTGAGTCCATCCTCGAATGGATGTTGACGGCAAGCAATCATTGCGCGGGGGCACCCGCGAGTAAATCAGCCGACCCGAACGCCCGGATGTGCCCGCGCAGGTGCGCACGACAAGGTACACAAGACACAAGCACGGGTGCTAACCGATGGAACACCGTCCTCTGGAGATTTGTTGGCGAGGATGCCTGTCAATCGGATATAAGAGCCGGGCGGGAACACAGCGACAGCGTGTGCTGAAGATGATGAGTTTGTCTGACCTCCTGGCGAGGACGACAACCGATCGCGATCAGCGGGCAACTGTTCCATACCGGCCCGACCGCCCGTAAGATCGATCACCCATTCGAGATGGCCGCGACTCCTGGCAGGCGCACCCTACAGGGCAGTCGCGCGAGTTCCGCGATCAACGCGACTGACAGCCGTGGTAATTGTGCTACGGCTGTTTTGTTTGTAGGGATGCCAACGGTGGAGCGCACGATCACGGGGCTGGAAGTTCAGAAGCGCAACCAGGAGCGCGTCAGCGTCTACCTGGACGGCGAGTTTGCTTTTGGGCTGCCGGCCATCGAAGCGGCACGCCTCCGCCAGGGCCAGGTGCTTTCGGAGGCCGAGATCGCGGCACTGCGCGCGCTGGACGATGTGACGCGCGCCGTTGATCACGCCGCCCGCCTGCTGGTCCGCCGCCCCTACAGTCGCGCCGAAATCCGCCGCAGCCTGGCCGCCAGGCAGGTCGCGCCCGCTACGATTGACCAGGCGCTGGCCAAGCTGGAAAGCCTGGGCTACGTGGACGATCGCGCCTTCGCCCAGTTCTGGGTCGAAAACCGCGAGCGGTTTCGCCCGCGCAGCCCGCAGGCACTGCGCCACGAGCTACGCCAGAAGGGACTGGCAGCGGACATCATCGAGGCCGCGCTGAGCGCGCTGGACGCGCGCGAGTCGGCAGTGCGCGCGGCCCAGGAACCGCTGCGCCGGCTGCGCGGCCTGACGCGGGCCGAAGCGGAGAGAAAGCTGGGCGCATTTCTGGCCCGGCGTGGGTTCAGCTTCGACATTGCCCACGAGGCCGTCGAAGAGATTTTGGCCCATCTGGACGAGGAACAACCAGAGTTTTTTGCACCTGACGAGCCAATGAACGAATACGAGGAGTAAGCCCCATGGAAATCGTGTTAGCCCTACTTGGGCTGGCGATTGGGGTTGGGCTAGGCACGGGCGCGCTGCTCGTCTACCAGCGTTCGCAGGGGACGAGTAAAAAGCGCCAGGCAGAGGACGAAGCAAATCGCATCATCAGTGACGCGCAGGATCAGGCGAAACAGATCATCATCAACGCCAGAGACGAAGCGTTGCACATCCAGCGAGAAGCTGAAGACAATGCCAAGAGACGCCGTGCTGAGCTTGACCGCGAGAGCGACCGGCTCCAGAAGCGCCGCGAAGACCTCGACGCGCGCTACGAACGCATGGAGCTGCGCGAGCAAACGCTCAACAAGCGCCAGAGCAAGCTCGACAAACAGCAAAATGAGATCGCGCAAATGCTGGAGGAGCAGAAGGCGGAGCTTGAGCGCGTCGCCGAGATGACGCGCGACGAGGCCCGCCAGGAATTGCTGCGCCTCGTCGAAGAAGACGCCCGCCAGGATATGGCGCGCCGCATCCGCGAGGTGGAAGCCGAGACCAAGCTCGAAGCCGACACCCGCGCGCGCGACATCATCGCCCTGGCCATCCAGCGCATCGCCTCCGAGCACGTCAACGAGATCGCCGTGAGCGTGGTTCCCCTCCCCTCTGACGAGATGAAGGGGCGCATCATCGGGCGCAACGGGCGCAACATCCGCTCATTCGAGCAGGCGACGGGCGTAGATGTGGTGGTGGACGACACGCCCGAAGCCGTCACCATCTCCAGCTTCGACCCGATCCGCCGCGAAGTGGCCCGCCGCTCGATGGAAAAGCTCGTGCTGGATGGGCGCATTCACCCGGCGCGCATCGAGAAGCTGGTCACCGACGCGCGCAAGGAAGTTGAGCGCATCGTGCGCGAAGAAGGCGAGCGCGCCGCCTACGAGGCTGGCGTGCCCGGCCTGCACAACGAGATCATCAAGCTGCTGGGCCGCCTCAAGTTCCGCACGAGCTACGGGCAGAACCAGCACGCTCACGCCATCGAGACGGCGCACATCGCCGGGATGATCGCCGCCGAACTGGGTGCGGATGTGGCGATAGCCAAAGCGGGCGGGCTGCTACACGACATCGGCAAGGCCGTAGATCACGAGATCGAAGGCACGCACGCCCAGATCGGCGCGGATTTCGCCAAGCGTTTCGGGCTGCCGCCGAAGGTCGTCAACTGCATCGCCGCGCACCATCACGAAGTTGAGCAGGAGTGCGTCGAGGCGATGATTGTCGAGGCCGCCGACGCCATCTCCGGCGCGCGACCGGGCGCCCGCCGCGAAAGCCTGGACACGTACATCCGTCGCGTCAAGGCGCTCGAAGACATCGCGCGCGAGTTCTCCGGCGTCGAACAGAGCTACGCGCTGCAAGCCGGGCGCGAAGTGCGCATCATGGTCAAGCCGGAGGAGATTGACGACCTGGCCGCAACCCGGCTGGCGCGCGACATCTCCAAGCGCATCGAAGAGACGATGCAGTATCCCGGCCAGATCAAAGTGACCATCATCCGCGAGACACGCGCCGTAGACTACGCCAAGTAGCCTCTGGCAGCGTAAACGGGTTGAGACCACGAACGGCGGACGGGCGCGTCCGCCGTTCGCGTTGTTGCGAGGACGCACTGGCCGATGTCAGACCACCAGCCCCAACGATGCGCCGAGATCGCGCGAGTTGCGCACGAGCAGCGGCGGCTCCGGCAGCCAGGGGAAGTAGGTGACCTGCTGCGGCTGAGTGACCAGGAACTGCGGCGCGTCCAGGTCGCGCACTAACCCAAATCCGCCGGCGCGCATGAGCGTGTATACTAGCCGCAGCATGGCCGCCGTCCAGGTCTCTGACTCCAGGAACAAGCACATCCGATGGAAAGCACACCGCCCATTCAGCCCTGGCGCGCGCAGCGTCAGCCGCCCGCCATCCACGCAGATCACCTCGATCCACCCGCCGCCCACCTCAATCACGCGGGCGACGCACTTTGAGTCGGTCAATGCTGCGCGGATCGCCGTCCGGTCTCCGTCGGCGAAGCGCCCATCTTCGGCATGGCACACCAGGAGTAGCATTTTCCGAGCCATGATGCTCCGTCCCTCCGCCCTGCGCGGTACTGATAGGCATCTAGCCGGTCAATGGCTCAATGATAGCACATGCGTTCTGGTCAGCCCAAACGCTGTCAACCCGATTCCGGCGCTGAACTTCGGTAGCTTGAAACCCTATATATAGGGCACTATGCTCGACATTTACCCCCACATATAGCGTTTCTGGCCTTCGAACAAATGGACAGATAAACGGACTCGGCACGGGAAGACTGCTCCACGAAGTGCGTCCCTCCCGGCAGCGCGCGCACTGGATCGCAGCGCATACCCGGCGCTATACTAATGGGGAAACCAAGTGGCGCACAATCGTTGCGAGTGGTGAGTCCTGAGTCAGGAGTCTTGAGTCTAGAACGCAGGATAATCTCACGACTCCTGACTCAAAACCCGTATCATGCGAGTGTGAACCGACTCCTCCACAAGGCGGCAGCAGACCGCAACAGATGGAGGGCGCGGCGCAAGCGCCAGCCCGCCGGGTCACGAGACAAGGAGACTTCTATGCGCGCCGAAATCCTGTACCGGCCCTCGTACTCGATGGCCATTGTGGACCTGGCCCCCCACGAGGAGATTCGCGTCGAATCCGGCTCGATGGTGAGCATGACCGAGGGCATGAAGCTCAAGACGCAGATGGAGGGCGGCGTCCTGCGCAGCCTGACGCGGTCAATCCTCGGCGGGGAGAGCTTCTTTCTCAACGTCTTCCAGGCGCCGGCGCAGGGCGGGCAGATCAACCTGGCCCCGACCATGCCGGGCGACATGATGATCCTGGAGATGCACGGCGAATCGCTGCTGGTGCAGAGCGGTTCGTATGTCGCCTCGTCGCTGGGCATCACCATTGACACCAAATGGGGAGGCGCGCAGACGTTCTTCGCCTCAGAAGGGCTGGTCATGCTGCGCGCGCGCGGCGAGGGGTTGCTCATCCTGTCCAGCTACGGGGCCATTCACCCCATTGACCTGGCACCCGGCCAGCAGTACACGATAGACACCGGGCACCTGGTCTCGTTCAGCGAGGGCATGGGCTTTCGGGTGCGCACTGCCGGCGGCGTCCGCTCGACGCTGCTCAGCGGTGAGGGCCTGGTCGTGGACCTGACCGGCCCTGGGCGCGTCTATATGCAGACGCGCTCCGAGGACGCTTTCCTGGCCTGGCTGGCCCCCAACCTGCCCCAACAGGGGCCGCAGGGGTAGCGATTCGCAGCAGGCGATCCGACAATTCTGCATGTATGCGAGGGCAGTGGTAACTGGGGCGAGAGCATCTCGCCTGGTATAATCGCACCCGTTTGCTGGTGCAGTCCCCTTTGCGACGAGAAGGAAAGCACGCATGACACACGCTCTGATCACCGGTGGCGCCGGGTTCATCGGCAGCCACCTGGCCGAATACCTGCTGGCGCGCGGCGAGCAGGTGACAGTCATTGACAATCTCTCTACCGGGCGCTTCGAGAACATCGCCCATCTGGAAAAAACGCCGGGCTTCCGCTACGCCATTGAGGACATCCGTCACGCCGCCGTGATGGATCGCCTGGTCAGTGAGTGTGACGTGATCTACCACCTGGCGGCGGCGGTCGGCGTGTTCTCCATTGTGCACAGCCCGATTGACACGCTGGAGATCAACGTTGGCGGCACAGAGATCGTGCTCCAGACGGCCCGCCGCTACCGCCGGCCCGTGCTGATCGCTTCGACCTCGGAGGTCTACGGCAAGGGCATCAAGGTGCCCTTCAGCGAGGACGATGACCGCATCCTCGGCCCAACGACCAAGAGCCGCTGGAGCTACGCTGCGTCTAAGGCGCTCGACGAGTTCCTGGGGCTGGCCTATCACAAAGCGACCGGACTGCCGGTGATCATCGTCCGCCTGTTCAACACGGTTGGCCCGCGCCAGGTGGGGAACTACGGCATGGTTGTGCCGCGCTTCGTGCAGTGGGCGCTGACCGGCGAGCCGATTCAGGTCTACGGCGACGGCACGCAATCGCGCTGCTTCGCCAATGTGCACGACGTGGTGGACGCCATCGCCCGCCTGGCCCACGCGACCGGTACCTCCGGCGAAGTGTTTAACGTGGGCAGCAACGAAGAAGTGACTATCGGCGAGTTGGCCGAGCGGGTCAAGGCACGCACCGGCAGCGCGTCGGAGATCGTGCGCGTGCCCTACGACCAGGCGTATGAAGTCGGCTTTGAGGATATGCGCCGCCGTGTGCCAGACATCAGCAAGATCGGGCGCGCCATCGGCTGGGCGCCCTCCACGCCGCTCGACACGACCATTGACCAGATCATCGTCCACTTCCAGGCGCAGCAGGGTTAAGGGACTGCCGCAGCAGGGAGATAGACGCGCATCCCGACCGCTTCGTCGCGGATGAGCGCCGCCGGATCGCAGCGGCGGGTGATGAGCGCCATCCACAGGTCGCCGCCCGCGCCGGATGCATTGACGACGACCGCCAGCGCGACCCACGAGGCCAGTCCCAGTGGCAGGAACGGCAGCGCGGCCATGCCCCCCAGCGTGATGACCACCAGCGGGGCCAGCAACACGCGCAGATACTCGTCGCGGCGGAAGTACGCGCTGTCCGCCGTCGTGTACAGCGCGTACCATTTCAGGCCATAGCGCGGTGAATGCCCACAGCGCCGGATCATCCGCCCGTGCACCCCCTCGTGCAGCGGTAGCACAGCCAGCACCAGCGCGTAACCGAGGGAGCGCGGCACGTCGTCCGGCAGCGCGCCGATCACCAGGGGAGCGCCAGCGGCATGGTACGCGGCCAGCGCGCCGAACAGCAGCCCTCCGCTGACGAGCAGCGCGGCCAGCGTCAGGGCCAGCAGCGGCGGCCAGGCGCGCCGCTGGTTGACGCGCGCCGCGTATGCCTCCCGGTAATCGGGCGGCAGCGCGGTGATCGGGCCGGAAGGCAGCGACACGATAGTTCCCTGAACAGACATCTACCAATTCATGACAAAAAAGAGCCGGGCGGTGCGCGTGATGGCGAGACCTCCCGGCTCCATTGTAGGCGCTGCCACAGGCTGGCGGCAAGCGGCGCTAGTGCAGCTTCATCCGGCGCAGGCGCAGGCTGTTGCCGATGACGAACACGTCGCTGAGGGCCATCGCCAGCGCGGCCAGGATCGGGTGCAGGTGGCGCAGGATTTCAGGTGCCCAGGCGAACGGGGCCAGCACGCCCGCCGCGACCGGGATGAGCGTCACGTTGTAGGCGAACGCCCAGAATAGATTCTCCTTGATGGCGCGCACCGTCTTCTTGCTGAGGGCGATGGCGCGCGGCACGCCGCGCAGGTCGCCGCTGATCAGCGTCACGTCAGCGGCTTCCATCGCCACGTCCGTCCCCGTGCCGATGGCAATGCCCACGTCCGCCTGGGCAAGCGCCGGCGCGTCGTTGATCCCGTCGCCGACCATGCCCACCAGGTAGCCCTCATCCTGCAGGCGCTTGACGTAGGCGGTCTTGTCGCCGGGATTGACCTCGGCGAAGACGCGCTCGATGCCCACTTGGCGGGCGATGGCCTCGGCGGTGGCCTGGTTGTCGCCGGTCATCATGACCACAGCCAGCCCTAGCTCGCGCATCTGGCGCACTGCCTCAATCGCCCCATCCTTGAGCGTGTCGGCGACGGCGATCACGGCGCTGGCTACGCCGTCAATCGCCACCCACATGGCGGTCTTGGCCTCGCTCTGCAGGCGCTGCGCCTCCGCTTCCAGCCCGTTGAGGTGCACGTCATGGGCGCGCATCAGGGCCAGGTTGCCGAGCAGCACCGTGCGACCGTCTACGTCCGCGCGGACGCCCTGCCCCGCCACTGCTTCGAAGTGCCGGGGCTGGCTCAGGGCGAGGCCGCGCGCCTCGGCGGCGCGGACGATGGCCGCGCCTAACGGATGCTCACTGCCGCGCTCGGCACTCGCCGCCAGGTTCAGCAGCGAGTCACCATCGAACTCGGCGTTCTCGCTGACTACGTAGTCGGTGACGCTCGGCTCGCCGCGCGTGAGCGTGCCCGTCTTGTCGAGGACGATGGCGGTGAGCTTGCGCGCCCGTTCCAGGGCCTCGCTGCTCTTGAACAGAATGCCCGTCTCGGCCCCCTTGCCCATGCCGACCATGATCGCGGTCGGCGTGGCCAGACCCATCGCGCACGGACAGGCGATGATCAGCACAGCGATCATGCGCACCAACGATGGGGCCAATTCGCCGGTGCCGATCATCCAGATGGCGAAGGTGATCAGGGCGATGGTGACAACCGCCGGCACGAAGATGGCCGACACCTGGTCGGCCAGACGTTGGATCGGCGCTTTGCTGCCCTGCGCCTGCTCGACCAGCCGGATGATCTGGGCCAGCGCCGTCTCGCGCCCAACCCGCGTCGCCTCGAAGGTGAGCAGTCCCTGTCGGTTGATCGTCGCGCCGATCACGGCGTCGCCGGGCGCTTTCTCCACCGGCAGGCTCTCGCCGGTGATCATGCTCTCGTCAACGGCGCTGTGCCCGTCGCGCACAATGCCATCCACCGGAATCTTCTCGCCGGGCCGCACCAGCACCAGGTCGCCGACGCGCACCCCTTCGACGGGGATGTCCTGTTCTATACCATCGCGCACGACGCGCGCGGTCTTGGCCCGCAAGCCCATCAGCGCCTTGATCGCGGCGCTGGTGCGCCCCTTGGCGATGGTCTCCAGCAGCCCGCCGGTGGCGATCAGGGTGATGATCGCCGCCGAGGTCTCGAAGTAGACGTGGCCGCCCATGATGCCCAGCGTGATCACGGCGCTGTAGAAGTAGGCCACGCTCGACCCCAGCGCAACCAGCACGTCCATATTGGCCGAGCCGCCGCGCAGCGACTTGACCGCGCTGACGTAGAAATCGCGCCCAACCCAGAACTGGACTGGCGTAGCCAGCGCCCAGAACAGAAAATTGACCCATCCCTCGTGCGCCCAATGGCCAAACAGGCTGACATCGCGGCCCATGCTCAGCACGAACAGCGGCACGGTGAACAGCGCGCCGATGATCACGCGGCGCAGGTTGTGCTGAATCTCGGCTTGGCGCGCGGCAGCTTCGGCGTCCTCCAGGGCGTCTTCGTCCTCCGCCTGCACCACACCGTAGCCCGCTTTTTCGACGGCGGCGACCAGTGCCTGACGGGTGATGCCTGGCGCCAACGTGACCAGGGCGTGCTCGCTGGCGAAGTTGACCTGCACGTCGAGCACGCCGTCCACTTTCTTCAGCGCCCGCTCGACATTGGCCGCGCAGTTCACGCAGTCCATGCCGGTGACGGCCAGGTCTACCGTCTGCTGGGGCACGTCGTAGCCAGCCTTGCGAATTCTGGTGACGATATCGCCCGCCCCCAACAGCGAGTCATCGTAGATCAGGCTGATCTTCTCGCTAGCAAAGTTGACGTTGGCCTCGCGCACGCCATCCAGCTTGCGCACGCTGCGCTCGACGGTGGCGACGCAGTTGGCGCACGTCATGCCGGTGACAGGCAGAGTGAGCGTCTTCTCAGGCATAAGTTCCTCGCTAGGACGTGCCTGTCTCCTGCTGCTTGGGCGGGCATACCGTACTGCCATAGGAGCAGAACACACAGCAGTCGCCCGGTTGGGGCCGCAGAATCGCGTTGCAGTTTGTACACTGATAGAGAAACTGGCAGCGGTCCGTTGGCATAGTCTCTTCTCTGGCAAACCCGCAGCGGGGACATGTGATAACCGATTGCAGCTTCATTGACCGCTATCCTCATCGCGCTTGGAACGCCCTTAATTCTGCTCGGCGGGCGGGTAGTTGATTTCCACAAGCAGGCTCTTGATCTGCTCCCAGGTGGCCGGCTCTGACCATTCCACCGTGACCATGCGCGTGTTCTTGTCGGCGTCCACACGGCTGACGCCAGTTAGCTCGCTAACCTCGTTCTTGATGGTCATGACGCAGTGGCCGCAGGAAATGTTGGGGACTTGGAACGTCTTGGTAGGCATAGCAGACTCTCTTTGATGGGTGTGTTGAAGGATACGATGTCAGGGCTTGTTGGCGTAACGGTAGACTTCGACGACTTCGGAGAGCAGGCGCTCGCGCTCGGTCACGTCGTCGCCCTGGATGGCCGTGGTGACGCAGGTGCGCAGGTGCGACTCGAGGATGCTCTCGCTGACGCGGGCCAGGGCCGTCTGGGTGGCCTGAATCTGCTTGATCACGTCAATGCAGTAGCGGTCTTCTTCCAGCATCCGAATGATGCCGTTGACGTGGCCGGCGACGCTTTTCAGGCGATGAATCGCCTCGGATCGTGTCTTGTCGTCCATAAGTCACTCCATCTTACTCCCCCACCCCCATAGGGAGGGGGCCTGAGCAGAGTCTAGCAGACTGTCCGGGTGGTGTCAAGGACTGGACTACCGAGAGAGCGGGTAATTTCCTTCAGGTAGTAGGGGCGCATAGCAATACACCCCCGCCACTCCCGAAGGATGCAATGCCAGCGTGGATGGGGGATAATGGAGACAGAT
>DYGW01000016.1:5465-7189 GCA_020724485.1 Thermoflexus sp. | reverse complement strand
TGGCAGTCAGACGTACACAAGGAGTCACCGTGAAAGAAGCACAGCGTCGCGTGGCGGAGGGCATCCTCTTCACCGACTTTTACCAACTGACAATGGCTCAGCTTTACTACCGGACGGGCCTGCACGAGAAGACAGTGCAGTTCGATCATTTCTTCCGCGACTATCCCGACTACGGCGCGCACAAAGCCGGCTACTGCGTCAACGCCGGGCTGGAATGGCTGCTCGACTGGATGGCCGAGGCGCACCTGACCGCTGACGACATCGAATACCTGCGCGGGCAGCGCGGGCGTACCGGCGAGCGCCTCTTTGCCGACGACTTCCTGCGCTGGCTGGGGGCCAACGGCACCTTCGACGGCCTGACCCTGCACGCCATCCCCGAAGGGCGCGTCGTGCACCCCAACGTCCCGCTGACGGTCGTGCAGGGGCCGATGGTGCCCGCCCAACTGCTCGAAACCTCGCTGCTCAACCACCTCAACTACCAGACACTGATCGCCACCAAAGCCGCGCGTATGCACTTCAGCGGGCGCGGGCGGTTGCTGCTGGAGTTCGGCGTGCGGCGCGGTCACGACCGGGGGGCCAACGCCGGAACGCGCGCGGCGCTGATCGGCGGGGCGGATTTCTCGTCGAACGTGGGCATCTCGCGCGTGCTCGGCTACCCGCCCAAGGGCACGCACGCCCACAGCATGGTTCAAGTCTTCATGGCGCTGGGCATGGGCGAGCTAGGTGCATTCCGCGCTTACGCCGACCTCTACCCCGACGACTGCCTGCTGCTGGTGGACACCATTGACACACTGGGCAGCGGCATCCCCAACGCGATCACCGTTTTCGAGGAACTGCGCCGCAAGGGGCACGAGCCAGTCGGTATCCGCCTGGATTCCGGTGACCTGGCCTACCTGAGCATTCAGGCGGCCAAGATGCTCAACGACGCCGGCTTTCCGAACACAACCATCGTGCTCTCCAACAATCTCGACGAGCTGGTCATCTGGCAGATCATCACCCAGATTCGCGACGAAGCGCCGCGCTGGGGCCTCGACGCCGACCACCTAATCAAGCAGCTGGCGTTCGGCGCGGGGACGCGGCTGATCACGTCGTGGGGCGAGCCAGCTCTGGGCGGCGTGTACAAGCTGGTGGCCGTGTGCGACAATGGTCGCTGGGTTCCGGCGATCAAGCTGTCGGATTCGCCGGACAAGACACCCAACCCCGGCCACAAGCGCGTCTGGCGCGTCTATGACGAGCGGGGCAAGGCGACCGCCGACCTGCTGAGCCTGGAGGACGAAGACCCGCGCGCCGCCGACCGCCTGGTTCTGCGCCACCCGTCCGACCACACCAAGTATCGCGCGCTGCCGCGCCAGGAAGTCTCGGAAATCGAGCCGCTGCTGGTCGAAGTGCTGCGCGAGGGGCGGTTGGTCTATGACCTGCCCACCATCGAGGACATGCGCGCGCTGCGCCGCGCCGACACCGAGCGGCTCGACCCTGGCGTGCAGCGGCTGGTCAACCCGCACATCTATCACGTGTCACTGACCCAGGCGCTGTGGGACCTCAAGCAGTCACTGATCGACTCGGCGGTGGCGCAGAGCCAGTGAGTCGCCAGGCGCGCCGGGACGCGCACGCGACATCTGTCTTTCGCACTGTTTAGGACAGGCTGATGACCGGTTTCTTCCCGATTCTCATTCTCAATGGCCGTCCGGCTGCTGGCAAGAGCGAGTTGATCCACTTCTTGCGGG
>DYGW01000016.1:0-5455 GCA_020724485.1 Thermoflexus sp. | reverse complement strand
GGCCTACCCGACGATGAGCGGCGGGCGCGCTTTCACATCGGGATGCTGCACGAGTTGGACGACTTTCCCATGCTGTGGACGTGGTTCGAGGAGGATCACATCCTGGAGCACAGGCTGGGCCGCCCGCGCCTGCACACCGACTCCGATGGGTATTTCGTCCACAACGATCTGTGGCACCTGCTCATCGAGCGGCTCAGCCTGGACTATGACAAGCTTCTGCGCGACGCGCCCGACCTGCACGCGACGCACACCGTGCTGATCGAGTTCTCGCGCGGCAGCGAGCACGGCGGCTATCGCGCCGCGTACCCACACCTGAGCGACGCTGTGCTGAAGCAGGCGGCCATCTTCTTCATTGACGTGCCCTACGAGGAATCGCTGCGCAAGAACCGCCGCCGCTTCAACCCGGACAGGCCGGACAGCATCCTGGAGCACGGCCTGCCCGATGCCAAGCTGGAGCGTCTGTACAGGAAAGTAGACTGGCACGAGCTGGCCGCCGCCGACCCGGAGACGATCACCGTGCGCGGCACGGCGGTGCCCTATGCCGTGTTCCCCAACCACGACGACGTGACCACCTCGCTGGGGCCAGTCTTCGAGGCGCGGCTGGAAGCGACACTCGACACGCTGTGGGCGCGCTGGCAGCAGCAGCGCTGAGCGTGAAATATGGCAGCATTCTGCTTGCGCGAACCTCGCCGCTCCGTTACACTGGTAGGCAACGATAGGCCCACGAAGTTGTGGCACTGGGCGATCTGGATGGGTCATTAAGTTCATGAGGAGCCAACGCATGAAAAAAGCATTCTGTCTGCTGATGGTAGTGATGATGGCGCTGCCTGTTTTGACGCTTGTCCCTGGAGCGGCTGCCCAGGACGCGATAGGCAGCGAAGGCAACCCGATTGAAGTGTACTTTGTGCCGTCTGGCGAGGCGCAGGTCATCGTCGAGGGTGGCGAAGTGCTCGCCCAGGCGCTCAAAGACCTGACCGGCTATACGTTCAAGGTCTCCGTGCCCACGTCGTATGCGGCCACCATCGAGGCGATGTGCGCCGCGCCCGACAAGACGATGGGCTTCATCCCGGCGGCGGGCTACGTCATCGCCAACAACCGCTGCGGTGTGGAAGTGGCCGCTGCTGCGGTACGCTTTGGCTGGCCCGTCTATTGGGCGCAGTATGTGGTGCGCCGCGATGCCCCCATCTACACGCTGGGTGACCTGGCCGGCAAGACCTGGGGCTACGGCGATCCTGGCTCGACCTCCGGCTACATTGTGCCAGCAGTGGAGTTGCAGGCACGCGGGATCGTCCCCGGCGCTGAGGTTCAGACTGGCGGTCACAACCAGACCATCCTGGCCGTTTACAACGGCGAAGTAGACTTCGGCACCACGTACTACAGCCCGCCGACCACCCCTGGCGCGCCCTGGTACTACGGCGACCTGCCGGAGCCGTACGATCTCACAGTTGACGAGTCCTACATCGGTGAGGACGGCGAGCTTTATGTCGGTGATGTGCGCATCATGGACGCCCGCCGCGCCGTGCGCGAGACGGCTCCTGATGTGGTGGACAAAGTGCGCATCCTGGCCATCAGCGCGCCCATCCCCAACGACACGCTGAGCTTCGGACCGGACTTCCCGACAGAACTGCGCCAGGAGATTCTGGACGCGCTCTTTGCGCTGGCTGAGAACAAAGAAGCCTGGGACGCTACGGCGCTGCAGACTGCCTACAGTTGGACAGGCATTGAGCCAATCGAAGATTCGGTCTTCGACTCCGTCCGCTTGCAGTTCGAAATCCTGGGTCTGACCGAAGAGGACATCTTCGGCTAGTCCCCTTCCCATTCGTTACCACACCGACGGGCAGAGCGAGGTGACTCCTCTGCCCGCTTTTTAACCCGGCGGAGACGCTGATGCTCAAGATCGAACACCTGACCAAAATCTACGACAGCGGCGTGCGCGCGCTGCAAGACGTGAGCTTCGAGGTGCCGGACGGTCAGTTCCTGGTCATCATCGGACTGAGCGGCTCCGGCAAGTCCACGCTGCTGCGCTGCATCAACCGCCTGATCGAGCCGACCGATGGGCGCATTATCTGGAACAACACCGACATCACCGATGCCACTGACGAGGAGTTGCGCCAGATTCGCCGCAAGATCGGCATGATCTTCCAGCAGTTCAACCTGGTGCGCCGCGCGCCGGTGATGACCAATGTGCTGGCCGGGCGGCTAGGCTACACCAACCCCATGTGGAGCCTCGTCAACCATTTCTCCGCCGAAGACAAGCGCAAAGCCCTGGAGAAGCTCAACCGCGTCGGCATCCGCGAGAAGGCGTACATTCGCGCCGACCAGCTCAGCGGCGGGCAGCAGCAGCGCGTCGGCATCGCCCGCGCGCTGATGCAGGAGCCAGAGCTGATGCTCGCCGACGAGCCAGTCGCCAGCCTGGACCCGGCGACCTCGCACTCGGTGATGAGGTACCTGGAACTGCTCAACAAAGAGGACGGCATCACCATCCTGTGCAGCCTGCACTTCCTCAGCCTGGCCCGCACCTACGCCGACCGCATCATCGCCCTCAAGGATGGCCGTATGGAGTTCGACGGGCTGCCCCAAGAGATTGATGACAAGCGCTTCAAAGACATTTACGGCGAAGATGCCGTGCGCGTAGAGATCGCCTAGGGGGAGCCATGACGAACAAAGTGCCGCGATCCTCACGTTCGGCACTGCGCCGGCTGCTGCTGGTCTTGGGCATTGTGATCGGCGTGGTCATTTATGCTTATGGCTGGACCGCAACCGACATCAGCCTGGACGAAGTGCAAGACCCGGTACGCCAGGCGTCGGTGCAACGCGCCATGCGCGAGCTACTCTCGCCCGACCTGTTCACGCGCGATCGCGAGAACCGCTCTTTCTTCGTGGATTTCGCTATTGGCTGTCCTGACGGGGACTTGCCTGAGGGCCGCACCGACACCGGCGACGGTGCCTATGTTATTTTCACCCCACCCTGCGCTGATTCTGATGAGATCATCACTGTCGAGGGATTCCATTTCCCTGCTGATGCCATCGCCCGCATCCAACTCTACCGCGAAGGCCAGCAGAACATGCCCTTCAGGCTGGTGAAGAGCGACGCGGCTGACGCCCAGGCAAGTGACGAGTCGGTCTTCGATTTGGACAGCGATGGGCATTTCAGAGTGTCCGTCAAAGTGCCCAGAGGGCGTGGCCTGAGTGGCCAGACACACCAGGTTGAGATTCAGGCAGCCGTGCCCAGCGGCTGGCCGCGCCTGAGCGCCACAACCGAGACTGTCATTGACAAGATGATCGAGACGATCTTCCTGGCGCTGATGGCTACCACGCTGGCGCTGCCTGTTGCCGTCGTGCTCAGCTTCGTCGCAGCGCGCAACCTGATGCGCCAGATCACCCTGCCGCTGGGCAATGTCCTCGTCGGCTTTGTGCTGCTGCCGGTGGGCGGATGGCTCGGTTACCAGGCGCTAGGCCCGCTGGGCCAACTGGGCGTGCGCTGGGGCAAAGACGTGCTGCCAGGGCTATTGGGAGGAGCGGGCGCGCTGGCCGGATTTGCGCTTGTGTCGTATGCGTTGGGCCGCGTGACGCTGGCGGGATCGGCCCAACGGGTGCGCTCAGTTGCCCTTAACGCCCTATTGGTGGCGGTGCTGGTCTTCATCTTGGGAGTGTTGGGCGGCCTGGGCATCTGGCTGGGCGGCAAGCTCCAGACCGGCCTACTCGCCGACCTGGGCAATTTCGTCGGCACGCTGGGCACGCTAGTAGACCTGATCATCGCTACGCTGGCCGCCGTCGGCGGGGCGATGTGGCTATCGTCGCTGGGCGCGAGCCTGGTGGCAGGCCCGATGCGCCACATCTTCTCGCCGCTGAGCAACGTGCTGGGCGCGGTCTTGGGCGCGCTGAGCGGGGCGATCTTGCTGGCTATGACTGCCCTCTTCGGCACGCAGGCGGTGCTGCTCGGTCTGCTCACGCCGGTGGTCGCCGCCGCGCTCGGCGGACAACTTGCCGTTGAACTGTACTACCTGGTGCCGGGCGCACGCAAGCCCAAGCGCGACCGCACCGATGTGGATCAGATGATCCACACACTGCTCTATGCGCTGGGCGCGCTGCTGGCCTTTGCCATCACCGCCTATGCCATTGACTTGCTGCGCGCCATCGTGGACGAGCGCCCGCCGTCTCGCGCCATGATTGACCTGGGGCTGTTCGAGATGCGCACCTACGTGGCCAAGTCGGCCCTGATTGGCGGCGTGCTCGGCGGGCTGGCTGCTGGTCTGGCCGGGACGCAGGTGGCGTTCCCGCTGGGCATGACCGTCTACAACACCTCACGGACGATACTCAACGCGCTACGCTCCATCGAGCCGTTGATCATGGGCATCGTCTTCGTGATCTGGGTGGGCGTGGGGCCGTTCGCCGGCGTGCTGGCGCTGACTCTGCACTCCATCGCCTCGCTGGGCAAGCTCTACTCCGAGCAAGTCGAGAGCATTGACGCCGGGCCGATTGAGGCGATTCAGTCCACCGGCGCCAACCGCCTGCAGACCATCGTCTACGCGGTCGTGCCGCAGATTGTCCCCCCGTACATCGCCTTCACCATGTATCGCTGGGACATCAACGTGCGCATGTCCACGATCATCGGCTTTGTGGGCGGCGGCGGTATCGGCTTCCTGCTCCAGCAGCAGATCAACCTGCTGCGCTACAACCAGGCGGGCGTCGCCGTGCTGGCTATTGCCATCGTCGTCTCCATCCTGGACTACGCCAGCGCCGCCATCCGCGAGCGGATCGTCTAGGAGCGCGGAGCGCCGGAGCAAGGATCACCAGGGGGGCTGTCTGCCTCCCTGCTGCTTTCAGGAGGGGACATGCGCATCGCGCATCCAAACGGCGTCCGGCTGGTGGAGCCGGACGCGCACCCGCTCGTCTTCATGGGCGCGCGGGGCGAGCGCCTGCAGATCACCATGCTCGCCCATGACCTCGTCCGCGTGCAGCACTTCCCCGACGGCGCGCCGCGCCTCGACCGCACCTGGATGATCGTGGGCGCTGGCGGTGACGTGCTGCGCGAGGGCCGCCGCCGCGCCGATCTCTCGCCGTTCCCGCTGCCGGATTTCGCCCGCGAGATCGGCGCGGGAAGCGTCCGGCTGCGCACGGAGCGGCTGGTGCTCGACATCGCGCTCGACCCGTTCGCGCTGCGCTGGTCGGATGGCGCGGTGCGCGAGTTCGCCGCCGATGTCAGCGGGCGCGCCTACGCCTACGACCGGGCCTCGCGCGCCGTATACCACACCTTGCAGCGCCGCAACGGGGAGCACTATTACGGCTTCGGCGAGCGTGCCGGGCCGCTCGACAAGGCCGGCCTGCGCATGAGGATGCTCAAC
Source organism: Thermoflexus sp. (assembly GCA_020724485.1). GTDB lineage: Bacteria > Chloroflexota > Anaerolineae > Aggregatilineales > Aggregatilineaceae > UBA2029. Next base: position 110 of record DYGW01000016.1, on the reverse strand, counting down.
CTGGACGCGCTGGGCTACGACGCGCAGCACAGCGATCCGCTCTACAAGCATTTCCCGTTCTACATCACGCTGGTGCCCGATCTCGGCATCGCCTACGGCCTGCTCTATGA
>DYGW01000015.1 GCA_020724485.1 Thermoflexus sp. | reverse complement strand
CAGGTGCGCGCGTCGCCAGGACTGGCCGGGCCAACGCACCGCGCCCCAGCGGGTACCGCCCCGCCCTCGCGCTCAAAGCGCACGCTCACGGCGTCGCCGGGGGCGTGCTGCGCCAACAGGTCGTGCAGCGCGCCCAGCCGCTCGGCGACGGGCACCGACTCCAGGTCTGCGCCGTCCAGCGCGGTGATGCGGTCACCCTGGCGCAGCCCGGCGTCAAGCGCGGGCCACTCCGCGCCCGCCAGCGACTCCGCCGGGCCAACGGTCAGGTCGCGCTCCAGGAAAGCGCCGAGAAAGGGACGATCCAACCAGGCGGCAGCCGAGACCGCGTAAACGAGGAGCAGCACCCCGGCGATCAGCAGCCCGACGGCAGCGAGCGCCGGTGCCAGCCCGCGAACGTTGAGCCGGGGAATTGAGCTTGCCTGCATCACACCGCTCCGAACGCACCCGATGGCACGACTTGGTTAACGCTGCCCGCATTGTAGCACACATCAGGAACCACGCACCTGCGCGCCGGCCCCCATTTCCGGTATAATGACCACACAGTGGGCCGGTCGCCAGCCAACCCACTCCATCGGCAACGGACACCTGAACGGAGCCAACGAACCGCCATGACCGACGAGAAGATTCGCGTGCTGATCGCCAAGCCCGGCCTGGACGGGCACGACCGGGGTGCCAAAGTGATCGCGCGGGCGCTGCGCGACGCCGGGATGGAAGTGATCTACACCGGCCTGCGCCAGACGCCGGAGATGATCGCCGAGGCCGCGCTGCAAGAAGATGTGCACGTCGTGGGCCTGTCCATCCTCAGCGGCGCGCACATGGCCCTCATCCCGCGCATTCTCGAACAACTGCGCGCCGCCGGGATGGACGACGTGCTGGTGCTCGTTGGGGGAATCATCCCCGATGACGACATCCCCGCGCTGCGCGAGCAGGGCGTCAGCGCCGTGTTCGGCCCCGGCACCAACACCGACAACATCGTTCGCTTCATCCGCACCGCCCTGGCCGCCCCGTCCGCATGACGCCGGTTCGCGCCCCCGCTGACCTGATCGCTGCCGTGCTGGGCGGTGACCGCCGCGCCCTGGCCCGGCTGATCACGCGCGTCGAGAACCGCGCGCCCGACGCTCTGGAGGCACTGGCCCGCCTTCACCCACACACGGGACAGGCAGCCATCATCGGCGTGACCGGCGCGCCTGGCACGGGCAAGTCCACCCTGGTCAACGCCTTGGCCCTGGCCCTGCGCCAGCGCGGGCAGACGGTGGGCATTGTCGCCGTAGACCCGACCAGCCCCTTCAGCGGCGGGGCCGTGCTCGGCGACCGGGTGCGCATGACCGACCTGGCCGGAGACGGCGGCGTGTTCATCCGCAGCATGGCGTCGCGCGGCAGCCTGGGCGGGCTGGCCGCGGCGACCGGCGACGTGGTGCGCGTGCTGGACGCGGCAGGCTTCGCCATTGTCCTGGTGGAGACGGTAGGCGCGGGCCAGAGCGAAGTGGACATCGCGCGCATGGCGCATACGACGGTGGTGGTGGACGCGCCGGGCCTGGGTGACGACGTGCAGGCGATCAAGGCGGGCATCCTGGAGATTGCCGACATTCTGGTGGTGAACAAGACCGACCGCCCCGGCGCACAGAACACCGTTCGCGCCCTGCGCGCCATGCTCGAGCTGGGGCACCGCCTGCGCAACGCGGGGCATCACGGCGCGGGGCTGCTGCCCGCCCCACTGGAAGCACTCGCGGTAGACTCGTGGACTGTGCCCGTCATCGAGACCATCGCCACCGAGCACACGGGCATCGCCGACGTGCTCGCCGCCCTGGATCGGCACCGCGCGCACCTGCACGGCACCGGCGAGATCGCCGACCGCGAGCGCCAGCGCGTCGAGGCCGAGCTACTGGCCCGGCTGCGCGAGGCGCTGCTGGCCCGCTTGCTGGCCGCCCACGACCCGGCAACGCTGGCCGAGACGGTGCGCCGCGTCGTCGCCCGCGAGCTAGACCCGGCCAGTGCCGTGCAGGCGCTGGTGGCCGCTGCCTGCGGTGACGGCAGCGCGCCGCCCGCCTAGCCGCCGGAGAAGGCCATGCCCGCGCCTCCCTGCCGTGCGGATTTGGGAGCGAGATTCTCTGAACCGCAGAGCTGTTCATGCTGTTAGCGCAGCACACCAAAGGGATGAAAAAGAGGCAAGGGGCCTGCCCTGGATGGTCAGTGATTGACCTCACCCCCGTTTCGCTGCGCTCAACTTCCCCCTCTCCGCTGGCGGCTATGCATTACCCACAAGTCACCCCCCACCCCTGGCCCCTCCTCCACGCTGCGCGGAGGGAGGGGAAAACGCTTCGGGGATTTGGCCCTCCTTCCCCCCGTGCGGGGGAAGGAGCCGGAGGATGGGGGGCAGGCACAGCCCAAGATGTGGGTAATGATCAGCCGCTGGCGGAGAGGGGGGCAGGGGGTGAGGTTGCGCACGGGAAGGATCGAACTATCAACCAGGGCGAAAGCTCATTTTTCCGAGGAGACGCAGAGGACACATCTGCGGTGATGCTTTGCCCCAAAATCCGAATTACGCCCCTACTACACGCGGTTAACCGTCCCCACCCTGTCTATGGTATAATCCGTCCGGCATCATCTCCAGCCCTGAGCACGTGTGACGTGTATTGTATGGCGGAACCGCGCTGCTGCGCCGTCCCGCCCGCGTGAGGCAGTATGTTTAAGTCAATCGCACGCGCCGTATTCGGCGACCCCAACGAGCGCGAGCTAAAGCGCCACCGCGAGATGGTTGAGCTGATCAATGCGCTCGAACCTGACATCCAGCGGCTCTCCGACGAGCAGCTTCGCGCCAAAACCGGCGAGTTCAAGGCGCGCCTGGCCGCTGGCGAGACGCTCGACGACCTGCTGCCAGAGGCCTTCGCCGTCGTGCGCGAGGCCGCCGTGCGCACCATCGGCCAGCGCCATTTCGACGTGCAGCTTATCGGTGGCATCGTCCTGCACCAGGGCAAGATTGCCGAGATGAAGACGGGCGAAGGCAAGACGCTCGTCGCCACGCTTCCGCTCTATCTCGACGCGCTGCTCGGCAAGGGCGCTCACCTGGTGACGCCCAACGACTACCTGTCCAAATTCGGCTTGCAGCAGATGGGCCCGATCTACCACTTCCTGGGCCTGGAATCGGCGGTCATCCAAAGCCGGGGCGGCAACGAAACCATGCACTCGTTCCGCTTCAACCCGGACTGGCCCAGCGACGACGCCCGCTTCCAGAACCTGGAGCCAATTGACCGCAAGGACGCCTACCAAGCCGACATCACTTACGGCACCAACAACGAGTTCGGCTTCGACTACCTGCGCGACAACATGGCTCGCTCGCTCGACTACACCGTGCAGCGCGGGCACCATTTCGCCATCGTGGACGAGGTGGACAACATCCTCATTGACGAGGCGCGCACCCCGCTGATCATCAGCGGCCAGGCCGACCAACCCTCAGACCTCTACACGCTCTTCGCCCGGCTGGTGCGCGATCTGAAGCCCAGCAGCGAAGAAAGTATCGATCTGGAGAACCCCGACGGCGACTACGTCGAGGAACTGCGCACGCGCAGCGTCTACCTGACCGAGCGCGGCGTCGAGAAAATGGAGCGCAAGCTGGCCCAGGAAGGCGTGCTGCAAGGCGACAACCTCTACAGCGCCGAAAACGCCGACATGCTGCCCTACCTCGACAACGCCCTGCGCGCCCATGTCATCTATCACCTGGACAAAGATTACGTGCTGATGAACGGCCAGGTGATCATCGTAGACGAATTCACCGGGCGCTTGATGCACGGGCGGCGCTTCTCCGAAGGGCTGCACCAGGCTATCGAGGCGAAGGAAGGCGTCGAAGTGCGCCGCGAGAATCTGACGCTGGCCACGATCACCTTCCAGAATTACTTCCGCATGTACGAGAAGCTGGCCGGCATGACCGGCACCGCCGCCACCGAGGCCGGCGAGTTCGAGGAAATCTACAACCTCGAAGTGACCATCATCCCGACCAACGTCCCGGCTATCCGTGTGGACAAGCAAGACCTGGTTTTCATGTCCGAGCGGGCCAAGTGGAAAGCCGTCGTGGATGACATCAAAGGACGGCAGGAGCGCGGGCAGCCGGTGCTGGTCGGTACGGCGGCCATTGAGACCAGCGAGCGCCTCAGCAAGCTCCTGGAGCGGGCGAAGGTCGCCCACGAAGTGCTCAACGCCAAGCAGCACGAGCGCGAAGCGGTGATCATCGCCCAGGCCGGACGCCCCGGCGCAGTGACCATCGCCACCAACATGGCCGGGCGCGGCGTGGACATCCTGCTCGGCGGCAACCCCGAAGGGCTGGCTCGCGATCTGCTGCGCAAGCGTTTCGGCGTGGACGTGACCGAGGCGACCAAAGAGCAATGGCGCGAGTCCCTGGCCGAAGCGAAGGCACAGTGCGCCGTTGACCGCCAGAAGGTGCTCGCTGAGGGCGGGCTGTACGTGCTGGGCACCGAGCGCCACGAAGCGCGCCGCATTGATAACCAGTTGCGCGGGCGCGCCGGTCGCCAGGGCGACCCCGGCGAGAGCCGCTTCTACCTCTCTATGGAAGATGACCTGATGCGGCGCTTCGGCGGCGAGCGCGTCAAGAGCTTCATGAAATGGGCCGACATGCCCGAAGACATGCCGATCGAGCACGGTATGATCACCAAGTCCATCCAGCAGGCGCAGGTACGCGTCGAAGCGCACAACTTCGACATCCGCAAGCGCGTGCTCGAATACGACGACGTAGTGAACAAGCAGCGCGAGACCATCTACAGCCAGCGCCGCAAGATTCTCACCGCCGCCCCCGGCGAGCTACGCGAGCAGATTCAGCGCCTGATCACCGAGCAGATTCAGGAGGCGGTCGCCCGTTCAGTCCCCGATGATCCCGTTGACTGGGACCTGGAGGAACTGCACCGCACCGCCCTGACCATCTACCCTGTCCCGCCGGACATCACGCCGCAGACGCTCGCCCAGCTAAAAGACGCCGAAGAGATCGAGATGGCGCTGGTCAAGGGCGCGCTGCGCGCTTACCAGATGCGCCTGGAACGCTTCGGCGAGGAGTGGATGGCCGAAGCCGAAAAACAGATCATGCTCAGCGCGGTGGATCAGCTATGGCAGCGCCACCTGACCGACCTCGACGTGCTGCGTGAAGGCATCGGCCTGGTCGGCTATGGCGGGCGCGACCCGCTGGTTGAGTACCAGCGCCAGAGCTATGACATGTGGCAGAGCCTGCAAGACGAGATCAAGAGCAAGGTCGTCAGCGACATCTTCCGCGTCGCGCCAGCGGAGCAACAACGCATCCCGCTGCAACTGCGCCTGAGCAACATCCAGGCCGGGCGCGGGGCCATGCCCGTCGCTGGGCCTGCGCCAGCCGCAGCCAGCGCAGGCGATGGAGGCCGCCCGCAGCCCTCGCGCGGCAGAGGGTTGCCCACCACCAGCGACATCCCTGGCCTGCCGCTGCACATCAGCCGCTACGAGAATGTGGGCCGCAACGATGAGTGTCCGTGCGGCAGCGGCAAGAAGTTCAAGCACTGCTGCTATCCCATCATCCAGCGCAACCGGCAGACGGTGGCCCAGAGCACGGTGAAGCGGTCGGTGGGGCGGCGGCGGCGCTAGTAGCGAAGCCAAGCCCAGGCGTTTAGCCCAGGGCCAGCGGTGCATGTGTGAGGGGGACTCGGATGGCAGACGCCCAGGACGACGCCGCGCACTTGATGGACGACATCGATCCGCGCCTGCTAGACTTGCTGCGCACGCGCATCAACACCTTCATCAAGTGGGATTTGGTGCGCTTCTTCCACGCCAACCCGCACACCGCCGATACCGCCGAGAATCTCGCCCGCTACACCGGGCGCGATGTGCGCGTAGTCGAGCCGGAGCTACGCCAACTGGCCCAGGCCGGGGTGCTGGAAGTGGAGACCCTGGCCGATCTGCGCGTCTATACGCTCACCGCCGACAACAACACGGTCGCCCTGCTCGATAGCTTCATGCGGGCCTGCGACGACCGCCAGTTCCGCATCAAAGCGATCTACCACGTCATCCGCAGCCTGCGTCGGGAAAGGGAGCGGCCATGATCACGCCCCGCGTCCCTACGGGCATCGCCGGGCTGGACGAGATGCTCGCCGGCGGCTTCTTGCCGGGGACTGCCAACCTGGTCGAGGGCGCGCCGGGCACCGGCAAAAGCACACTCGCCATGCAGTTCATCGAGCACGGCATCACCGCGCACGGCGAGCCGGGCATCATCCTGACCTTCGAGGAATTCCCCGAACACCTGATCCGCGACGCGGCCAACTTCGGCTGGGATTTCGCCGCGCACCAGGCCGCCGGGCGGCTGCGCGTGATCCAGACCAGCCCCGAAGTGACGCTCGCCGACGTGCGCCGCACCAGCGGGCGGCTGGAGACGCTGATCGAGCAGATCGGCGCGCGGCGGGTGGTCGTGGATAGCCTGAGTCACTTCGAGCGTCTGGCCGCCGACCCCGTCGAGCTACGCCTGCTGGGGTTCGAGCTAATCAACGCCCTCAAGCGCATGGGGCTGACTGCCGTGCTCACCCGCGAGAACCCCGCCCTGCTGGGTGAGACGAGCGAGGGCGACGACGACCTAGCCTATGTAGTAGACTCGTACCTGCTGCTGCGCTATGTCGAGATTGAGAGCGCCGTGCACAAGGCGCTGCTGGTGCTCAAACAGCGCGGCAGTGGCCACGCGACCGACATCCGCCAGTACGCCATCACCGCGCGCGGGCTGGAAGTACGGTCGCGCTTTGCGGGCACTCACGGTATTATGAGTGGCACACCGGTCATGACGCACACTGAAGCGTTCGCCGCCGCCTTTCTGACCCCTGGGAAGAAGTGAGGGCCAGGCAGGCGCGGCAGAGGTGAGGGTCGCATGGGCAGCATCACTGTCCACCAGATCGTGACCCTGTACACCTGGTTGGGCGTGAGCGCACTCCTGGTACTGCTCGCGCTTATTGCGCGTTTCTATCAACGGCTCTCCGGCGAGCGAACCCACTATCTCCTCTTCGCGCTGGCTATCGCCGTGCTCGCCGGCGCCCCCATCCGCCAGACAGTGCGCGACCAGCTTATCGGCGACGCGCTGGCCGATCTGCTCGCTGCCGCCGGGGGCGCGATCACGGGCGCGCTGTGCATACACATTTACCGGCTGATGATACGCGGGCGCTGAGTGAACTGCGGTTTACCTCACCCCTAAATCCCCTCTCCACACGCGGAGAGGGGACTTAACCGCGAAATGACTCCCCCTCTCCGTCTATGGAGGGGGCCGGGGGGTGAGGTTATCAAACGGCTTCTGAAGCGCGCCCGCCGGAGCGCGTCGCGGTCATGTTGGGCGATCTGGCTGTCCTGGCAAGCGCGACGGCCCCCTTGGGGCTGATGCTGGCCCTGTGGGTGCTGGCCCAGATCAGCCGCCGGTTCGGCCAGGTCATGGGCCGCCCACCGCTCTACCGGGGCTTTTACGCCGCCCTCGTGCTGCTGCTGCCGCCGCTGGTTGTCCGGCTTCTGGCTGTTGGCCTCACCGCGTCCGAACAACGTGCGACGGGAGGCGGCTCGGCATGGGCGCTGGCCCACGACCTGCCGCTGGCGGCGGCGGTCACGCTGGCGGTGGTGGTCGCCTGGCGCTATTGGGGCTGGCTGGTGCGGGGTCAGGAAGCGCGGGGAACACCGCCACGCTCGCGAGGTTGACGCACGATGGAGAAGGAGAGCGCCATCACTTCACCACTCAGCACGGAAGAACCGGCGCGCAGCCTGTCTGACGCTATCGCCGTCGTGGATGCCAGCGGCATCGTCCGCTTCGCCACGCCGACCGTCGCCGCTTACTACGGCTACCCCCTGGAGGCGATTATCGGCGGCAGAGCGCTGGAGTTCATCGCGCCGGAGAGCCGCGAGTACGTGCGCGAGCGGTGGAACGCGCTGCTGGCCCACCCGGAGCGCATGTCCGACACGTTCTCGCTCTCCATGCAGACCGCCGAAGGCCGGTGCATCCCGATCCGCGCCTCGGTCTGGCGGCTGCCAGGCCGCGACGAGTTCTTGCTGCTGCACCATGTCATCGAGCGCGTGCGCGACCGGCTGGACACGCTCTACGCCATCCAGGCCGCCGTCTCGTCCATGCTCGACGTCGAGAGGCTGATGGAGACCGTCCTACGTGAAGTCCATCGCCTGATCCCGTGCTCAAGCTGCGCGATCTTTTTCCTGGAGCGCGACAAAACTGTTCAGGTGCGGCGCTGGCACAACGAGGCCATCGAGCGCGATCGCTCGCTGATCCGCGAGAGTCCACCAGAGCTTGAGACGAGCCGCTTCCTCCGCGAGACCAGCCAGCCGCTGATCATCAACGACACGCTCACCGATCCGCGCTGGCGGGTGCTGCCCTCGCGCCGCCCCATTCGCAGTTGGCTGGGCGCGCCGCTCGTCCATCACGGGCACTTCCTGGGCGAGCTAAACCTTGACAGCCCCGACCCAAACCAGTTCTCGCAAGAAGACGCCGAGCTAGCCCACGCGCTGGCCATCCAGATCGCCGCTGCGCTGCACAACGCGCGCCAGTACCAGGACGAGCAGCGCCATGCCGAGCGCCTGCGCGTGCTCAACGAGATCAGCCTGGCTATCAGCCAGCTTGACCTGACCAGCGTGCTGGAGATGATCTACCAGAACGTCGCCCGGCTCATGGACGCCTCGACCTTCTTCATCGGCCTGCTGGATGCCGAGGCCCAGGTTGTGCACATCGTCGGCTCCTACGATTTCGGGCAGCGCCGCCCCGACGAGTTCCAGGGCGCGGACGAAGGGATCACCGGGCTGGTGCTGCGCACGCGCCGCCCGCTGATCCTCCACGACACTGAGAACGAGCCACTGCCGCCGGAGATCATCATCCAGGACGAGATGCCGCGCAGCGTGCTGATGATGCCGCTGCTGGTGCAGGATGAGATCGTCGGCGTGATCAGTGTGCAAAGCTACGAGCCGCACAGCTACACCCAGGACGATATTGACCTGCTGGAGACCATCGCCGGGACTATCGCCGTAGCCGTGCGCAACGCCCAGCTTTACGACCAGACCGCCGAGCGCCTGCACGCCCTCGAAACCCTGCACAAGATGAGCCTGGAACTGGCCGCCGTGCAGAACCCGCAAGCAGTGGCCCGCCTGGTGACGAACGCCGCCGCCGAGCTATTCGCGCCAGACGACACACACCTGTTGCTCAGCCCAGGGCAACCGTGGGAGGCCACCGAGTGGCATTGCCCGCGCCGGGGCAAAGCCGCCCCCGTCAATGACGCGGAGCGCGCCCACGTTGCCGCGCCCGTCGCGCTCAGCGCGCGCGTGCAGAGCACCTCTGAGCCAATCTTCGTGGAAGACATCGCCCGCGAACCGACCCTCCTCGCCGCAGTGGGCGAGGACTGGCTCGGACGCGCAGCGGCGGTTGTGCCCATCGCGCGCGGCGGCACCACGTTCGCTATGCTGGCGCTCTTCTTCCGTGAGCCGCACGTGTTCCGCGCCGACATGCGCCGCATTCTGGACCTGCTTTGCCTGCAAGGGGCGACCGCCTTCGAGAACGCGCGCTATACCCTCACACTGCAGCGCAGCCTGTCCGAAGTCAGCGGCCTGCACGAGCTGGCGCGCCATGTGAGCGAGATGGAACAGCTTGACGACGTGCTCAACGCCGTCGTGACGACCATCCGCGATGTGTACCAGTGCACAGCGGCGTCCATCGCCCTGCTCGACGAGGCCACCAACGAGGTGGTCACCCTAGCCGGGGCCAACCTGACGCCTGAACAAATCCGCGCGGCTCGCTTCAAGTACGGCGAGTACGTGGCCGGCGAAGTCGTGGCGACTGGGCGCGTGATTTATGTGCCTGACACCCAGGCCGACCCCAACTTCCGCGTGGTCGTGCCGGAAATCCGCTCGTTGCTGGTGGTGCCGCTCACCGTGCACGGGCGGACTGTTGGCTCGCTGGGGATTGACAGCACCCAGCCGGACGCCTTCACCCCGGATCACGAGCGCGTGCTGACCATCGCTGGCGGGCAGATCGCAGCCATCATCGAGACGCTGCGCCTACTGCGCGAGGCACGCGAGCGCGCCGACGAGCTGGCCAGGGCCAACGCCCTGCTGCAAACGCAGGACGCGCTGCGCAAGGAATTGGTTTACCAGGTGAGCCACGACCTGCGCAGCCCGCTGCAGATCGTCTATGGGTATGCGGGGATGATGCACGACGGCGACATCGGCCCGGTGACCGCCTACCAGCAGGAAGTGCTCGACCAGATCATCCGGCGCAGCAAGGCCATTGAGCGCATGACACAGGACATCATGGCCGCCAAGCCGATCAGCCGCGAGACGCTGGAACTGGGCACCGTCAACGTGAGCGAGCTGTGCGCTCAGGCCGTCGCCTCGGCCCAGGTCGTCCACCGCAGCCGCCCGCACCTGACCTTTCGCGCCGAAATCACCGACGAGCACATCCTGGTCGAGGGCGACTACAACCGCCTGACGCGCACCCTGGACAACCTGATCGGCAACGCCGTCAAATTCTCGCCGCAGGGCGGCGCGATTGTCGTGCGCGTGACCCGCGACGCGGCGCGCAACTGCGCGGTCGTATCCGTCAGTGACGAGGGTATCGGCATCCCCGCCGATCAGATTCCATTCCTGTTCGAGCGATTCTTCCGCGCCCACCGGGGGCGCTTCGATGGCAGCGGCCTGGGCCTCTACAACGTTCAGCAGATCGTCCACGCCCATAACGGGCAGGTATGGGCCGAGAGCGAGGAAAGCCGGGGCAGCACCTTCACCTTCACCCTGCCCCTGGCGGCGGAGGCGAGCGGCGAGTCGTGAGTCTGGAGTCGTGAGTTCAAGGCGCGGAACGCTCCAGGCAACGCGCGCAAGATGTCTCGTAGGGGAGGGTTTGAAACCCTCCCCTACGCTGGACGGTGATGACCGTCATGATCGCTGATCCGCATCAGGCACCGCTCAGTAGCACGACGCGGCGAGCGCGCTGAAGACCGCGTAGGCGTCGGGCGTCGTGCTGAAGGCCATCGGACGCAGATACGTCCGCCACAGGCTCCAGCGGCGCAGCAGGGTCGCATCATAACTGACACCCAGGCAGCCCTGGTAGGCGACCAGGCTGCCGTCAGTGTGGTAGCCCATCATCACCACAGGCACGCGCCCGGTCTCGCCCACGCCGTAGACTCCGCTGTACTGGTACGACCCGTAGAACAGAACCGTCTCCGTCGTGTCCGCCCACCCCGCCACGAACTGCTGGTACGTTTGCGGCGGATTGGCCCACAACGCGTAGGCGTCGCCATAGTCGGCGCGGTTGACCGCTTCGATGTAGTCAAGGAGCATCTGCTGCACGCTGGTGTACGACCCGGCGAAATCCGGCGCTCTGTAGCACCACGTATCGAGCGTCTGCTGCCAGATGGTCGCCGTGTCGGGTGGGACGACGGGCATCGGCTGGAAGTTCGCGCCGGTGATCGTCCACTGGGCCATGCCGGACGCAGCCGAGTTGTAGCGCACGCTGTAGCACCCGCTGAACGCGGCAACTGTGCCGTTGGTGCGGTAGCCGATCAGCACGCCCGGCACGCGCCCTTCGATGGCGGTGATCGCGCCCGGCTGGAATCCGCCGAAGTAGACTGCCACCGACGCGGTATCGCCATAGCCGGCGACGAACTGCGCGTAGGTCTGCGGCGGGCTGATCCACTGCTGGTACGCCGGCCAGTAATTGCGGGCGTTGATCAGGTCGTAGTAGGCGTAGAGCATGGCGCGCGGGCCAAGCGATCCGCCCGCCGCCGCAGTCCCCGGCGCGGCAGCCAGCACGATCACGACGAAGATGAGCATCACAGCCAGCAGACGACAGAACATCGCTTCACCTCGTTTCTCCACGACATACTCACCCATTCCCAGTCCCCAGTATAGTGCAGGATAGACGCTCGCGCCGGGCGTATGTCCTGTGAGCAACCTGTCTCCGCTGATTTGATGAAGCGCAGAGAAAAGACCTACCTTGCCCGCTCGATCAGGCGCGGGCTATCGTGGCGCACATCGTTGACCAGGCGCGACACGGGGTAATAGACCATGTCCTCGGCGGGGTACGGGCGCAGCAGGGACATGATCTGCGCCGGATCGCTGCGCGCGGGGTCGAGCCAGGCGTCGTAGTCGGCGCGGGGGAGGATGACCGGCATCCGGTTGTGCAGCGCGGCCATCAACTCATTGGGGGCGGTCGTGATGATCGTACAGGTCGTCAGCGCCGCACCGCTTTCCGGCTCAGTCCAGCGTTCCCACAGCCCAGCGAAGGCGAACAGCCCGCCGTCTTTGAGCGTGATGAACATGGGCTGCTTGGGGCCGTCGGGCCGCGCCTGCCACTCGTAGAAACCGTCCGCCAGGATCAGGCAGCGGCGGCGGCGCAGGGCGCTGCGGAAGCTCGGCTTCTCGTGGACAGTCTCACCGCGCGCGTTGATCAGCCGGCTGCCGATGGTGGGGTCTTTGGCCCAGGAAGGGATCAGGCCCCAGCGCATCATCGCCAACTGGTTCGCCCCGCCCTCGGCATCGCGCACGACAGTTGCGACCGGCTGCGTAGGCGCGATATTATAGCACGGCGGCAGGTCGGGCACGTCGTGCAGGCCGAACACCTCAGCGATGGCGACAGAGTCGGTTCCAGTGAGCGCAAATCGTCCGCACATACGTTCGATTATACGGCAGTTTGGTGGCGAATGCAACGACTTGGTGATCGGTTATCGGTGATCAGTGGTCAGTCACCGGTCGCCAGTTGTCGGTGATCGGTGGTCAGTTGTCAGGCTGCGTTACCCTGAGTCACCTTGATCCGGCTCCAACCAGAAGCCACTGCCCGATGAGCAGATCGCTGAAAACCGCATACTGATCACTGAAAACTGTTCTCACGAGGCAGCCCTAACTCGTGTTCACCCTCGGCGACATTCACATTCACCTGATCAGCGACGGCGTCGTGTGGGTCGACTCCGGCGGCGTGTGGGGACTCGTGCCGCGCGCCCTGTGGAGCCGCTACCTGCCGCCCGACGAGCAGAGCCGCGTCCCGATGATCCTCACCTGCCTGCTAGTGCGCGCCGCCGGCAAAACCCTCGTCGTGGACACCGGCCTGGGCGACAAGCTCAACCGCCGCATGGCCGATCTGTGGGGGTTGGAGCATCCACGCGGCACCCTGCTCGACGGGCTGGCCCGGCTGGGTGTCGCCCCGGCGGACGTGGACATGGTGATCAACACGCACCTGCACGCCGATCACTGCGCGGGCAACACGCACGTCGCGCCGAGCGGGGCGATCGTCGCCACCTTCCCCAACGCCGAGTATGTCGTCCAGCGCCGCGAATTCGAGGACGCCATGCACCCCAACGAGCGCACGCGCGCCACCTACTTCCCAGACAACTACGTCCCGCTGCACGAGCCTGGGCAGCTTCGCCTGTTGGACGGCGACACGACGCTGCTCCCCGGCGTGCGGGCCGTCGTCACGCCCGGCCACACGCCCGGCCACCAATCCGTGCTGTTCGAGAGCGGCGGGCAGTCCGCGCTCTTCGTCGCCGACCTGGCCAGCTACGCCGTCCACTTTGAGCGGCTGGCCTGGATGACCGCCTACGATGTCGAGCCGCTGGTCACGCTGGAGACGAAGCGGCGCTGGCAGCAGTGGGCGCTGGACAGCGGCGGGCTGCTCATCTTCCAGCACGACACGCAGATCGCCGCCGCGCATTTCGTCGAGAATGAGCGGGGCGGGCGGACATTGCAGCCGGTCGCGGCAGAGTATGCGTAAGCCCCCGCCGCGCTCGCCCACGCGCCCGAAGGAAGGACGCCCATGCCCGAACTGCCCGAAGTCGAAACAGTGGTGCGCGGGCTGCGCGGCCCGCTGGCCGGGCGCACCATCGTCAGCGTCGCCTACGATTGGCCCAACTGCCTGGTCACGCCGGACGGCCCGCGCTTCACCGCGCGCATCGCCGGGCAGCCGGTGCGCGGCATCACCCGGCGCGGCAAGTACATTCTCATTGCGCTAAACCCCGACACACTGATCATCCACCTGAAGATGACCGGGCGGCTGTACGTCACGCCCGACAGCTCGACGGACGAGGCCGACCGCTGGGTGCATTTCACCTTCCAGCTCGACAACGCTCACCAATTGCGCTTCTCCGACGCGCGCAAATTCGGGCGCGTCTACCTCGTCGAAGACCCGGCGCAGGTCGTCGGCGCGCTGGGCCCGGAGCCGCTCGACGACGCCTTCACCCTCGAAGCGTTCTGCGCTCGCCTCGCCGGGCGCGCGGGCCTGCTTAAGCCGCTGCTGCTCAACCAGGCGTTCATCGCCGGGCTGGGCAACATCTACGCGGACGAGGCGCTCTTCGCCGCCGGACTGCACCCGCTGCGCCGCGCCGACTCGCTGGCGGAGGAGGAGATCGCGCGGCTGCACGCGGCCATCCGCGCGACGCTGGCCGCCGGAATCGCCCGCGAAGGGGCCAGCGTCAACTGGTACCGCAAGCCGGATGGGACGCGCGGCTCGGCGCAGGTGGCCCTGAGCGTCTACGGGCGCGGCGGCCAGCCCTGCCCGCGCTGCGGCCAGCCCATCGCGCGCGCCGTGATTGGCGGGCGCAGCACGCATTACTGCCCGGCTTGCCAAGCGCGCTGATGAGAACGATACTGAAAGCGGCCTCTGTCCAGCGAGTTATCCTGAGAGGGTTCTATGGCCGCCGCACTGGGTTCCCTGCTGCACACGCTTGCACTGAGCGAATCGTCCGGGACGACAGATTTTCTGGGCCAGGTGAGCGGGCTGCTCATCCTCACCTGTATCGCGGGCGCAATTTGGGTGGCGCTGATGGCGCTGGTGTTCCAGCGTGCGTCCGAACGGCGCCGGCGCGCCGCCCAGGGGCTTGAGCCGCTGCCCAGCCTGCCGGTCGCCTTCTACCAGCGGCTAACCGGCCCCAAACGCCCCCGCCCCACCCCGGCCCTCCCGCCCGACGCCGCGATGCCGCTGCCAGACCTGGGGATGCTCACCGGCGGTCTGGCGGGCGAAATCTTGCGCCCGGCCCGCGCCGCTGACCCCTCCCCGCGACCGGCGCAGCCAGCGCCCACCCCACCACCAGACGAGACCGCCGAGGGTGAGACCCCCTTCATGGCTGCGGAAGACGAGCAGCCGCCCGCCGACACGCCGTCTGGGGACGTGGTAGAGTTGCTGCGCGTGTACCGCGACCTGGCCGACGGCGGGCTGATCGTCGCCATTGGCGACCGGCAATTCCGCTCGCTGGCCGAATTACGCAGCGCTGACCTGGCCCGGCGGTTCGAGAATGTGATGCGTGACCTGGACGCTCTGGCCCACCCACAGCCCGCCGCTCCCGCGCGCGCCAGCCAGGACCGCGACATGCCCACAGACGAGATCGCCCCGCCGCGCGAACGCTCGATGCTGCGCCAGGTGACGCGCCTGGCAATGGGCCAGCCGGTAGAGACTCCTCTGGAACAGCCAGAACTGTCCATCGCCGACCAGATCGAAGACCTGCTGCAAGAGCGCCTGCGCGAGATGCCGCAATTCGCCGGGCGCACGATTCACGTCCGGCCCGCGCTCAGCGGCGGCGTGCAAATCGAGGTAGATGGGAAGTTCTACGAGGGCGTGGGCGACATAGACGATGAAGAAGTCCGCGCGCTGCTGATGGCCGTCGTGCGCGAGTGGGAGGAGAGTCACTGATCCGACGGCGCGCTTCAGCCGCCCACCAGCACCAACAGCGCGCCCGCGAACAGGGCGCACAGCCCCGCCGCCGCCAGCAGGGCCAGCGCCACCCACAACACGCGCCGCCGCGTCCCATCACCGGGAGCGGCGGCGTTCGCGCGCGGCGGGGGAGGCGTGTCAGCGGAGGCCAGCCAGGGCGCGGTGTGCGCCGCTGCCCCGTCCAGGCGTTCTAGCTCAGTGCGCATCCGCCGCGCGACCGGGTGACGCGAGTCGAGGCGCAGCGCCTGGGTCACCGCTTGCCGGTATTCCGGCAGATCATCGGTCGCTGCGGCCAGCCACAGCCATCCCTCCGCCGTGAGCGGCTCGTCCTGCGCCGCGCGACGCAGATACGCCAGCGCCGCCCGCCTGTCCCCAGACTGCACGAGATGAATCCCCTGCGCCAGGTTGGGGGGCGGATCGTTGTAGGTGCGCATGGAGCACCTCTGCTCAGACCGCGCTCACTCCTCACCCCCACCGACCCGGTACGGCTTGAACGTCTGCAGATAGGCGAGCGTCGCGTTCAGGTCGTAGACACCTGCCGGCCACTGCGCCCCGGCGCTCGGCTCGTAGTACCACACGATGTCCTCTGGCTCGGTGCGGAAGCAGCCGATGGTAAAGAAGCCCAGCCGTCCCCAGGGCTGCCCGCCGGGGGGATAGGGCGGGAAGACGCTGTTCGCCGCCAGCCGAGCCTGCAACGCAACCAGGCGCGGCGACCAGAACAGCAGCGGGTTGCACGGTTGGCGGCTGCCGAAGCTGCGCTCGCCGTCGGTGACCAGGTGCACTTCCAGGTGCAGATGCGCGTTGTTGCCCTGTACGGTCACGCTGCCATCCTCATCCACGTAAACCGGCCAGCCGGACGTGCCGATGATCTGCCCGGCGCGCACCTCGTCGCCAATACGGGCCAATTCCGCCGTCGGGTCGCCGGTCAGGTGCCCGTAGGCGACGATGACATTGGACAGCACGCGCGAACCGTCGGGTGCGCGGTACGGGTCTGGCAGGTAGGGACGCAGAGCCAGCGAGCGATCCTGTTCGTGCGCCAGGAAGCGAAAGTCCACGATCACCCCGTCGGCCACGGCGATCAGCGGCGATCCTTCGGGGACGAAGAAATCCACGCCGGGATTCATGCCGCGCGTGCGCTCGTAGAAGAGTGGCCAGTTCTCGAAGGCGATGGTCGTCGGGCCGAAGCCCTGGAACTCCAGCGCCGCGACATCACCGGGCGGCGAGGGATGCACCGGCAGGAACTCAAACGGCGCGGGCAGGCCCAGGCGCGCTGCCAGATCGTGTATCTGGAACGCCGCTGGCGGCATGGTCTGGCGGCTGAGCGTCTCTTCCAACTGGCGCAGCGCCTCGCCGCTCAACGTATCCAGCCTGGCTAACTGCTTCGCGTCCGCCCCGCGCAGGCGCAGCAGATCGGCGGCGACCGCGCGCCGGAACGCCAGCACCGCCGCCGACTCGTACCACGCAGCGACCACCTGGTTGTAGGCGGGGGAGCGCGCGAAGTCCGTGTCCTCGCCGGGAATCCACGCGCTGCCGGACGCCCAGGGCAGGCCGAGCCACGTGCATTCGCCAAACAGCACCGCGCGCACTTCCTGTGGCGTGCCCGTCGCCAGCTCGCCGACCGTCTCGGCGCGGCTGTCCGGCGCGGCGAAAATGGTCGTGCCGCCGGGCCGCACGGTCACGGTCACGTCGCGCAGCGGGATGGCGCTGTCGGGCAGGGCGGGCAGAGACACCGCCGCACGCCGCACGCGCGGCACCGCAGCCCGCGACGGCGGGGCCGTTGCTACCTCGTCAATGAGGGGCGCCGCCTGCGGCGTCTCTCTTCAACCGGGTGAGGTGTCCGAGCGCACGGCGGCGGCGATCTCGGCCTGCATCTGCTCGCGCAGCGCCCGCCACTGCTTGTCGAACTCCTCCTGGATGGCTTCGGCGGCCAGGTTCTTGACCTCGTCCGGGTCGAACTTGACGCTCTCTCCGGCACGGCCCAGCGCCCGCTGGCCTTTGGTCAGCACACTGATCACCTGGTGCACCCAGTCCGTGCCCAGGCCCATCAGGATGCCGGCCAGCACAATGTCAATGATCTTGAACGTGCCCTCGAACCAGCCAGTGACCCGCACATCTAGCGGCTCGAACAGGCGCAGGCCGGTGGCGAAGGCGAGCAGCACGCCCATGACGATGCTCAGCACCCCGGCGACCATCTTCTTGCGCTCTTTGTAGAGCGGCGAGTCCAGGATTTGCTTGAGCTTGGCTTCGGTGCTGGTCAGCAGGGTCTCGACAGCGGTAAGCTGCTCCTCCAGGTGATGCAGCGGCCAGTCGGCGGGGTCCTGGGAGGAAGGGTCGCCAACTTCGGCGGGCACGCCCGCCTTCTGACGGCGCAGCAACGCGTCGCTTAGCTCATCAAGCTGCTCGTAGGCCTGGCGGAAGTCCACCCTGACCAGCCCGGTGATGCGCGTGGCGATGCCGCGCATGGAGCTGGTGGCGTCCAGCGCCGCGCGCTGCGACCAGGCGAAGATGAATTCCAGTGTGCGCTCGATCAACGCCGCACCCACCAGCAGCGGCACCAGGCGCGCGGCGGCCTCGCTCAGGTCTTCGGGCGTGCCAGCGGTCGCCGCCCCTTCAGCCGGCGGGGTGCTTTCGCCGCCCTGGGCCAGAGCCGGCGCGACGATGAGCAACGCCAGGATCAGCCAGCCGGCCAGGATGGCGATGCGAAAAGCTCGACGTGTTGGCGCAGACATGGGTCACTCTCCTTCGACACCAGCGATCAGCCGTCAGCGATCAGCCGTCAGCAAGGGCAGCGGCGCGGGCTGGCAGGGCCTGGCAAGCGTGCCTAGCCCACCATCGCCCAGGCAGCCAGGCGACTGATAGTTAGTATAATCAAACTTTGCGATTGCGAAAGTCAAACCAGCGCGAGAGACAGTGTCGCTAGAAGAATGCATCGTGCGGGGTGTAGGGGTTCGCCGCTTCCAGCGGGATCAGATGGTATGCGCCGCGCAGCACACGCCGGGCCAGCCACAGGCAGAAGGCATCTACTGGCTCGTCCAGCGACTCCAGGTCAGCCAGCGAGAAGTATGCCGCGCGGTCGGTCTCTGTGCCGTCAGGGGTAGGCTCGCCGGCGATGTGCTGGCACAGGAACAGCAGGTACACGCGCGGCTCGCCAGACCGGCTGGTGTGGTTCTGCACGCCCAGCAGCCCGGCAATGGTGGCGCGAACGCCGCCCTCTTCGAGCGTCTCGCGCAGAGCCGCCAGGTGCGGCGGGTCCGGCGCGCCATCGGGCAGCGCCCCCTGCACGAATCCCCAGGGCAGCGTCCAGACGCCGGTCAGTCCTTCGCCATACGTCTGCCGGACGAACAGCACGGCATCGCCGCGCCGCACCACCGCGCCCACGCACAGCGTGATACGCGGCGGGAAATCGGGAGAGCCTGCCCGCGTCTGGCTCATTGTTCTTCCTCCAAGTGCTCCCGCCCTCATTGTACGCGATCGAGAAATTTAAGGCCCGGCGCTGGATGACGGTGTTATAATGGCCGCAGGTTCGCTTATGTGTTCGACTGCCACGCGGGGAACGGGGAACACGCACCATGCCGGACGCGCCCAACTTCGTCCATCTGCACGTCCACACGGAGTTCAGCCTGCTCGACGGCCTGAGCCAGATCAACCGGTTGGTCGGGCGGGCCCAAGAACTGGACATGCCCGCGCTGGCCATCACCGATCACGGGACGATGTTCGGCGTGATTGACTTCTACCGGGCGTGCCGCGCCGAGGGCGTCAAGCCAATCATTGGCGTGGAAGCGTACATCACCCCCTGGGGCCGCACCCGCTACGACCGCGACAGCGAGCTAGACAGCAAGCCCCATCACCTGCTGCTGCTGGCGCGCGACCAGACCGGTTACAAGAACCTGCTGCGGCTGGCCTCGGCAGCGCAGCTTGAGGGGTACTACTACCGCCCGCGCGTGGATCACGACCTGCTCGCCGCACACGCCGCCGGGCTGATCGCCACTTCCGGCTGCCTGGCCGCCGAGATTCCGCGCCTGGTCGAGCAGGGGCGCGAGGCCGAGGCCCTGGAGCGCATCGGCTGGTACCAGGATGTCTTCGGGCGCGACAACTTCTTCCTGGAGCTACAACACCACCACATCGAGCAGTTGCACGTGCTCAACCGCTGGCTGTTGGAGCGGCAGGGCTATAGCAATGTGCCGCTCGTCGCCACCAACGACGTGCACTACGTGCTTGAAGAAGATTACGACGCTCACGACACCCTGCTCTGCATCCAGACGGGCAACGTCAAGGCCGAGCAGAACCGACTCCGCTTCGAAAGCCAGACCTTCCACCTGCGCACCGCTCAAGAGATGTGGCGGCTGTTCCGCGAGGTGCCGGAGGCGCTGAGCAACACACTGCGCATCGCCGAAATGTGCGACGTGCACCTGGACTCAGACGGCTATCACCTGCCCGTCTTCCCGGTGCCGGCGGGGCACACCGCCGAGACTTACCTGCGCTACCTGTGCGAGCGCGGCCTGGGCTGGCGCTACGGCGGGCGCGCCAACGACCCCGTGATACGCGCCCGGCTAGACTACGAACTGCGCATGATCCACGAGATGGGCTTCGACACCTATTTCCTGATCGTGTGGGATCTGTGCGAGTTCGCCCGCCACGCCGACATCTGGTGGAATGTGCGCGGCTCCGGCGCGGGCAGCGTGGCCGCTTACTGCCTGGGCATCACTAACATTGATCCGCTGACCAACGGCCTGCTCTTCGAGCGCTTCCTCAATCCGGGCCGCGTCTCGATGCCCGACATTGACCTGGACTACCCTGAAGACCGCCGCGCCGAGATGATCCAGTACTGCGCGCAGAAGTACGGCGAAGACAAGGTCGCCGCCATCATCACCTTCGGGACATTGGGCAGCAAGGCGGCCATCCGCGACGTGGGCCGCGTGCTCGACCTGCCGTCCACTGAAGTAGACCGCATCGCCCGCCTGATCCCCGGCGCGGGCAAGCCGATCAAGTTCAAGGACGCGCTGGGCGACGACCCGGAAAAAGCCCTGCCCGACCTGAAAGCCGCCTATGAGACCGACAAGACAGCGCGCAAACTGATTGACACAGCCCGCCAGCTTGAGGGCGTGACGCGGCACGCCAGCACGCACGCCGCCGGCGTCATCGTCGCCGACAAGCCGCTGGTCGAGTACATCCCCCTGCACCGCCCGACCAAAGGCTCGGCAGAAGACGCGCCGGTGAAGATGGTCACCCAGTTCCCGATGGAGACCTGCGAGTCGATCGGGCTGCTCAAGGTGGACTTCCTCGGCCTCTCTACGCTGACCATCATGCGCCGGGCGTGTGAGATGATCGAGCAATATCACGGCATCCACTACGACCTGTCGAACATCCCCTACCGCCCCGACCCCGACGACCTGGAGACCTCGCGCAAGATCGCCGCTGTGTTCGAGATGCTGGGGCGCGGCGAGACCATCGGCGTCTTCCAACTGGAGTCGCAGGGGATGCGGCGCATGTTGAGCGACATGCGCCCCCAGAAGTTCGAGCACATCGTCGCCGGAATCGCGCTCTACCGGCCCGGCCCGATGGAGTACATCCCTACCTACAACCGCCGCCTGCACGACAGCGAGGCCATCGAGTATAAGCACGAGAAGCTCAAGCCGATCCTGGAAGAGACCTACGGCATCATCGTCTACCAGGAGCAGATCATGCAGATCGGCGCGGAGCTTTTCGGCTACTCGCTGGGCGAAGCCGACCTGATGCGCCGCGCCGTGTCCAAGAAGAAGAAAGAAGACCTGCTCCAGCACCGCACCACCTTCATTGAGCGCGGCCCGCAGCACGGCGTAGACCCCGACACGGCCAACGCCATCTTCGACGACATCGAGTTCTTCGCGCGGTATGGCTTTAACAAAAGCCATGCCGCCGACTACGCCGTGCTCACCTGCCAGACGGCCTTCCTCAAGTGCCATTACCCGCACGAGTACATGGCCGCGCTGATGAGCGTGCACCGCGACGACTCCGGCAAGGTCGGCCTCTTCGCCGCCGATTGCCACCGCATGGGCATCGCCGTGTTGCCGCCCACCGTCAACAGCAGCGAGCTAGATTTCAGCATCGAGACGCAGCCGGACGGGGCGCGCGCCATCCGCTTCGGGCTGGGCGCGATCAAGAACGTGGGCGTCGGGCCGCTGGAGCACATCCTCAGCGCCCGCGCGGAGGGCGGCCCCTTCCGCGACCTGGACGACTTCTGCCGCCGCGTGGACGCGCGCATCGTCAACAAGCGCGCGCTGGAGTCGCTGATCAAGGTCGGCGCGCTGGATGAGTTCGCCAGCCGCCCCACCTTGCTGGCGGCGCTGGATCGCATCGTCAGCTTCTCTGCCGATCACCACAAAGCCAAAGACGCGGGGCAGATGAGTCTCTTCGGGGCGGAGACGGGCGTCAACTTTGGCGCGCAGGAGAGCATCCTGGCCAGCCTGCACGACGTCGAGCCGATCTCCAAGCGCGAGATGCTCAACTGGGAGCGCGAGCTGGTCGGCCTCTACGTGACCGATCACCCGCTCAAATCGGTGATGGCCCAGCTTCAGCAGGTCACCACCCACACTAGCGCCGAGCTAACCGACGCGGGCGAAGCGGCCAACGGCCTGCCGGTGACCATCGCCGGGCTGGTCAGCACCCTGCGCACCTTCTTCACCAAGCGCGGCGACCCGATGGCCGTGCTGACCATCGAGGACATCACCGGCACAATCAGCGCCGTCATGTTCCCGCGCACCTGGGCGCAGTATCAGGACCTCGTAGACGAGGATGCCGTGTTGGTCGTCAAAGGCAAAGCGGACACTTCGCGCGGCGATATGCAGGTCATCGTGGATGCTGTCACGCAGAACTTCGACGTGATATCCGCCGTCGAGCACCCGCCCAGCCTCGACGACCTGCGCCTGTCGTGGATCGCCGACGAAGGCCCGGCTGCCCTCGACGAGGAGGCCGACGGCGAAGACAACGGCCCCTTTGACGAGGAGACCGGCGAGATGGTCGCCGCGCACGAAGACGAGCAGCCCACACCAGTCACCGAGCCGGTCATCCCGGCGTCGGCGGGGGCCAGCGCGCCCGACACGCCGCCGATCGTGCCCCCCTCACCCGCGCACAGCGCGCCGCAGCCCCGGCCCGATCCTGGGATGATCACCGACCGCGAGGTGCCTGGCTGGTTAGAGGCGGAATGGGCCAGCGGCTGGTCGCCGGAGCCGTACTACGACTCCCACAAGGCAACCGGCCATGTGACGGAAGTCCGCCCGCCGGACGAGGAGAAGACATCTCAGCGCGAATCCGCCTTCGACGAGCTGGGCCGCGTGCGCCCGCCCGCGCCCGTACAGCCGCCGGTCGCGCCCGCCGACGCCGACGCCCTGCCGCCCGTCCCCACGCGGCGGCACCTGCCCGCCGAGCCGCCGCGCGAAGTCGCGCTCGCTCCTAGCCGGATGCTGACCCTGACCATCGCCCGCTCCGGCGATTCCACCGCCGACCGGCGCAAGCTGCGGCGACTGCACGGCTTCCTGACGCAGTATCCGGGCCGGGATCGTTTTCGCTTCATTCTAGAGGGTGAGGGACGGCGGGCCTGCCTAGAGTTCCCGAACAACCCGATCCGCATCAACGACGACATCTTGACCTTCGCCACCAACATGCTCGGCGCGGACAACGTCATCGTGGAATGAGAGGGAGAGCGCAGCACTAGCGCGCGAGCAGCGCCACGCCGGTACCGTCCGGGTCGCGCACCAGGGCGCGGCGCGTGCCGTCAGCGTCGTCCTGAACATCGAGCGCCGCTCCCGCGCCTTCCAGCCGCCCCACCAAAGCCTGCCACGCCGCCACATCCGGCAGGCGCACGCCGAAGGCCACCAGCCCGGCAGCATCCGGCGGCGGTGGGGGCGTACTGCGCCCGGCCCAGATGTTCAGCCCCAGGTGGTGGTGATAGCCGCCCGCCGCCACAAACAGCGCGCCCGGATAGGTGCGCTGCATGACCTCGAACCCCAGCAGCCCGCAGTAAAACGCCTCCGCGCGCGCCAGATCGGATACCTGCAGGTGCATGTGGCCGATGTCCGCGCGCGGATCAATCGTCTCCGCCGGCTCGCGGGCCAGGCTGAGCAGAGCGCGCACGTCGAGCGGCTCGCTGACCATCGCGACCTGTCCATCCTGCCAGGGCCACTCGTCGCGCGGGCGGTCGGTATACAATTCCAGCCCGTTACCGTCGGGATCGCTCAGATAGAGCGCCTCGCTGACGCCGTGATCCGCTGCCCCTTGCAGCGGCCACCCCCGCTCAACCAGCCGCCGCAGGGTGCGTGCCAGCGCCGTGCGATCCGGCAGGCGGATTGCCACGTGATATAGTCCGGTCGTGCGCGGCGGTTTGGGCCGCGCACCGGAATGCGCCTCCAGCACGATCAGCGGAGGCTGCGCGCCAGTCGCCGAGAGCGCCGCGCCCGGACCGTCCGCGTCAATCCGGTGCAGGCTGAGCAGGTCGCGGTAAAACGCCAACGCGCGCTCGCGGTCGGCAACGCGCAAATGGGCGTAGGCCATGTGGGTCGTGGCGGGCAGGCTGTAGGCGTTCATGCGCAGTCCTCCTGGTCTCCACTGATTGTAGCAGTGTCCGCACGCGTCAACCGTAGATGTGCGCCAGGAGGCGCTCAGCCAGCCCTGGGAAGTGGCGGCCCGCCCACAGCAGGGCGCTATCGCGCCAGCGCAGGGTCATGGTGCGCGGCTTGCGCTCCAGCGCGCGGGCGATGCCCCCGGCGACCTGCTCTGGCGTCATGGCCGGCCACCTTGAGGCGACGCGCCCCGGCTGGCCAAGCCGCCGCTCGGCGAATTCAGTGTCCGTGTGTCCCACCCAGAGCACGGTCACATGGATGTGGTCGGCGCGCAGCTCAGCGCGCAGCGCGCGCCCCAGCGCGTCTACAGCAGCTTTGCTGGCGCAGTAGACGCTAACGTAAGGCCCCGGCAACGGCCCCAGCACCGACGAAATAATCACGATGTGCCCGCCGCCACTGGCGCGCATGGCCGGTACCGCCGCCCGCACGCTGTGAATCACGCCGTCAATGTTGGTGCGCAACACTGTCTCGATGTCCGCCCACTCCGCCTCGACCAGCGCGCCGCGATGCCCGATTCCGGCATTGGCGACCAGCACATCGAGCCGGTTGAACTCGGCCAGCGTCAGGGCGACAGTGCGCTGCATGGCGTCGGAGTCGGTCACGTCGGCGATGACGGGCAGGATCATGCCCGGTAGCTCGCGTGTCTCGACCTCGCGGCGCAGCGCGTCCAGGCGGTCGGCGCGGCGTCCAGTCACGGTCACCTGGTCGCCCAGGGCCGCAAACAGCAGGGCCGCCGCCCGGCCAATGCCCGACGACCCGCCGGTGATCAGCAGCACGCGCGGCGCATCAGTGGGGAGCAGTGCCTTGCGGAATAACTGCACAGCGGTACCTTTCTGCCAAGTGAAGCGTCTTGCAGGTCTCCCCTCCATGACCCGGCTTCAGAGGCGGACGGCAAGGTGGGAAGCATGAAGAAGAGAGCCCGCTGACCTCACCCCCTGCCACGTTGCGCCCGGCTTGCCCCCTCTCCAGGCGGCGAGGCCCTGGTCAGCGGGCCGAGCGGGGGTGAGGTAAGGTAAGGAGCCACTCCAGATCACAGACCAATCTTAATGCCTGTCCATCCCTAAACGCGACTCAGCGGATGGGCCGCGCGGCCAGACCCCACACGTTCTCGGCAATGTCCTCCGCCGCGCCGCCCTCTGCCGCGACCCGCCAGAGGTGCGTGGCTGGCATGTAGACCTGCATCTCCGGGTCGGTTGGCTGCGCGCCCGGCCAGACGCGGCGCGCGTTCAGGTCATTGACCAGCAGTGTGTTCGGGTCTACCACGACGGCGAAGACGTAGCGTTCGGTCGCTGCCAGCGCGCTGACGCCATACACATCGGGGCGGCGAGCCAGCTCGCGGATGACCCCCGTGACCAGGTTCAGACGGTAGAGGATGATGTCGGCGCTGCGCAGGTCAACGGAGAAAGTCGGCTCTTTGTCCAACGCCAGCGGCGTCGTGGGAGGCTGGCGGGCGATGAAATAGAGGAAGGCGTTGTCCGGCGACCAGGCGACGCGCTCGATGACACCGATCCCCCCGGCGATGGCGATCTCGTAATCGCGCACGCCGCCGGTGATCAGGTCAATCACGCGCAGCACGCTGTTGACGGTCGGCCCGGCCAGGTGCGTGCGCGCCGGGTTAGTCTCCGCCGCGCCGGGCATGAACTCGGCATCGTAGACGGCGAAATCGCCCGTGCCAACGCTGTAAAGCGCCAGCCCTGGGTCGGGGAAGCAACACGTACCGAACACGTTCGCGCCGAAGGTGGGCCACAGGTTCGGACGGCCAGGGCCGAGCAAGCCGCCGTCGCGCACGTAGAGCGCCGCCGCGAACGTGACCGCCACCTGCGATGACCCCGCCTGGAAGCGCCCGAAGTAGCCGGTCAGCCGCCCGGTGCCGCCGTCGGCGGCGCTGAAATCCAGGTCGCGGAAGGGGAAGGAGACGCGATCAGGGAACTGGTCACCAGCCTGCTGCGGCGAGACAGTCTCCAGGTAGTAGAGCGTCTGCCCGTCCTGCGAGAGTGTCAGTGTGCGCCCGTAGAAACCAGGCACCCGCACTGCCGCGCCGCCCGTCGCGCCGGTCGCGTACAGGCCGTCGTCGCGGGCGATGTAGAGCATACGCCCGTCGGCAGTCCAGAACAGGCGCGCGCCCCGCCCGTAGGTGAAAGTGGGGCCGGTCTGCTCCAACGGCTGCCCGGCGGAGTCGGCCAGCGTGACCGTGTCCTGCCAGACGTAGGCCAGGGCCACGTCGCTTTGCTGGCCGCGCGCTATGCTCACCAGCGGCAGCGCCAGCGCCAGGACACTCCCCACCGCCCACAGCACGCACAGCCAGCGCGAACGTGGGTTCATGGGCACACCTCCTGGGTTCGCCCCATCGTGTGCAGCTAGTGTACCGCGCGGCAAGGGGATCGGAAATAGGACTGTGGCCCTGGGTGTGTGCAAAGGCCCTCAGTGACTCGCTGGACGCAGGGCTACTGACCTCACCCTGCCTCGCTGCGTGCATCCCGCAGCCAGACTTCCGAAGTATTGAAAACTTCGGAAGTCTGATGCTGAGTCGGGCAGAGTAAAGCAGCGCCCCTACCTGACAGGCTTTGCGAGCGCCCGATGCGGAAATGCGCATCCGTGATAGCAGGACTGTAGAAATCGAGTATAGTAGTAGTGGAGTCTAGCGTCACACCTGTCGGGGTGGGCAGCACACAGGAACAGCGCCAATTGTCGCACGCCTATGGATGATTCGATCACGCTGAAGGGCATTAAAGAGGGGTTGCTGGTCACCGTCAAGCCCGATGGACGCTGGTCTGACCTGACCGGTCGGCTCATCACGCTGATTGACGGGCAAGGCAGCTTCTTTCGCGGCGCGCAGGTGACGCTCTCGCTGGGGCCACGCGAGTTGCGCCGTCATGAGTTGGCCAACGTGCGCAAGCAGCTTGAGGAGCGCGGCGTGATCCTCAAGGCGGTGCTGAGCGATAGCGACGCCACACTCGATGCCGCGCGCAAGCTGGAACTGCGCACAACGCTGCACGTAACCGAGCTGGTTGAGGAGCAGAGCGAGGCGCTGGAGCTACGCCCGCCGCCGATTGATCCCGAAGAGTACGGATCGCCCGGCGTGATGGTCAAGCGTACCCTGCGCAACGGGCGCACCATTCACAGCGACGGGCACGTGGTGGTGGTGGGCGACGTGAACGCGGGCGCGGTGATCGTCGCTGAGGGCGACATTATTGTGTGGGGGCGGCTGCGCGGCATTGTCCATGCCGGTGCGGGGGGCGACGAGTCGGCGGTAGTGTGCGCGCTGCACCTGGCCCCGACGCAGCTTCGCATCGCCGGGTATATTACCATCTCGCCCGACGACAAGCAGCGCAAGCCGCGCCCCGAAAAGGCCCTGGTGCGCAACGGGCGCATTGAAGCGGTCGCCTGGGAGTGAGGGCGTCCCGGCGAGCCGCCAGGGACGCGGCAGGCAGGGGAGCAGGCCGGGTTAAAGCGCGCGAGCCGGACGGCGGGCGAGTCTGGCTGCGGGGATGTTCTTGAGAACGAGAGGCGATTGGATGGGGGCACGAGTCATCACCATTACCTCCGGCAAGGGGGGGGTTGGCAAGACGACTGCGACGGCGAATCTGGCTGTGGCGCTGGCCAACCTGGGCAAGAAAGTCGTCTGCATTGACGCCGACATCGGGCTGCGCAACCTGGATGTCGTCATGGGGCTGGAGAACCGCATCGTCTACGATCTGGTGGATGTGGTCGAGGGGCGTTGCAAGCTGCGCCAGGCGATGATCAAGGACAAGCGGGTGCCCGATCTCTACCTGCTGCCAGCGGCACAGACGCGCGACAAAACCGCCGTCAGCCCACAGGATATGATCGCGCTGGCCAACCAACTGCGCGGCGACTATGACTATATCCTGATTGACAGCCCAGCGGGGATCGAGTGGGGCTTTCGCAATGCGCTGGCTCCGGCGGACGAGGTCATCATCATCACCAACCCCGAAGCACCCGCCGTCCGCGATGCCGACCGCATCATCGGGCTGGTGGAGGCTGAGGGGCGCAAGATTCCGACCAGCCTGGTGATCAACCGCGCCAAGCCCGACATGATCCGCCGAGGCGACATGCTGTCGGTCAACGACGTGCTGGACATTCTCTCCACGCCGCTGCTGGGCGTGATCCCCGACGACGAGCAGATCATCGTCTCCTCGAACAGGGGCAGCCCGCTGACGCTCGACAATCAGAAAAGCCCGGCGTCCGAGGCGATCCGCGACATCGCGCGGCGTATCACTGGTGCGAAGGTCCCGATCGGGGAATTGGAGCGTAAGAAGGGTGGGTTGTTCCGCCGGCTGGCCAGGCTATTCCGCCGATCTAGAGCATGATACAGGCGTTGGGGGGTGCCGATGACCTCGCTATTTGAACGCTTTAAGGGACGCCGCGAGCCAACAAGCGCCGAAATCGCCAAAGAGCGGCTGAAGCTCGTGCTCGTCTCCGACCGCAGCGATCTCGCGCCGGAGAAGCTCCACGAGATGCAGACCGCGATCATTGACGTGATCAAACACTACATCCGCATTGACGAGATGGAAGTGCAGATCAAGTTCGAGCAGCGGGACCGCAAGAACTATCTGGTCGCCGACATCCCTCTGCAGCGCGAGCGCGCTTACGAGGCGCTGGCCGCTTCGCCCGAACCCTCCGACGACAGCGAGGCGAAGGAGGACAGCGAGCCGCCCGAAACGGCAGCCGAGCCAGAGGACGAAGCGGCGGTCGAGGCTCAGCCAGAGGACAACGAGGCCGAGCCAGAGAGAGAATGAGGTGTCCGTTCGGGCAGCGGGCATTGTTGGACAGGCGCGCGCAGGGGATGCTGGGGCATTCCCTGCGTTTTGATCCCGCAGTTGACCGCCCGGCAGAGGCCGCTATAATCGGCGCGACGAGTGTGACGGGTTGTATCGGATGAGCGGGTGAGTGGTGTATGCAGGCGAAGCCAAGCCTCTGGCGCGATTTTGACTTCATCTTGCTCGGCGTGATTGTGCTGCTGATGATCATCGGCATTCTGTTCATCCGCAGCGCCACGCTCGACGCGGTTGACCCCGACCTGATCAACCGCGTGCCCAGCCAGATTCAGTACTCGATTGTCGGCGTGGCGGTCTTGCTCGTCGTCGCGGCCATTGATTACCGCTTGCTGGGCAGCATTCACGGCTTTCTGTACGGGTTCATCCTGTTCATCCTGGGGCTGGTGGCCGGCCTGGGCGCGGTGGGCGCGGCGGGCGCGCAAAGCTGGCTGAACGTCGGCCTGCAGGTGCAACCGTCGGAACTGGCCAAGATTCTGCTGGTGGTGACACTCGGCCAGCACCTCGCCGACCGCTACGAGGACATGGGCCGTCTGCGCACGGTGCTCGTCTCGCTGGGCTATGTCGCCGTGCCGACGCTGATAATCTTCGTCCAGCCCGACCTGGGCACCACCACGGTGATCGCCTTCGTGTGGTTCGTGATGGTCTGGGCGGCGGGGCTGCGGCTGCGTCATCTGGGCATGTTCGTGGTAGCCGGCCTGCTGATGCTGCCTATCCTCTGGCAGGGCATGGAAGGCTACCAGCGCCAGCGCATTATCTCCTTCGCCTTCCCCGGCTCCGACAAGGACGCCCAGTACAACATTGACCAGGCGCTGATCAGCATCGGCTCCGGCGGCGTGGTGGGCAAGGGCTATGCCAACGGCTCACAGACGCGCGGGCGCTTCTTGCGCGTGCGCCATACGGACTTCATCTACAGCGTCATCGCCGAGGAGACGGGCTTCATCGGCGCAACAACGGTCATCGCGCTGATGGGCGTCGTCGTCTGGCGCTGTCTGCGCGGGGCGGCCAGGGCTGCCGACGCGCTGGGCAGCTTGATCTGCTACGGCGTCGGCGGGATGATCTTCTTCCAGACGATGGTGTCGATCGGGATGAATCTCAACATCCTGCCCGTCACCGGCCTGACGTTGCCCTTCGTCAGTTCGGGCGGGTCGTCGCTGATCACGATGATGATCGGCATCGGCCTGGTGGAGAGCGTGATCATGCGCCGCCACGCGCGAGAGTTCGTCTAGTTCCCCTCATGAAGGAAGCCTTTCAATTCCGCATGATGGTTGTGAGTCTGGAGTTTTGAGTCATGAGATTGTCCCTTGCTCTAGACCCAAGACTCCTCACTCAGAACTCACCACCCGCAGCGATTGCGCGACATAGTGTTGGTTCCGCCATCAGTAGTTCAGCACGACCACCTCGCTGACGGCCCCGCGCTTGTGCCTGGCCGAGTTGATGTTGCGCCGCGCGCTGACTGTCTCGATGCGGAAAGCGCGGTACAACGCGCGCACGAGCGGCGTGTCGGAGTTGCTGAGCATAACGCGGCAGCCCTGCCGATCCAGGGCGGCGAAGACCTCGGCCAGGCGGCGCTGCTCGTCCTCGCCAAATGACGCGGCGGAATAGCTGGTGAAGTTGGCGGTGGCGCTGAGCGGGACGTAGGGCGGATCGCAGTAGACGAAGTCGCCACGCCCGGCGCGTTCAAGCACCCGCTCGAACCCCGCGACGGTGATCTCTGCGCCTTGCAGCGCCCGCGCCGCCGCCCGCAGCCGCCCCTCGTTGAGGATGTCCGGGCGACGGTAGCGGCCCATCGGGACGTTGCAGTGCCCCCGGCTGTTGACCCGCCACAGCCCATTGTAGCAGGTCTTGTTGAGGTAGATCATCCGCGCGGCGCGGCGCACGAGCGGCGTGCTGGCCCAGCCGGGCGCGCGGTCCCAGGCGCGGACGGCGTAGTAATGCGCCGCCCCGTGCTCGGCGTGATCGCACTCGTGGCCCTGGAGCGCGGCGATCAGGTCGTCTACCGCGTCGCGCACGGCCAGGTAGCAGGTGATCAACTCCGCGTTGACTTCGGACAGATAAGCGCGCTCGAACAGGCCCCTACCTTGCAGGTGGAAGAACACCGCGCCGCTGCCGACGAACGGCTCGAAGTAGCCGCACACCGGCTCCCGAGGGAAAAACGGCTCGTACTGGGCGAGCAGTTGGCCCTTGCCACCCGCCCATTTGAGGAACGGCGCTGCCAGAATGGTTCTCCCCCCGTCTACCATGCTCTCACCCGCCGTATGCAAGAACAGACTTCCGAAGTCTCGTAGACTTCGGAAGTCTTGAGTTCGCCGCCTCTACCCCCCACCCTGCTCCTTCTGCTGAATCTTGGCCCAGGTGT
Source organism: Thermoflexus sp. (assembly GCA_020724485.1). Taxonomy (GTDB): domain Bacteria; phylum Chloroflexota; class Anaerolineae; order Aggregatilineales; family Aggregatilineaceae; genus UBA2029. The sequence goes on along the minus strand of DYGW01000015.1, from coordinate 1,096 downwards.
CCTTGAGCGTCACCGTGCGGTTGAACACCGGCCCCCCTGGCGCGCCGTCCGGGTCGGCGCAGAAGTAGCCCTGCCGCTCGAACTGGAACAGGTCGCCGGGGCGGGCGTTGCCCAGCGACGGCTCCAGCTTGCAGCCCGCGAGCACCTGCAGCGAGTCCGGGTTGAGCAGGTCGGTGAAGTCCTTGCCCGGCGGCACCTCAGACGGGTCGGGCACGGTGAACAGGTGATCATAGAGGCGCACTTCGGCGTCCAGCGCGTGCGCCGCCGACACCCAGTGCAGCGTCGCCTTGACCTTGCGCCCGTCGGGGGCATCGCCGCCGCGCGTGGCCGGGTCGTAGGTGCAGCGCAGCTCGACGATCTCACCGCGCTCGTCCTTGATCACATCCGTGCAGGTGACGAAATAGGCGTAGCGCAGGCGCACTTCGCGCCCCGGAGCCAGCCGGTAGAACTTCTTGGGCGGGTCTTCCATGAAGTCGTCGCGCTCAATGTAGAGCACTTTGGAGAAGGGCACCGGGCGCGTCCCGGCGCTCGCGTCTTCGGGGTTGTTGACCGCCTCCATCTGCTCGACGAGATCGTCCGGATAGTTCTCGATGACCACGCGCAGCGGGTTGAGCACGGCCATACGGCGCTCGGCGCGCCTGTTCAAGTCCTGGCGCAGGCAGTGTTCAAGAAGCTGGATGTCCACCACGCTGTTGGCTTTGGAGACGCCGATGCGCTCGGCGAAGTCGCGGATGGCCTCTGGCGTGTAGCCGCGCCGCCGCAAGCCAGACAGCGTCGGCATACGCGGGTCGTCCCAGCCGCGCACGCGCCCCTCATTGACCAGGCGCAGCAGCCGGCGCTTGCTCATCACCGTATAGGTCACGTTCAGGCGGGCGAACTCGATCTGCTGCGGGTGGTAGATGCCCAGCGCGTCGAGGAACCAGTCATAGAGCGGGCGGTGATCCTCGAACTCCAGCGTGCAGATCGAGTGGGTGATGCCCTCAATCGAGTCCGATTGCCCGTGCGCCCAGTCGTACATCGGGTAGATGCACCAGGCGTCGCCGGTGCGCGGGTGCTCGGCGTGCAGGATGCGATAGAGCACGGGATCGCGCAGGTT
>DYGW01000260.1 GCA_020724485.1 Thermoflexus sp. | reverse complement strand
CCCCCCATCCCCGGCCCTTCCCCCACGAGGGGGGAAGGGAGACAAGCGGCGGGCCTGCTCCCCTTCCCTCCGCGCAGCGTGGGGGAAGGGGTTGGGGGATGGGGGGCAATCCCAGCGCCCAAGTGCCCAGCCCTAACAGCTTGTTCGTGGACCCCTCGCAGACGCATCCTTACCCCTGGGGGCTGCATCTAACAAGTGTGCGTGGCGCTCGTTCTCTCCTGCTGCTGCCCGGCCAACAAGGCACTCCCATCCCGCCCCCAGACATTTATCCAATTCTAATCGAAATTAATTGATTTTTATCTGAAAAAATCGTATCATGAGGGTGACTTAAGACACTCCGATACCGCATCCCATTCGCCCTATGAGCGGCGGGCGATAGGCCCGTCCTAACCCAAAAGGCAGGTACCCGTGGTTGCGATAAGCAGATCGGCCTCCCAGTTTTCGACGGACACCCGCCTGGACTGGCGTTCCGAGTGCGACTCTTTCGAGAGCGATGTCGAGTTCGCGTTCGGCAGCGAGGTCGAGGCAGGGGAGGAGCAAGCGCCGTCCGATGACAGCACCCCCATGCCCCAGACGGACGCTGACCTCCTGCAGTTCTACTTTCGCGACATCCGTCCCATCTCCGAGCCGATTGACGTGGGCCGCGAGCAGGCGCTCGCCCGCCTCGTTCAGGCTGGCAACCGGGCGCAGGAGCAGCTCGCCGTCGGCAAGGTGGACTGCGACTCGATGGACGACGAATACTGCGACGTGATCGAGCTGGGCGAAGCCGCCCGCCAGGAGCTGATCATGGCCAACACGCGCCTGGTCATCTCCATCGCCAAGAAGTACCAGGGGCGCGGCCTGCCGCTGCCCGACCTGATCCAGGAGGGCAACCTGGGGCTGATGAAAGCGGTTGACCGCTTTGACCCAGGGCGCGGCGTGCGCCTGAGCACCTATGCCACCTGGTGGATTCGCCAGGCGATTGCCCGCGCCGCCGGCGACCGGGGCCGCACCATCCGCCTGCCGATCAACCAGGGGCAGCGTTGGGGCCGCCTGCGCCGCACGAGCGAGCGACTGGCCCAGGAATTGGGCCGCGAGCCGACGACCGAGGAACTGGCCGACGAGGCCAATCTGACGCCCGACCAGGTGGAGACGACCTTGCTGGCCGCGCGCGAGCCGGTGCAGCTTGACGAGTTGGTTGGCGATGAGGAGAACCGCCCACGCGCCGACCTGGTCGCCGACCAGGAGAGCGAGCTACCCGAAGAGGCGACTGCCCGCGAGCTACTCGTCGAGTCGATCAGCTTCCTGCTCGGCGCGTTGCCCTCGCGTGAAGCGCGCATCATCCGCCTGCGCTTCGGGCTGGAGAACGGCGACACACACAGCATGTCGCAGATCGGGCAGCTCATGGGCTACAGCCGCGAGCGCATTCGCCAGCTTCAGCACGCGGCGCTGAGCAAGCTGCGCCAGATGCAGACCGAGTACGGGCTGGCCGAATACCTGGAGTAGTGTTGTCACGCTAAGACCGCTTCACGCCGTGATCCCCCCTCATGGTGTCTGCCCGACCGGGAAAGGTGCAGCCCCGGTCGGGCGTTTTTTGGGGGGCGGTTGGCCAGATTGTCCTGTAGGGGCGTATCGCATACGCCCTTACCCGGTCAGGAGACAGACTTCCGAAGTCTGCGGAGACTTCGGAAGTCTCTTTCGGCAAGTGTCGCGCCTTTGCCGCTGGACGGCCTTTACCCACTCTTTTTTGCAACAATTTAATAGCAGGATTGCCATCCAGCGAGTATACTGAATCTACTATCCAACGATGCCAGGAGGTGCTCCACCGCACGAATGAGGGAACGTTAGCGCAAGGCCCTGCGCCCGCTGCCAGCGCTGCGCAGGGATACGAGGTGGCGGTTGCGCGTCGCAAGACACGCCTAACCCCGGCGAACCGGGGGAAAATCGAACGATCTGCGGATGCCGCCAGGGGTTGTGCCACACCCCTTCTCCTTCCCTCCCAACCCAAGCCGCGCCCCAAACACCGCCGGCAACGGCGGCCCAATCCGCGCGGTCGTGGTATCCCAACCCTAGCTCGTCAAGCGCATACTTTCGCGCACGCCCGGCGCACGCCCGTTGTCCCCCACAGGGTCAGGGCGCCCGCCGCCGCCGTGCCGCCTATCCTGGGAGGGAACCCAACATGTGTGGAATCGTCGGTTACATCGGTCCCCGTGACGCCACGCCGATCATCCTCAACGGCTTACAGCGCCTCGAATATCGCGGCTACGACTCCGCCGGAGTCGCCGTGCTGCAGAACGGCGCCATCGCCATCCGCCGCGACGTGGGCAAGCTGGGCAACCTATTGCGCCGCGTGGACGAAGCGCCGCTCAACGGGCGCATCGGCATCGGACATACGCGCTGGGCCACGCACGGCGAGCCTAGCCCGCGCAACGCTCACCCACACCTCAGCCAGAGCGGGACGACCGTCGTCGTCCACAACGGCATCGTCGAGAACTTCCGCGAGCTGCGCGCCGAGCTAGAGGCGGCGGGCGTCGCTTTCGCCTCCGACACCGACACCGAGACGATCGTGCACCTGATCCAACGCGAACAGGACGCGGGGCATGACCTCACTGAAGCGACGCGCCGGGCCGTGAGCCGGCTGCGCGGCGCGCACGCCATCGTCGCCCTGACCGCCAGCGAACCAGACCGTCTGGTGGCCGTGCGCATCGGCAACGCGGGCGGCGTCGCTGTAGGCATCGGCCAGGGCGAGATGTTCGTCGCTTCCGACATTCCCGCCATTCTGGAGCACACGCGGCGGATGATCTTCCTCGAAAGCCGGCAGATGGCGACCATCACCCGCGACGCCTACCACGTCCAGACGCTTGACGGCGACCCGGTGGACGCCGAGCTACATGCCATCGCCTGGGACCCGGTCAGCGCGGCGCGCGGCGAGTACAAGCACTTCATGCAGAAGGAGATTCACGAGCAGGCCCGCGCCCTCACCGACACGCTGCGCGGGCGGGTGGACTTCCAGGAAGGGCGCGTCTGCCTGCCGGAACTCAACCTGACGCCCGAACAGGCACGCCGCCTGACGCGCATCGTCACCGTCGCCTGTGGCACCAGCGCCTACAGCGGGCTAGTCGGCAAGTTCATGCTGGAGGCGCTGACGCGCATCCCCGTTGAGGTGGACTACGGCAGCGAGTACCGCTACCGCGACCCGATCCTCGACGACACCTGCGCGGTGCTGGCCATCACCCAGTCCGGCGAGACGGTGGACACGCTGGCAGCGATGGAAGAAGCGCGCACCAAAGGAGCGTTGCTGTGGAGTATCGTCAATGCGCTGGGCAGCCAGGCCATGCGCCTCGCCGACGGGCACATCGCTATGCAGGCCGGGCCGGAGATCGGCGTCGCCAGCACGAAAGCGTTCACGACCAGCATCGCCGACCAATACCTGCTGGCGCTCTACCTAGCCCAGGAACGCGGTCAGCTTACGGAAGACCAGGCGTGCGCTCACGTCGAAGACCTGGCTCGCCTGCCAGACCTGGTCGGGCAGGTGTTGGAGCGCGAGCCGCTGATCGAGGCATTGGCCGCCGAACTCTATCACTACACCGATTTTCTCTACCTGGGGCGGGGGATCAACTACCCGATTGCGCTGGAAGGCGCGCTCAAGCTCAAGGAGATCAGCTACATTCACGCCGAGGGCTACCCCGCCGGCGAGATGAAGCACGGCCCCATCGCCCTGATTGACGAGCACATGCCCGTGCTGGCCATCTGCCTGCAGGACGCCGTCTACGACAAGATGCTCAGCCAGGTGGAGCAGGCCAAGTCGCGCGGGGGGATCGTCATTGCCCTGGCGACCGACGGCGACTCGCTTATCCGCCAGAAAGCCGACTTCGTCATCTCGCTGCCGCCGCTGCCGCCACTGCTCAGCCCGATTGTGGCGGTCATCCCGCTGCAACTGCTGGCGTATCACATTGCCGTATGGCGTGGCTGCGACGTAGACCAGCCGCGCAACCTGGCCAAGAGCGTGACGGTGGAGTAGCGATCAGGAGTGATCAGTGGTCAGTGATCAGCAATCAGCGAGAAAGTTCGGGCGCTGGCTTTGACTGAGGGCTGACCACTGAAGGCTTACTAGCAGGTACTCACTCGTCAGGGGCGGGCGTACCCGCCAGCATTCCCTGGCGCGAGGCGTTGAGGACAGTCACGCCAACGAGCACACCAGCCGCATAATAGTAGAGGTTGCCGTCGCCCATCACGGTATCGTCCGCCCGCTGCGGCTTGCGGAAGCTGATGTACAGCACATCGGCCTCGCTGTCGTAGTCCGTCCATAGTTGGTGCGAGGGCAATTGCAGAAGTTCGTGGATCAGCAATTCGCGAATCAACGCGGCCATATTCGCGTTCCTTTACCTTGATTGCT
>DYGW01000259.1 GCA_020724485.1 Thermoflexus sp. | reverse complement strand
TCGAGACCGTCAATGCCTACCTGGAAAGTGTTCGCCAAGAAGCCTAGTAGTACAGCTAATCGCCCGCTTGTTTGCGCCTTATCGAGATGCGCTCACGGCATGTGCAGGACGGGGGCGATGCGCTCGATGGCCCAGTCAATGTCGGCGCGGGTGATGACCAGCGGCGGCGCGAAGCGGATGATGTGGCGGTGTGTCTCTTTGGCCAGGATGCCGCGCTCCTGCAGCGCCTCGCAGAAGCGCCGCGCGCCGCCCGCTTCCGGCTTGAGTTCCACGCCGATCATCAGCCCCCTGCCGCGCACCTCTTGGACGTGCGGGCTGTTGATCTCGGCCAGCCGCTCCTGGAAGTACTCGCCCATCACGGCGGCGTTCTCGATCATGTTCTCCTCGACGAGCACTTGCAGCGCCGCCCGCCCGACTGCTGCCGCCAGCGGATTGCCGCCGAACGTGCTGCCATGGTCGCCGGGGCGGAAGACGCCCAGCACCTCGCGATTGGACAGCGCCGCCGAGACCGGGTAGAAGCCGCCCGACAGCGCCTTGCCAATGGTCATCACGTCCGGGCGCACACCTTCATGATCGCAGGCGAACAGTTTGCCCGTGCGCCCTAGCCCGGTCTGAATCTCGTCGGCGATCAGCAGGACGTTGTGGCGCGTGCACAGCTCGCGGGCGCGGCGCAGGTAGCCGTCCGGCGGGACGACGACGCCGCCCTCGCCCTGGATCGGCTCGACGACGAAGGCGACCGTGTTGGGCGTGATCGCCGCTTCGAGCGCGTCGGCGTCGCCGAAGGGCACCAGCTTGAAGCCGGGCGTGTAGGGGCCGAAGCCGTCGCGGTACTGCGGCTCGGACGAGAAGCTGATCACGGTGATCGTCCGCCCGGCGAAGTTGCCGGCGCAGGCGATGATCTCCGCCTGGCCATCGGGCACGCCCTTGATCTCGTAGCCCCACTTGCGGGCGGCCTTCAGCGTGGTCTCGACGGCCTCGGCGCCGGTGTTCATCGGCAGGGCCATCTCGTAGCCGGTCAGCTCGCACAGCTCCTGGTAGAACAGGCCGAGCTGATCGTTGCGGAAGGCGCGGCTGGTCAGCGGCAGGCGCGCGGCCTGCTCGACCAGCGCCTGGCGGATGCGCGGGTGGCCGTGCCCCTGGTTGACGGCGCTGTAGGCGCTCAGGCAGTCCAGGTAGCGGTTGCCCTCCACGTCCCACACCCACACGCCTTCGCCCCGGCTCAACACCACGTCGAGCGGGTGGTAGTTGTGCGCGCCGTAGCGCTCTTCCAAAGCGATAAGTTCCTCAGAGGACAGATTGACTAAGGTTTGCATAGTTGGCAGAACCCTCGGAAGCGTAGCTGCTCGTTCGCGGAATCGGGAACAGCCAGTACCGATACACCCATTGTAGCAGCACCGGCAGACCATTGGCAGTCCAAGTAGGGCCACGAGTGGACTGCGGTGGGGCGGTCAGCCGTCAGCCGTTAGCGATCAGGGGTCAGCGCCCGCGCGATCATCTTCGGTGTCGTCGAACGGCTCCGCCGCGTCCAGCCCGAAGTCGCGCGGCGAGACGCGCCGCGAGAAGTCATAATACACCCGGTAGGGGCCGAAGTCGCGCGTCCGGTAGCTCACGCCCGCCGCGCCAAGCTCGGCGGCGATGCGCGCGTCCAGCGCCGGGAAGTTCTGCGTGATCCACATGGCGCGCGCGGCGCTCTCAACCTGGTCGCGGTACGGCGGGTAGCGGTCGGTGACGGGACGGTAGCCTTGCTCGTCGTAGGGCAGCGCCGTGTCGAGGATCAGCGTCTCGCCAGAGCGGAAGATGAGTCGGAACGAGGTCCAGTAGGCCGCGTAGCCGTGCGCATAGCCCTCGGCGGCCAGGAAGTCGAGCAGCGGCCCGTCGTAACGCGCCGGGACGCGCAGCGCCTCGACAAGCTGCGGCGTCAGGCCCGTCTCCGTCTGCGCGGCGCGAATGACTGTCCCCGCCTGGGCCGCCAGCAGCGCGACCAATACGCCCGCTGCGACCATCCGCCCGGCCCGCCGCAGCCGATCAACGCCCAGCGCCACGCCAATCGCCGCCGGAACCCACAGCGGCAGCAGATAGCGGCCCGTCGCGTCGGAGAATGGCGAGACCAGGAACACGACGGCGAAGACCCCGAACACCGTCCACACCCAGCGCCGCGCAGGGCCGTGCTCTATTGTCCCTACTCGGCGCAGCCGGGCCAAGCCCCCCGCCAGGGAGTCAGTCACCAGGGCCACATAGATCACCGCCACAAGCGCGCCCGCCCCCAGCGCGAGACCGGCCTCCCACGGCAGGCGCAGCCCGTAGAGCGCCGGCAGACCCAGGCCGATCAGCGCGACCAACGCTTCCCCCTGCGACACCGGCTCAGCGCCCGGCACATGACCGAAGCCGCCCAGCAGAAAGTCGAGCGAAGCCCAACTGTGGCCCAGGTTGTACAGCCACCAGGGGGCGCTGCCGAGCAGGAAGGCGGCGGCGCACAGGGCGTAGCCGCGCCAGGGACGGCGGGGCAGAGTGCGCAGCCCCACCAGCCCGGCGACGGCGATGGAGATGATGATCGCCGCGTTGAGCCACCAGCCGATCCCCGCCGCCAGGCCGAGCGCCGCCCAGCGCCAGGGCGCGTCGCGTCCGTCTACGGCGATTTGCCAGCTCCACAACAGGACGAGGCTGCCTAGTGAGGTCAGCTCGTTGTAGCCGCCGAGCGTGGCCGTGCCGTACAGCGCGCCCAGCGGCGTGGGCATCGCCAGCAGCAGCAGCGCCAGCAGCGCCACGCGCCGGCTGCCCGCCACCGCCCGCGCCAGCGCGTAGGCGGCGAGCAGCGCCAGCAACGCCAGCGCGATCTGCACCGCGCGCATCGTCGTCACCGACTCCCCGCCGATGGCGAAGCCCCCCGCGACCAGAAGCGCGTCCAGACTGCCCATATACGCCTGGCCGTAGTAGAAAGTCGGGACCGGTTGGCCCTGGTTGATGTGGCGCGCCATCAAGCCGACGACCGCTTCGTCGGAGTCGAACGAGACGCGCTCCCCGGCGATCAGCCAGGCGCGCAGCAGTGCGGCGACGAGCAGGATCGCCAGGAGGGCAAGGGCATGGCGGTTGAGCAGGCGCATAGGCGGATAGGATGAGTCGCTCGGCGAGCGCCCCCATTGGGTGCTGCGGACAATAAGAATCCCGTAAAATCTACAACGGAACGGCCCATCGCGCATCTGAAATATGGTAGGCTATGGACGAACATGCCATCCCCAGGCGTGCGCCGCGCGCCTGATCACCTGGTAACCTAGCGAGGAATCCATGAGCAGCAACAGCTTGAGCTTCACCCTGAACACCAGCAGCCGCAGCGAGCAAGATGCCGCCCCGTCTGGCGACGTGCAGCACGAGCGGGTGATCATCATCGGCTCCGGCCCCGCCGGGCTGACCGCCGCCCTCTACACAGCGCGGGCCAACCTCCACCCGCTGGTCATCGCCGGGCACGAGCTGGGCGGGCAGGTCTCGCTGACCTACGAGATCGAGAATTACCCTGGCTTCCCGCAGGCGTTGAGCGGGCAGGAACTCGTCGAGCAGATGAAGGCGCAGGCCGAGCGCTTCGGGGCGCGCATCAAGCTGTACAGCGCGGTGACGGAAGTGGACTTCACGGGCGGCTCGCCCTTCCGCCTGAAGACCGACGACGGCGACGAATACCTGGCCGACGCGGTGATTGTCACGGTGGGCGCCACGCCGCGTCACCTGAACGTGCCAGGCGAGAAGAAATTCACCGGCCACGGGGTCAGCTACTGCGCCACCTGCGACGGCTTCTTCTTCCGCGACCAGAACGTGGTCGTGGTCGGCGGCGGCGACTCGGCCATCGAAGAGGCGCTGTTCCTGACCAGGTTCGCCAGGCGCGTGGACATCATCCACCGCCGCGACCAACTGCGCGCCGGCGCGACGCTGCAAAAGCGCGCCCAGGCCAACGAGAAGATTCACTTCATCTGGGACACGGTCGTTGAGGAGATCATCGGCGAGGACAAAGTCCGGGCGGTGCGCCTGCGCAACCTCAAGACGGATGAGGTGCGCGAGTACCCGACCGACGGCGTGTTCATCTTCATCGGCCACGACCCCAACAGCGACCTGTTCCAGGGGCAGCTTGAGCGCGACGAGTACGGCTACGTGATCACCGACCGGCTGATGCGCACCAACGTCGAGGGCGTTTTCGCCGCCGGGGAGGTGCAGGATCGCATCTACCGCCAGGTGGCTACGTCGGTCGGGCAGGGCACGGCGGCGGCCATGTCCGCCGAGCGCTGGCTGGCCGAGCACGAAGAATAGCCGCCGCGCGCCGGGCGTGTGACCAAGGAGCCATGTTCTCCGCTGGGGGGTCCACGAACAACCTGTTAGGGCTGGGCACTTGGGCGCTGGGATTGCCCCCC
>DYGW01000258.1 GCA_020724485.1 Thermoflexus sp. | reverse complement strand
GATCGCTTGTCATTACGCTATATCAACACTGTCTAATATGTCCGGCCCTCCGCTGGCGGAGAGGGGGAAAGGCCGAGCGCAGCGAGGCTGGGGGTGAGGTCTACAAGACGCCTTCCTCATGTTTGCTGTGCTGCTGTCCGCCCCTGAAGGGGGGCACCACCCTGGATCGGCAGGCTATGAACCGCAAGGCTTTTCACATCGGCATGATTGGCGCGGGTTTCATCAGCGCCTACCACATCGCGGGGCTACAAGAAGCTGGGGCGCGTGTCACCGTCATCGCCGGCAGAGACCCAGAACGGCTAGCCCGCCGGGCGGCGCAGTTCGGCATCCCCCGCACCACGACCGATTACCGCGAGGTGCTGGCCGACCCCGCCATTGACGCGGTGGTCATCGCCACGCCCGACTACCTGCACCGCGAACACGCCACCGCCGCACTGGAGGCGGGCAAGCCCGCCCTGCTGCAAAAGCCGATGGCGCGCAATTCGGCGGAGTGCCGCGCGATCATCGCCACTGCCCAGGCGACCGGCGTGCCGCTGTTTGTCAGCTTCATGCACCGCTACCTGGAAGAGATCGAGCATCTGCGCCTGCTGCTTGACCGGCAGGTATTGGGGCGCGTGCACTCAGTGCGCCAGCGTAACGCCACGCCCGGCGCTGACTGGGCCGCGTGGTTCTACCGTAAGGAGAGCGTGGGTGGCGGCGTGCTGCTGCAACTGGGCGTGCACGGCATAGACTTGCTGCGCCACCTCTTTGGCGAGATCGTCCGCGTGCGGGCGGCGACCGCGCTCATGATCAAAGAACGCATCCTGGCCGATGGCACCGTCGTCCGGCCCAACGCCGAAGACCTGGTCATCGCCACCTACGAGTTCGCGTCGGGCCTGATCGCTGTGCACGAGTGCGCCTACGCCGAAGTTGCGGGCACCGACCGCTATCGCATGGAAATCTACGGGACGGATGGCACCGCCTGGCTGCGCACCGAGCGCGGGCGGCTGGCCTACTACGCGCCCGCACACCTCGGCCAGCCCGGTTGGTTCGCGCCGGAGATTCGCACCGAGCAGGTCGGCCTGCGCCAGCACCGTCACTTTCTGGACATGCTGTCCGGCGCTGCCCCGCCGGACAACTCGGCGCGCGATGGCCTGGTCAGCCTGCTCGTCGCCGAGACCGTCTACCGGGCCGCCGAGCACGGCGGCTGGGAGGAGGTCGAGACGCCATGAGCGAGCGGGTGCGCTTCGCCATGCTGAGCTTCGCCCACTACCACGCCAATTTCTGGGCAGAGGCGATCAACGGCTCGCCCGACGCTAAGCTGGTCGGCGTGTGGGACGACGACGCGGCGCGCGGCCAGAGCGCCGCCGCCCGCTATGGCACGGCCTTCGAGGGCGATCTCGACGCGCTGCTGGCCCGCTGCGACGCGGTCGGCATCACCTCCGAGACAGCCCGCCATGCCGATCTGGTCGAGGCGGCGGCGCGCGCTGGCAGGCACATCCTGCTCGAAAAGCCGATGGCGCCGACGGTCGCCGAGTGCGACCGCATCCGCCGCGCCGTGTGGGAGTCCGGCGTGATCTTCATGCAGAACTTCCCCAAACGCTACGACCCGGTCAACCAGGAGTTGGTGCGCCGGGTGCAGGGCGGCGAGCTGGGGACGATCTCGCTGGTGCGCGTGCGGCACGGCAACTATCACCTGCTGGAATTGGGCGAGCGCGTCCACGACGCCTGGTACGGGAACCCGGCGCTCTCCGGCGGCGGCGCGCTGATTGACGAGGGCATTCACGCCATTGACTTCCTGCTGTGGTTGCTCGGCGACCCGGCGCAGGTCTTCGCGGTGACGGCCAACCGGACGCTGGGCCTGCCGCTCGAAGATACGGCGCTGGTCGTGCTCACCTTTCCCTCCGGCGCGGTCGCGGAGGTCGCCACGAGCAACGTGCTGGTCGCCGCCGAAGGGTCTATCGAGGTTTTCGGCAACCGGGGCAGCGCCCTGCTCGGCGGGGTAGACCTGGCCTCGCGCGACTTCGCCCGCCCGCCCTACCTCAAGGTCTACCATTACGGGCAGGCGCGCGGGGAGTGGCAAGGGGCCGACACCGTCCCGTACTTCCGGCGGGGCAATTTCCACCAGCAGGGGCCGCTCACCTTCCTGAAATGTCTGCGCGAGGGCGCGCCGCCGGTGATCAGCGTGGATGAGGGGCGTAAGTCGCTGGTGATCGTCGAGGCCGCCTACCGTGCCGCGCGCACCGGCCAGGCCCAGCCGCTGGATTTCGCCTGACAGGGGCCGCTACACGACAGGGAAAGACTTCCATGCCTGGACCCTATGATGCGCTGCACGTCTACTACGGCGACCTGCACAGCCACTCCGCCGTTGGCTACGGGCACAGTTCCCCTGAAGACGCTTTCCACAACGCGCGCCTGCAACTCGATTTCGTCTGCCTGACGCCGCACGGCTGGTGGCACGACATCCCGGCGGATGAGCCGCGCCTGGCTGCGGTAGTGGACTATCACCGCCAGGGCTTCGCACGCGCCGCCCAGCAGTGGGCGCACATCAAGGAACTGGTGCGCCGGAATCACCAGGACGGCGCTTTCGTGACCTTCCTCGGCTTCGAGTGGCACTCGTGCCGCTACGGGGATCACAACGTCTATTTCAAGGGCGACGACGGTGAGATCATCCGCGCTGACGACATGGACGCGCTGCGCGCCGCTCTGCGCGCGTACCGCGCGCGCGGCATCGAGACGATGCTCATCCCCCACCACATCGGCTACAAGCCACCACCACCACCCCGGCCACGCAGGGCCTGTGCTTCGACGTGCGCGGGGGCCAGGGCACGCGCTTCGTGGGGACGATTAACAGGCGGGCGGTAGACGTGCGCCTGGCCGACCTGCTGGCAGGGCCGCGCGCGCATTACCTGGGCGGCTTCCTGACGCCCGTCTACTACTTCCACCGCGCAATGCCCCTACACGAGACCACCGCCCAGTTCAGTCTCACCCACCACGCCCAAAGCGACCGGCGCGACTGGTACTATGTGCGCGTCCGCCAGCAGAACGGGCACTGGGCGTGGAGTTCGCCGATCTGGGTCGAACCCTCATGAGAGGCTGCGCGCCGTGCTGATCCAGGTCGGGCTGATCCTCTTCGCCGCCACCTTCACCCAGGGCGTGGTTGGCTTCGGCATGGCGCTGATCGCCATGCCGCTGCTCGCCGTCTTGCTGGGCATTCGCACCGCCGCGCCGCTGATCGCCCTGCTCGGCCTGCTCAGCCCGGCGCTAATCGCCTGGCGCTACCGGCGGCAACTGGACTGGGGCGAGATCGCGCCCCTCGCCTGGGGATCGGTGCTGGGTATCCCCATCGGCGTCGCGCTGCTGCGCCTGGTGGACGAGCAGATCGTCACGCTGGCCCTGGGCCTGGTGCTGATCGGCTACGGGTTGTACGCCCTGCGCTGGACAGCACCGCCCTGGCGCGGAACGGCTCGCGCCGCCTACGGGCTGGGGTTCGTCGGCGGGGTGCTGTCTGGCGCGTACAACACTGGCGGGCCGGCGCTGGTGATCTACGGCAGCAGCCGCCGCTGGTCGTCGGGGGCGTTCAAGGCGAACATCCAGGTATTGCTGGTACTGCACAGCATCTCGGTGGTGATCTCGCACTCGCTGGCGGGCAACTTCACGGGCGACATGTGGGAAGTGTTGCCGGTCGCGCTGCTGGCCACCGGCGCGGGAACGGGAAGCGGGCTGCTCATGGATCGCTTTGTGAACGAGGCAATCTTCCGCCGCCTGGTCTTGCTGTTGCTGCTCGCCCTCGGCGGGCGGCTGGTGCAGACTTCGCTGGCGGGCCTGCTGGCCTGAGTGCAGCGCGCAGGCGGGCCGCCACGTACAAGGTACCTCAGGTGGCAGCCCGACGATCACGCCACCTTGATCACCTTGCGCGGCTTCAGGCGCAACACGATGATGTCCAGGTCGGCCCAGTCCGCGACATCCCGCTCGGCTTGTTCCGGCTCCTCGTAGTGATGGCATATCCGGCACACCCAGATATCGTCCGGGTCTGGCTCGATGGCAATTTCCCCCTTGATCAGGTAGCCCCCGCCGTCGCCCGGCGCGCCACCAATGGTGACCGCTCCCTTCGGATTCGCCTCGGCGAAGGCCACTTTGCGCGTGCTGCGCACGCTGATGAAGACGATGTCCTCGCCGTCGCGCATGAACCACACCGGCACTGTATGCGGGTAGCCGTCGGAGTCAATCACCGACAGGCGCGCGATGAGAGGCTTGTCCAGCAGCGTGCGCGCCGCATCATCAAACAGTGTCATCGAGTTCCCCCCTCCCTGCAAAAGCGGTGATCGGCGCAAGTTGTATTGTGCCGAGTATACTCGCTCTGGCAGCAACAGCGACAGTGTAGCCGGGTCCACGAACAAGTCGTGAACGTGTTTGTCCCCCCCATCCCCGGCCCTTC
>DYGW01000257.1 GCA_020724485.1 Thermoflexus sp. | reverse complement strand
GACCCAGACGCAATCGATCTGCCGTGTCCTTCTCCTTTCTATCATACTAGACGCAGAGGACACAGAGGAGAACATTGAGGGGAACTATGAAGAGTCTTTGCTTTTCTCCGCGCTCTGCGGTGATGCTTTGCCCAAGCCTTTCGCAACGCTCCGCCTCCCTCTTTCTTTACAGGCTCAGGGGGCTTGTTCCTCACCGGAGACAGCAGACACTGCCTGGGAACGGGCCAGCGGCCTACGCCGGTAGAAGGCGCGGGCTGGGGCGCGGTTGAGGTACCACAGCACGTATAGCGGCACGACGATCAGCCCCGGAAGCTGGCAGCGCAGGTAACCGCGCAGCGCCGACTGCGCCTGCCCGCCGAAGATCGGATCTGCCGGGGCGCGCACCGCCTCGACGACGCGGTAGAACGTGATCACGGTCAGCACCAGCAGCAACCCGACCAGCACGAAGCGAATCTGCGGCGGGCGGCCCCACCAGGCCAACGCGCACACCACCAGCACCAGCGCGCCGAACGCGCCTTGCAGCCATGTCCAGGCGGTGATCGTCACCCCGCCGAGCAGGAAGGCTTCCTCAGCGGTCGCGTCCAGCCGCGTGAGGAAATACGCCTCCAGCAGCGGCACGACGCCGTAGAGCGCCGCCGTCGCCGCCAGCGCCAGCGTCAGGCCGAGCGGTCGCGGCGCGCGCGCCGGGCGCTCAGCGCGCATGGTAGCGCCCTTTGCGCGCCGAGGGCCAACCGTGCCGGATCATCACAGCCCCTCCTGCTCGCGCCAGGCGCGAATGTCTTCGGCGTGCTCTTCTTCGTGCCAGGCCGCGTTTTCGAGGATCAGGTAACTGAGTGGCTCGCCTTCCATCCAGGGAAAGCGCCGGTTGTCGTCCAGCGTGCGGTTGTCGAGAGCGGCGACGGCTTCCAGCAGGTGCTTGTGCACGCCGTGAAAATCCTCCAGCACGGCGACGAGGGAGCGCGGCGCGTTGGCGCGATACTGTTCGGCGTTCCATTCGTCAATGTCTTCGATCTCGACGATTTGCGGGGGACGCCCTCCGCTCTGCGGCAGACGGGCGAGCGCCGTCACTAACTCAGCCTCCCACGAGACCAGGTGAGCCAACACGTCCTTGACCGACCAGATGCCCACCGCGCCGACGCGCAACATGTCATCGTCGCCCAGCCCCTCGATGGCGCTCAGCAGCCGCTCGCGCGCCGCGCGCAGGTCGGCGATCACCTCCGCTTTGGGCATAGCGTGCCCCCCTTTCCAGGCTACACGCAGTGCACGTAGTCAACGAGCGCATTATAGCATTTTGCGCGCCGCCCGCTCAACGGTGGGGATGCGTGAGCCGAAGGCGAACTCGATTCGCTCCCGCCCATCATGTCCCCCTAATTATTGGGGGGCACTGCGCCTGTACAGCGCCCCCCAGTTGCTCTACAATCGCTGCCAAGTCTATCATAAAGCCAGGAATAACCGCCGGACCTCTTCCGGCGGTGCTATGGGGGAAAGGAACACCTCTGATGGAGGACGCACCGAAGGATAAGTGGTATGCCCTGCCGGTCGCGGAGGTGCTGGGCCAGCTTGGCACGGATGTCGAGCGCGGGCTGAGCGCGCAGGACGTGGCGCAGCGCCAGGCCGAGCACGGCAAGAACGAGCTGCCCAGCGACACCGGCACGAGCATCTGGAGGCTGCTCATCAGCCAGTTCACCGATGTGATGGTCTTGGTGCTGATCGCCGCCGCTGCGATCTCGGTGATCATCGGCGACACCAAAGATGCGATCGTCATCCTGGCCATCGTCGTGCTCAACGCGGCGCTCGGCTTTTTCCAGGAATACCAGGCCGAGCAGGCCCTGGCCGCGCTCGGCGCCATGCAGACGCCGGTGGTGCGCGTCCGCCGCGACGGCCATGTGTCAGAGGTCAGCGCGACCGAGTTGGTGCCCGGCGACGTGATGCTGCTCGAAGCCGGCGACCGCATCCCCGCCGATGGGCGGCTGGTCGAGGCGGTCAACCTGCAAATTGACGAGGCGGCGCTGACCGGCGAGTCCCACGCGGTTGAGAAAAGCGCCGAGGCCCTGGAGGACAGCGATCCTCCGCCCGCCGTCGTCGACCGCACCAACATGGCCTACATGGGCACCGCCGTCACCTATGGGCGCGCGATCATGGCTGTGACGGCGACCGGCCTCAAGACGCAGCTTGGCACCATTGCCGCCCTGTTGCAGCGCGTGGAAAAGGGGCGCACGCCGCTCCAGGAACGGCTGGAGCGCCTGGGGGTGATCCTGGCGGCGGCGGCGCTGATCGTCTGCGTGGTCGTCTTCATCACGGGCGTGATTCGCGGCGAAGATGTCGAGGAGATGCTGCTGACCGCGATCAGCCTGGCTGTGGCCGCCATCCCCGAAGGGTTGCCCGCCGTGATCACGATTGCGCTGGCGCTAGGCGCTCGCCGCATGGTGCACCGCCACGCCCTGATCCGCAAGCTGCCCGCCGTCGAGACACTCGGCTCGGTATCGGTCATCTGCTCCGACAAGACGGGCACGCTGACCCGCAACGAGATGACTGTGACACTGATCGGCCTGCCGGGGCGCGACGACGTGACCGTGCGCGGCAGCGGCTACACGCCGGTGGGCGGATTCTACGAAGACAAGCGTCCGATCAATGTCGTGGACGACACGGTGCTGGCGCGCATTCTCAAGGCATCGGCGCTGTGCACCGACGCCTTCCTGGAACAGGCGGAAGGCAACGGGCACTGGGAAGTCGTCGGCGACACGACCGAGGGGGCGCTGCTGGTCGCCGCGCGCAAAGCGGGCTGGAGCCGCTCCGTCCTCGAAGACACGCTGCCCCGCCAAGCCGAGCTACCCTTCTCCTCCGAGCGCAAGGCGATGACGACCATCCACCAACCGCACGGGCGCTTTGCGGCGGCGCTTTTTGAAAACGCGCCCTACGTATCCTTCACCAAAGGCGCGCCCGATCAGCTCGTTGCCTGGGCGTCGCAGGAAGTGATGCCCGACGGCCCCGCCCCGCTCACGCCGGAGCGCCGCCAGGCGTGGAACCGCAAAATCGAGGGCATGGCCAGCCAGGGCTTGCGCGTGATCGGCATCGGCTACCGCCCGCTGGAGGCCATCCCCGCCGAGCTAACTCCCGAAACCCTGGAGCGCGACCTGACCCTGCTCGGACTGATCGGCATTGTAGACCCGCCGCGCCAGGAGGCGAAGGAGGCGGTCAAAGTGGCCGCCAACGCTGGTATCCGCACGGTTATGATCACCGGCGACCACAAGCTGACGGCCATTGCCATCGCCCACCAGCTTGGTATCGCCGGGACGCAGGATGGCGCGCTGACCGGCGTCGAGCTAGATCGCATGAGCGACAAGGCCCTGCGCGATGTGGTGCTCGAAACGCCCGTCTATGCCCGCGTGTCGCCGGAGCACAAGCTGCGCGTGGTCGAGGCGCTACAGTCGCACGGCCAGATCGTAGCCATGACCGGCGACGGCGTGAACGATGCCCCGGCGCTCAAGCAAGCCAATATCGGCGTGGCGATGGGCATCACCGGTACCGACGTGAGCCAGGGCGCGGCGGACATGGTTCTCACCGACGATAACTTCGCCACCATCGTCGCCGCCGTCGAAGAGGGCCGCACGATCTACGACAACATCCGCAAGTTCATCCGCTACCTGCTGAGCACCAACGTCGGCGAGATCGTGGCCATGCTCGCTGCGCTGGGGCTGGGCTTGCGCGTGCCGCTGCTGGCCATCCAAATCCTGTGGATCAACCTGGTGACGGACGGCCTGCCAGCCATCGCCCTCGGCTTTGAGCCGAGCGAGCCGGACGTGATGAAACGCAAGCCGCGCCCGCCCCGCGAGAGCATCTTCGCACAAGGCGTCGGGCTGCACATCATCTGGGTCGGCCTGTGGATCGGCGTCGCCACGCTGATCGGCTTCGTCTGGGCGCTCGACCGCAACGGCGGCGAGTTGTTCCATCCGACCGACGAGGCGCTGCTCATCGCGCGCACGATGGCCTTCACCATTCTGGCGCTGTCGCAGGTGTTCGAAGTATCGGCCATTCACGGCGGCGAAGCGTCATTCCTGCGCGCGCCGCTCAGCCGCAATAAGCTGTTGTGGGGTGCGGTGCTACTCACCGCTGTGCTGCAAATGCTAGTCGTGTACGCGCCGTTCGCCCAGGATATTCTCGACACCACGTCGTTGGATGCCACCGAGTTGATTGTCGCCTGGTTGCTGGCTGGCTCGCTCTTCCCGGCGGTGGAGTTCGAGAAGTTCCTGCGCCGCCGCCGCACGCACCGGCGAGCCGCGCAAACCGCCGCCGCCTGAGCCTCGTAGGGGCAATTTGCCATACGCCCCTACAGGGTGCAGCTTCAGGGGCGGACAGCAGCATAGGAAGCATGAAGATGGCGTCTGGTTCACCTCACCCCCTGGCCTCGCTGCGCTCGGCCTTTCCCCCTCTCCGCTGCGGAGAG
>DYGW01000014.1:10194-33551 GCA_020724485.1 Thermoflexus sp. | reverse complement strand
GGGGGCAATCCCAGCGCCCAAGTGCCCAGCCCTAACAGGTTGTTCGTGGACCCAAAGGACGCGCCGCCGCCCACGTTGTACGCTGATCCGGATCACTCCCTGCTATCAGCCCCGGCAATGCGCAACATCTGCGGGATGATGGCCTGGTTTCCCAACCGGGTTCCACGACCATCGGTCACGAACAGTGGCGTCAGCGACGGGCAAGGGGCAATGCTTGTGGCGCTGCACTGGCCGAGCCGCACCACGAGATAGTACTCGCCTGGTGGCGCGTCGTCGGGAATGCGCAGATAGTATGAATCGCGCACATACCTTCGCAGCAGCGGCCAGAGTGACCACCGGCTGGTAGGGATGCCGCCAGGGTGCCGGTGCGCCGCGCTGACCAGGGTGAAATCCGGCTGGTCGGCAGCAACAAGACGCAACTCCGCCTGGTAGTCCGGCAAATCGGGCCGCGTCGCCCGCCAGTATAAGTGCACCGTGAGATCATCCCCTGGAGCCAACCGCCCCGCGCTGGAGACATCTATTGACAGCAAGTCTACCCCACCCTGGAACGCGCGCGGAATCTGAGCGGCGGCGGGCTGCACAATTCCCGGCGGCGAGCGCCGGGTGACCAGGTCCGGCAGAACGCGCGGAATCGTCGCACTCAAAGCGACCAGGGCCAGGAGCACGGCGAGCGTTGTCACCGGGATGTTGCTGGCTGCGTCTGGCCGGGGCCAACTCGCTGGCTGGCCGTTCGTCGCCGTCCGCGACTGCAAGAGCAGGGACTCGTCGCGCCGCAGAAGCAGTGCGCCCGTCAGCAACAGCGCGATTGCTGACAGGCCCAGCCCGGCATCGCGCGCGCTGGTGCCCCCGAATTTCACGTGGAGATCATGCACGCCCTCAGGAATCCTGAGCGTGAGAAACCCGCTCGACGGTTCGGCGTCAACTGCCAGGGCCTGATCGTTCAGAAGGGCTTTCCACCCCGGAAAATACAACGTGTGCAGCACGAGCGTGAAGGGACGCCGGGCCTTCACTGCCAGGCGCTCGGCCTGCGGCGCATGAGCAATCACATCCACTTGAGTGGCGGCGGGCAGTCGCTCGCGCGCAACATTATCTACGTAGCCAAGTTGATACGACGAGATCAGTTGCGGTGACGGCTGCGGGAGGGTCACCGTGCTAGTGGGCAGCAGCCAGCCATCGGTCAATGAAGCCGCCAGATAACCGCGCACTTCGTCGCGCAGGATGTCGAGTACGCTAGACACAGATGGCGACGGCGGCCACTGCGGGGTGACGAGCAGTGGAAACACCCCTGCGACGAGCGTTCCCGCACACCCGGCTAATGCTGCGACCGCTGCTGCCCGCTGCGCGCGATCGAGTATCCAGCCAATCTGGGCGATCACCAGTGCGCACAGCACGGCACAGACGACGACTAGATCGCGAGGATAGAACTGGAACCACGTGGGCACCCGCGCCCAGAGTGGCTCCCCGACACCTGTTGCCGCGATCCCCGTCACCAGCGCCGCCAGAGCGAAGTAGATCATCTCTGCGTGCGCCGCCGGCAGCGTTGACACAGTGGCCACGAGCCGCGCCTGGTACGCCTCCCCGCGACTGACAGGCCGTCGAACCGGCACCGGCGGGGTGTGCCGCCAGTCCCAGGCCAGCGTCGCAAGAACAGCAACGAGCGCGAGCGCCCAAATTGCCACACCGACCGCTTGCGTGCCGGGCGGATTGACTGCGCTCAAGTCCACACGGGGCGGCAATGCCAGGAGCGTGGCTGGCGAGATAGGCTGCCAGTTCGCTGACGGCCAGGCTGTCGCCTCGCGCCATTGCACCAGGTCGCGTTCCCACCACGCCGGAACCAGGTAGAGGGCGCTCAGCAGCGTGCCCAAGAGCCAGGCCGCTCCCGCTCGCCGCACGGCGGCGCTGGGAATGATCTTCAGCCCCGCGACCCAGGCTATCCAGCCCAGGAGCAGAGCCATCAGGATAACGTTCAGTGGTGTGTGGGCCAGCCAGATCAACGCGGCCAGCACTGCCGCCTTGCCCATGTCTCGCGCTCGCCCGCTGATCAAAACGCGCTCGAAGCCCCACAATGCGCCAGCGAAAGCCCCCACCGCGATCATCACGCCCAGGTTCCCTTCCACTAGCGGCAGATCCCAGATCATCTGCGGGTTCAGCAGGAACCCCAGCGTCGCCAGAACACCGGCCAGCGTCCCCCATCGTCGCCGGGCAAACGAGAAGATGCCCAGGCCGCCCAGCACCAGTGCCAGCCCCATGACGGTCTTGAGGCTGGTTTGGGGGCTGGTTTGGAGCAAAACATGGTGAACCCCGGTGAGCCAATGCGGCAAGGGGGCGAGGTAGTTCCACAGCGGGGAACCGTACCCATAGTTGAAGTCCGGCGCCCAGCGCGGGTACAGGCTGCCTGCCTGGAGTGCGTGCGACATCTCCACAACGCGGACGATCTGCTGCTGAGTCCCCACCGTGACCGGCAGACCTGGCGCAACCAGCAGTGGGATGACCAGGGCGCCGATCAGCACAAGGACAGGTATCAGGCTGTCCACCTCGTGGCGTGTCCTGCGCATCCACTGGGGGAGGTCTTCTGTGCGCAGACCGCCGGGTAGCTCCTGGGTGTGGCGCCGGCTCACGGGTCGAGTCTCCGTTCTCTGGGGTGTTCTATGCTGGGCGTCTGCGCGATCTTAGCGGGACATGGCGCGCCCTGTCGAAAAGTAGAGTCTTGCCAGGACTCGTCTTGGCCCGCGTATGTGGTATACTCGCTAGAACAAGTGTTTGTTCACGGCAGGCGGTAATCATCATGCCACTAACGCGCTTCATCGAAGGGCCGGCTGGCGTCGGCAAGACAACCTACGCGATCCAGCATGTGCGCGACCTGCTGGACGCCGGCGCGCGCGGCGACGAAGTGCTGGTGCTGGTGCCGCAGCGGGCGCTCGGCTGGCCCTACGTGCGCGCCTTCACCGATCCGACGTGGCCGTCGGGCACGAGCATTGACGTTGTCACCCTGGGCGGCCTGGCCCGGCGCGGCCTGGAAACCTTCTGGCCGCTGGTCGCTGAGCGGGCCGGGTTCGCCCAGCCGGGGCTTGATCCGCTGTTTCTCACCATCGAGACGGCGCAGTACTTCATGGCCCGGCTGGTGCTCGATGCGCAGAGAACCGGTGTCTTCGACAGCATCAGTATCAGCCCGTTTGACATCATGCGCCAGACGCTCGACAACCTGTCGAAAGCCGCCGTCAGCCAGATTCCGCTCGATGAGGTAGCCGACCGGCTCATCGCTGCCTGGGGTGACCGCCATTCAAGCCGTCCGCCGGTGTATCGCGCCTGCCTGGAAGTCGCTCGCCAGTTCCGCGAGCACTGCTTGCAGTACAGCCTGCTCGATTTCTCGCTGCAGATCGAGGTCTTCAGCAAGTACCTGCTGCACGAGCCGCTCTACGTCCGCTATCTGCGCAGCCGCTATCGCCATCTGGTGGCAGACAACCTGGATGAGGAGTTCTCGGCTGCCGGGGATTTCATCCGCTGGCTGCTACCGGGGCTGGAGTCCGCTTTGCTGCTTTACGACACAGGCGGCGGCTTGCGGCTCTTTCTCGGCGCGGCCCCCTCGGAGATGTATACGCTGGCCCAACTCGCGGACGAACGCGAGCAGTGGCGCGATCCGGTGGCTGCTTCCCCGGAAATGGTGTCATTTGCCGCTGCGCTTTCGTCGGTGATCGCTCCCCAGACGGTGTCGCTTGCCCAAGCTGACGGCGCGTTTGACCGAGTGCTCACTGTGCATTCGGCGCGCTTCTTCCCCCAGATGGTTGACTGGGTAGTTGGTGAGATTGCGCAGCTAGTCCAGGCCGGGGTGCCGCCGCGCGAAATCGTGGTGGTCGCGCCCTTCATGAGCGATTCCCTGCGCTTCGCCCTCACCGCACGGCTGCACGAGCACGGCATTGCCGCCGTCTCGCACCGCCCTTCGCGCGGGCTGCGCGAGGAGCCGCAGGCGCGCGTCATGCTCACCTGGCTGGCGCTGGCTCACCCCCATTGGGGCATCGCCCCGCCTGTGCAGGATGTGGCCGACGCTCTGAGTCGCTCCATCGCCGGGCTTGATCCGGTGCGCGCCTGGCTGCTGGCTCAGATCGTGTACCGGCCCGGCCAGCTTGATCTCGGATCGTTCGACCGCATTCAGTCCTCGATGCAGCAGCGCATCACGTATGTCGCCGGGGAGCGTTACGAGCGTCTGCGCGCCTGGCTGAACGCCTACCGCCAGACAGACTCAGGCGACATCCCGCCTGATCATTTCTTCAGCCGGTTATTCGGCGAAGTGCTGTCGCAGCCCGAATTTGGCTTTCACGGCGACGCAGAAGCGGGGCGCATCGTCGCCGAGCTGGTCGAGTCCGCACGCAAGTTCCGCCAGACGCTCTACCCAGAGGGCGCGGTTGACGGCTGGGACGACGTGCTGCGCGACTACTTCACCCTGGTGCAGCAGGGCCTGCTGGCCGCGCTCTACCTCACAAGCTGGCGCGACGAGCAGCAGGACGCGGTCTTTCTTGCACCCGCCTACACTTTCCTGATGCGTAATCGCTGGGTGGACTACCAGTTCTGGCTGGACGTCGGCAGCAGCACCTGGTGGGAGCGCCTGGAGCAGCCGCTCACCCACCCCTACGTACTCGCCAGGGATTATCCGCCGGGCCAGGTCTGGACCGATCAGATGGAGGTTGCCGCGCGTGGCGAGGCGCTGCACCGGCTGCTGCTGAGCCTGGTGCGGCGTTGTCGGCGGCACATCTATGCCGCCATCGCCGAGCTTGGTGAGCAGGGCTACGAGCAGCGCGGCCCCTTGCTCCGCATCCTCCAACAGCTTCGCCAGGCATCCCTTGAGGGACGATCATGACTCCCAACAGCCAGCAGACATTTCGTCTGCGCCCTGAACAGCAGGCCATTGTGCACGGCTACGGCGGCGGCAAGCTGGGCATTGCGGCGGTGCCCGGCAGCGGTAAGACCTTCACTCTGGCTCACCTGGCGGCGCGACTCATCTCCAAGAGCGGCTTGGAGCCAGATCAAGAGGTGCTCGTCGTCACCTTCACCAACTCGGCGGTGAACAGCTTCCGCGCCCGAATTGCCCAGATTCTCACCCAGGATTACGGGCTGATCGGGCATATCGGCTACCGGGTGCGCACGCTGCATGGCCTCGCCCGCGACATTGTGCACGAGCGCCCGGCGCTCGTCGGACTGGCCGATGACTTCATCATTCTCGACGAGAAGGAAACGCAGGAGATTCAGCGCAACATCGTCACTCAACGCTTGGCTGAGTGGCGCGATGCCTTGACTCAATATCTCGACCCGGAGGTTGATTCCCGTTGGGCGTGGCGTGGCTTTGAAGAAATCCTACCCCAACTGGCCGGCAATTTCATCAAGCAGGCCAAAGACCTGCGCCGGACGCCGGACGAACTACTCGCGCTCCTGCCGTCTGAACCGGCCAACCTCGATCTGGCGCGCTTCGCGGTCAGCGTCTATGCCGACTACCAGCGCAGCCTGGCCTATCGCGGCGCGGTGGATTTTGATGATCTCGTCCGCCTGGCGCTGGACGCCCTGGAGCGCGAGCCGGAGTACCTGGAACGGCTGCGCTATCGCTGGCCTTACATTTTGGAGGACGAGGCGCAGGACAGCTCGCGCCTGCAGGAGGAAATGCTCCGTCTGCTCAGCGGAGAGCGTAACTGGGTGCGCGTCGGCGATCCCAACCAGGCCATCTTCACCACGTTCACCACGGCCAATCCTGGCTTTTTGCGCTGCTTCCTCGATCGTGATGATGTGGACGAGAAGCCACTCTCGGTGTCGGGCCGTTCGGCTCAGCCCATCCTCGACCTGGCCAATGAGTTAGTGCGCTGGACGGCTGAGAGCCATCCCGTTCCGGCGCTGAGGACGACTTTTGAATACCAGCCGCATGCGCGGCGCGGGCCGATGCGCGGCGTGATCCGTGCCACTGACCAAGACGACCCCGATCCGAACCCACCGGACGACACCTGTCATATCGAGTTACGCTACCGGCCTGACGACAAGATTGCCCCGTTGGCCGAGCTAGACTATGTCATCTCAGGTGCCGAACGGCCCTTATTGGACTTCGGGCAGGACGCGCCACAGGACGTGCAAGAGACCGTCGCCGTGCTCGTGCCCGACAACAATCGCGGCTATGCCCTGGCTGAGAAGTTGCGCCGCGATCACAAGGACGTCCCTTTTGAGGAACTGCTGCGCAGCTCGACGCGCACGCGCCAGTCAGTGGCGCGGCTGCTGGCCGTGCTGGACTATCTCTGCGACCCCGGCAATCCCAAGAAGCTCAAGGGCGCTTTCTGGGCGCAGCTTTCCGACGAGTGGCGCGATCTTGTCACTGCTGACACCGCCACAACCGCCGCACTGACCAGGTATTTCGCTGCTGCCGCGACCGTCGAGGAATTTCTGTGGCCGCGCGACCCTGGCGTGGGGACGCCGCTGCCGGATTTCGCGCCCGATTATGCCTGGGTCGGTGAAGAGCTTGCCTGTTTTCAGACAGGCGTCAGGCGTTGGCTCCAGGTTACGGATCTCCCGATTGACCAGGTGGTCCTGACCATCGCTCAGGATTTGTTCGACGCGCCAGCGGATCTCGCTCTGGGTTACAAGATCGCCACGACGCTCCGCGCCCTGGCCAACAGCTATCCCGACTGGCGATTGGCTCAGTTCGCTGAGGAATTGCGTAGCATCAACAAGAACCAGCGGCGTTTTCTTGGCTTTGACGATGATGAGGTTGGTTATGCGCCCAAGCCGGGCGTCGTGACCATCGCCACCATGCATTCTGCCAAGGGGCTGGAGTGGGACCGGGTGTACTTGCTGGCTGTCAGCAGCTATGATTTCCCGTCAGGGATGTCCTACGACAGGTACATCGCTGAGAGATCGTTCACCCGCTTCTCCGCCGATGGCAGCATGATCCGGCTGAACCTGGAGGCGGAGTTGCTTGCCCAGTTGGACTATCTCGTTGGCGCTTTGCTTGGCTACGAAGAGGGTTTGGCGACGTTGGAGGCGCGGGTTGAGCGCGCGCGTGAGCGGCTGCGCTTGCTCTATGTGGGTGTCACGCGGGCCAAGCGGAAGTTGATTGTCTCTTGGAATACCGGGCGCTATGCGCACAAAGGCGCGTCCTACGGGAACCAACCTGCTCTGCCCTTGATTCACCTGGGTGCTTACAATGACTATGGATACGAATGATCTTGGCGTGAATATGAGGTGCGAACACAGTATGGTGATGTTGCCAGATGGCTTTACTTTCAATCAGGCGAATCTGCAGGACTTCGTGGACTGTCCCCGGCGTTTTCAATTACGCTATGTGCAGGGGCAGCAGTGGCCGGCGGTGATGGCTGAGCCGTTGTCTGAACATGAGGCGTTTGTGCGCAGGGGCGCGCAGTTTCACTGCCTGGTTGAGCGCCATCAACTTGGACTCCCAGTAGCTGAGATGGCGAGTGGTTTGAGCGATTCTGTTCTGTGTACCTGGTGGGACGCCTACTTGGGCTTTGAGATGCTGCACACTCTGCCCGGTGAGCGTTTCCCAGAACTGAGGCTGTCTGCTGAGCTTTTCGGCGGGCGGGTGATGGCGGCGCTTGATCTTGTGGTGGTTGAGCCGGGGTCGCGTGTGACAATCTTCGATTGGAAGACGTACGGTCGTGTGCCTCGTCGGGAGTGGCTGGCTTTCCGGTTGCAGACGGTGCTGTACCTGTATCTTGTGGCTGTCGTAGGGCCGGGCATGTTGGGTGACTGGCTGAAGCCGGACATGCTCTCGATGGTGTACTGGTTTCCAGTGGAACCTGGCTTGCCGGTGGTGTTCCGTTACTCGCAGCAGCAACAGCAGGAGGACGGTGTTCGTCTGGCAGGTCTGGTTCAGGCGGTCTTGGGAGGGAGCGGAAAGGATGTCTGGCCTCTTACTTCTGAGACTCGTCTGTGTGAGTACTGTCAGTTTCGGTCGCGTTGCGGGCGAGGGGTTGCTGCGGGTGTTTTTGGTGAGTTTGGCGGGTTGGATGAGGTAGTGGGTGCGGCTGGTGTTCTGAGTTTTGAGGAAGTTGATGAGGTGGGCTTTTAGCTTTGTCTAATGACTATACGAAACTGATTTCCTGGGAGCCTTCTGCCAGCATCCCCCGGCAGCCCGCCCCCACCGACCTGGCGCGCGCGCTAGGCGTTTCCCCGCTCGTCGCATCGCTGCTGGCCGCGCGCGGCATCACCACGCCGGATGCCGCCCGCGCCTTCCTTGACCCGCAGCATTACCGCCCTACGCCGTCTGAAGCCCTGCCAGACCTCGGGGCCGCGACCGCTCTCCTGCATGAGGCTGTCCGTCGCCGCCAACCGATCCTCGTCTGGGGCGACTTCGATGTAGATGGGCAGACGGCAACCGCGCTGCTCGTCACGGCGTTGCGGGGCCTCGGCGCGACGGTTGATTACTACATTCCCAGCCGCCTGGAGGAATCGCACGGCGTCCACCTGCCAGCGCTGGCCCAGCAGATCAGCCAGCAGTCGCCGGCCTTGCTGCTCACCTGCGACACGGGGATTTCCGCGCACGGTGCTATTGACTATGCGAAGAAAGGCGGCCTCTCCGTCATCATCACCGACCACCACGACTTGCCCGACTCCCTCCCCGTCGCCGACGCCGTCCTCAACCCCAAGCGCCTGCCGCCCGCGCACCCCTTCGCGGCGCTGCCCGGCGTGGGAGTGGCCTACAAGCTGGTCGAGGCGCTATTCGACGCGACCCAGCGTCCCGGTGAAGGCACGGCGCTGACCGATCTCGTCGCCCTGGGCATCGTCGCCGATGTCGCCGCGCTGCGCGACGACACGCGCTACCTGCTCCAGGTCGGCCTGGCTCAACTTCGTCAGGCCAAGCGCGCTGGCCTAGCCGCACTGTGTGAGATCGCCCAGCTTGACCCAGGCTACCTCACCGAAACCGACATCGCCTTCCAGATCGCCCCGCGTCTTAACGCGGCGGGTCGCCTGGACGATGCGCGCCTGGGGGTAGACCTGCTCACGGCTACCGACCCAGAACAGGCGCAGATGCTCGCGCTGACGCTGGAGGGTCTCAACAACCAGCGCCGCCTGTTCGAGCGCCAGATTCTGGCCGCAGCCCAGGCGCAGATCGAGCAGGACCCGGCACTGCTGGAATGGCGCGCCCTGGTCCTGGCCTCCACCACCTGGCACGCTGGCCTGCTCGGCATTGTCGCCAATCGCTTGGCCGAGCAGTACGCGCGCCCTGTCGTGCTGCTGACCATCACCGGCGACACGGCGCGCGGCTCCGCTCGCTCTTTCACCGGCTACGACATCAGCGCAGCCATTGCCGCCCAGGCCGACTTGCTGCACACGTTCGGCGGGCACCCCGGCGCAGCGGGACTGTCCTTGCCCGCCGATCACATCCCGGCCTTTCGCCGCCGCCTGTCCGATGCGCTTGCGGCTCAGCCCACGCCGCTCGCAGACAAGCGCCTTCCCATTGACGCCGTGATCCCCCTGCGCGACGTGACCCTTGACCTGGCCCACGACATCGAGCGCCTGGCCCCCTTCGGCGAAGGAAACCCGCGCCCCATCCTGGTCAGCGAGCGGCTGATGCTTGACAGCGCCACGTACCTGGGGCGCGAAGAGGCACACCGCCAGCTTACGGTGCGCGACGAGGAAGGAACCCGCCAAAAGGTGCTCTGGTGGAACAGTGCCAGCGCCACCCTGCCATCGGGCCTGTTCGACCTGGCATTTCAGGTACAGGTCAGCACCTATCGCGGCGAGCCTGAGCTGCGGCTTACCCTCGTGGACTACCAGCCCTCGCCCTCCGCGCCCGTCATAGTACAGACTCCCACGCGACTCGTCGTGGATCGGCGGCAATTCCCCCACCCCGCCCAGGCCCTGGCCGACATCCAGCGCGAGCACCCCCAGGCGATCATCTGGGCCGAGGGGTATCGCCGGGCGGAGTCGCCGGGTCTGCCGCTGTCCTTGCTCCAGCCTGGCGAGACGCTCATCATCTTCACCACCCCCAACAGCCCACAGGCGCTGTCGGACGCCCTGCGCGCAGTCGCGCCGGGGCGAATCGTGCTGATCGGTGCCGACCCGCCGCTTGTCACCCGCGACGCCGTGCTGCGCCGATTGATCGAGCTGCTCAAATTCGTTATCACCCACGAGGGGGGAACCACAACCGTCCACGTGCTGGCCGAAGCCGTTGCCCAGCCGCCGGAGACTGTCCGGCTGGCCCTGCGCTATCTGCACTCGTGCGGCTTGCTCACATGGCGTGAAGACTCCGCCGGAAACCTGGCGCTAACCGCTGCGGCGGATTCCCCCACCGCAGGTGATCGCGCCCTGCTTAGCGCCTTCCAGGCCCACGTAGACGAGACAGCGGCCTACCGCGCCTACTTCCGCCGGGCCGCGCCAGAGCAACTACTCGCAGAGGAGTTCCATGAGGAAGTACCCAATCCCGGCCCGGACAACGCGCGTTGAGACCGTCGTCGTCAACTCGCGCTTCATCGCCACCACTGGCCGCGCTGACACGGTCGCCGAGGCCAAGCAGTTCATCCAGGTAGTCCGCGACGAAATGCCGGACGCCACCCACCACGTCTATGCGTTCAAAGTCGGCTATGGGGGCAGTGTGACCGAGGGGATGTCCGATGATGGCGAACCTTCCGGGACCGCCGGCCCGCCGGTACTGGCCGTCCTGCGCGGCGCTGACCTCGGCGATGTGGTCATCGTCGTGACGCGCTACTTCGGCGGTACCAAGCTGGGCACCGGCGGCCTGGTTCGCGCCTACGGGGGAGCCGCCAGAGAAGCCATCGCCGCGCTACCCATCGAGCTAAAGATCGAGAAGCAGCCGGTAGGCATTGCCGTACCCTATAGCTTCTACGAACGCCTCAAGCTGCTGCTCGCCGGGCACCAGGCGCTGATCACCGGTGAGGAGTTCGCGGCAGATGTCACCGTCTATGCCGTCCTTCCGGTTGACCAGGTCGCCTCGCTCGAAGCCGCCATCTCCAACCTGACCGCCGGGCAGGCTGCGCTCGTCCGTCTGGACGAGCCAAGCGCCTGATGCCTGTCTTTCGCTACCCGATGTTCTGCGGCGTGCCGGTGGAAATCGGCGGCCCGGCGTTAATCTCATCAGCGGCGCTGCCGTAGACGCACGAATTGTACGCCCCGCCGATCTCCACGCGGAAATCCACCGTCCGGTTGGGATCGGGCTGGACGATGACCTGCCCCTCGCCCACGCGCAGCACCCGCCGCAGATCGTCCAGCGCGCCGCCTTTCGTCTGGCCGGTGTAATCATAGACTACTGAGAGATCGCGCCGCACCTCAGCGCGAGAGCCATCAATGCTGGCGGCGAACCCTTCCCAGGCCAGCCGGTCTACCGCCACCCGGTCGAAGCCGATGCCATAGCCAGAGGCATCCTGAACCTCAACCCTCACGGTGCCACGCCCCAGCCGGTTGGCTGTGGGCGGCGTCAGGAAGTCCTGAATGAGCGGGATAAGCTCCTCGCGGTTGGGCAGCGTCACGTCGCGCCCATCGTCCGGCGTCAGGAAGGGAATATAGTGCACTCCGCGCGTCCCGGTATAGCGGGCGATGTTGCTCATGTCCAGACCCACCGCCAGCGGTACCAGCGCCAGCACGTCGGTCAGAGTCATGTCGGTCTGCACCACTTCCACCGCCTCCGGCCACAGTTGCGTCACCTGGGAGAAGAGGCCCTGCTCGCGCGCCTGGTACCACATGGCGCGCAGTGCGTCCATCTGACGCCGCCCGCGATCCAGGTCACTGGTGGTCATGCGGCTGCGCACGTACCACAACGCCATATAGGGGTCGAGCCGCTGACGGCCAATCGGCAGCGTGTAGTACTCCCAGTTGTCCTCAACGGTTTTGTCCAGTTCTGGTGACTTGAGCCGCCAGTCGGCAATCGCGCAGTCTATGCTGATCTCCAGGCCGCCCAATTCCTCGACAATGCGCATGAAGTCGTCAAAGTCCACGCGGGCGAAATGCTCAACCTCCATGCCGAAGTTGTACAGGATCGTCTCCCGCATCAAGCCGAAGCCGCCGCCAGGATACCCGCTCGATTCGCCCAGCGCGAAAGCCAGGTTGATGCGTTCCATCGTGTGGTTCGGGATGTACACGAACAGATCGCGCGGCACGTGCCACATCGCCACCGATCCCACGCGCTTGTTCACCGACACGAGGATGATCACATCGGTATGCCCCACACCACCCCCGCTCGTATCGCTGCCCAGCAGCAGGAAGTTGACCACGTCGGAGTCGGTGTCCAGCAGCGGCATTCGCTCCGGAATCGGGACGACCGGCGTCAGCACAGGCACCGCGTAAGTCCCTTCGATCACGTAGGTCGGCGTTGGCGTGATGGTGCGCGTCGGGGTCAGGGTAGGCGTTGGCGTAGCCAGGAGCATGGTCGGAGTGAGGCTGGCATAGACGATCTCGGTTTCGCCCCCGGCTGGGGACACCGGCGACGGGCGCGGTGTGTTGGTCGGAATCGGGGTTGGTGGCAGAACACGCGGCGTGTTGGTCGGAATCGGCGACATCGTCGGCGGCGCAGTCGGCGGGACAGTCGTCGCCGTCGCCGCCAGCATAAGTTCGGCAGTTGGGCGCGGCGTGCGCGTCAATGACGGAGTGACGCTCGGCGTCATGCTGGGCGTGCTTGTTGCCGTGTTGCTAGGCGGCGGCGTGGGAGTCTCAGAAGGGAGCGGCTCGGTCGCTGTGAGGGTCGGCGACGCCGTTGGCCCCGGCGTGTCCTGCACCGGCTGGGCGGCCTCGGCGCTCGCTACGCTTTCCGGCGAAGCAGCCGGGCCGCTCTCCGCCGCCGCCAGAGCCTCACCAGTCGCCGCTTCCGCCGTCAGGCGGGCCACCATCGCTGTCGCCGTACTGACGATATAGCGATCATAATCCGCGCGCCGGTCGCGGGCTTCCACCTCATCGAGGATACCGTTCGCCGCGTACACCATGTACGCAGCCACGCTCAATAGCACCACCAGCAGAATCGCGCTGTTCAGAATGAAGCGCAGCGCGCGAGCAGCCATGCGCATGATTTCCCTCGCCCACAATCCCATCCGCCAAACCCAGAGCGGCAAGTATACCAGAAACGCGCCGCGCCGCATCACCAGTTGAGCGTCTGCTCCCCTACGCCAGCACTACGACCTCCTGCACCTGTCTGCCGGGCGGCGGAGAACGTGTTACAATGCTTTCAGAACGATGAGCAAGCGAGACAGGTGAGCAACTCGCCCCCTGTGAAACGTGACAGGCCGTGGAACACCAAGCTAACCCAGAGACCCACCCGCGCGTGGCCGTCGTCGCCGCGCTGAACGAAGACCGCTTCATCGGCAGCGTCGTGCTCAAGACCCGCCACTACGTAGACCAGGTGATCGTCGTGGACGACGGCTCGCACGACCAGACCGCCGCCATCGCGGAGCAGGCAGGCGCTATTGTTGTGCGCCACGAGCGCAACCTCGGCAAAGCCCAGGCCGTGAACACCGGTCTGCGCCGGGCGCGAGAGATGAAGGCCGCCCTTGTCGTGCTCATTGACGCCGACGGCCAGCACAACCCTGCCGAGATTCCCGCCCTGCTCGCCCCCATCGAAGCTGGCGCAGCCGATGTCGTCGTCGGCTCGCGCTTTCTCAGCGTGCGCAGCCACATTCCCCGCTGGCGCATCTGGGGCCAGCGCGCCCTCACCCTGGCCACCAATCTGGCCTCCGGCGTCGCAATCACGGACTCTCAGAGCGGTTTCCGCGTGCTCTCGCAGCGCGCCCTGGAGACGCTCGCGTTCCGGCCAGAGGGGGGCTTCTCGCTGGAGTCCGAGATGCAGTTCCTCGCCCAGCAGCACGGTCTGTCCATCCAGGAAGTCCCGGTGAGCGTGACTTATGCCGAGCGCCCCAAGCGCAACCCCTTCGGTCACGGCTTTCAGGTGGTCAATGGCATCCTTGTGCTGGTCAGCCAGCACCGCCCGCTGATCTTCTTCGGCGTGCCCGGCCTGCTCATTCTGGCCCTGGGATTGGTCCTCGGCGTCATCGTCGTGGATCGCTACAACACCTACCAGACCCTGGCCGTCGGCACCGCCCTGATCAGCATCCTGCTGGCCATCATCGGCATCCAGACGCTGTTCACCGGGATCATCCTGCACTCCATCCGGGCGCTGCTCATGTTCGACGAGCGCGAATAGCGCCGCGCTGCCCGGAGGTCAGCAGCCAGCAACATGCCGACCATTGTCCTGCGCCATGTCAGCAAGCGCTTCGGCCCTCAGGAGCTTCCCGGCGCAGGCCGGGTCGCGGCACCAACGGCGCGTTTATTCGACACGAATCGCGCCCACAACGCCGGTCGTCCGCGAACTGCACAGGAACCTCCCGACCGCAGCCTGGCGCTAGACGACCTGTCGCTGACCATTCGCAATGGCGAGACGCTCAGCGTGCTCGGGCCGTCGGGCTGCGGCAAGACCACACTCTTGAAAGTGATCGCCGGCTTGCTGAAGCCCGACAGCGGCGAAATCACCTACGACGGCGTTCCCATCCAGGCCATCCCCATTGCCGAGCGGGGCATCGGCATGGTCTTTCAGACCTATGCCCTCTACCCGCACATGGAAGCGCGCGAGAACATCGGCTTCTACGACATCGTGCGCCACCAGCCAGAGAAGATTCCAGAGCGCATCCGTCACATCGTCGAGGTGATGGGCATTGAGGTCACGCACCTGCTCAGCCGCAAGCCGCCGACTCTGTCCGGCGGTGAGCAGCAGCGCGTCGCCGTTGCGCGGTGCCTGGCCCGCGAACCGAAGCTCTTCCTGTTCGACGAGCCGCTGTCCAACCTCGACGCCAAGCTGCGCGTTGACACACGGATGCAACTCAACCGTCTGCTGCGCCACTACCAGATCACGTCCGTTTACGTGACGCACGACCAGACGGAGGCCATCGCTCTAGCCCACCGTATTGCTATCATGCGCGCCGGGAAGATCGAGCAGATCGGCACCGCGCACGCCCTTTACGAAGCGCCCGTCAATGCCTTCGTCGCCCAGTTCTTCGGCACGCCGCCCATGAATCTCTTCCTGGGGCACATCTTCGGCAATGCCTGGGAGGGCAGGGGGTTTCAGGTGTCGTCCATCAGGCCGGGTCTACACCAGGGGCAGGCCGTCTGGCTGGGGATTCGCCCCGAAAGCATTGAGTTGGGCGATCACGGCATCCCTGCTCGTGTGGAGTTCACCGAGCTGATCCTCCCCCAGCAAATCCAACTGGTTTACGTCACCCTCTCCGGCCAACGCTGCACCATCAGAGCGCCGCTCAGCACGCGGGCCGAGCCAGGCGATCTGCTCCATCTCCGCTTCCCGCCTGAATATCTCTATTTCTTCGACCGCGATAGCGGGGCGCGCATCGGCTGATTCGCGGCCTATTCGTAGCGCAACACGTTCAGCGGCTGCTCGCGGATCGCCGTCCATGCCGAGAGCATCGCCGCGCCGATGGCGACCACAACCGACATGAGCACCAGCCAGCCCATCGTCTCGAACTCAATCGTGCGCTGTAAGTCGCCCGGCGAAGGCCCGGCCAGCACGACCACGACCGTCACCAGCAGGCCGACGCCCGTGCCGATCAGCCCGGCCAGCAGCCCAATCAGGCCGTTCTCGACAAGCAGCATAGCCAGCGCGCGCCAGCCCTTCAAGCCCATCGCCTTCATCACCGCGATAGTCCGGCGGCGCTCCTGCGTGGCCAGCGCCACTGTGTTGGCGATGATCGCCGTGCCCGCCACCAGCGCCAGCCACGCGACCAACGTCGGAATCGCATTCAGTTGATCCAGCAGGTTCTGGGCAAGCTGCGTGAGCACATCCAGCTCAAACACGATCACGCCGGGGACATCCGCCAGGGCCACCAGCACCTGATCCATAAAACGGTTGTCGCTCTCGTCAATCAGCGCGATCGTGGCCGTACCTGCGGCAGTGACGCTAGTCGGGAGCACTCCTGGCGGCAGCACCGACAGATTGCCCAGTTCCTCCAGTCCTGTCTGCTCGGACTGCCGCGATATGACGCCGATCACCTGGAACTGCATCAGCACATCGTCATCTTCGCCCGGCTGGTTCTCGAAGAGAAGCTGGAGCCGGTCACCCGCCCGGATGCCCAGATGCTCGGTGATGAACGACTCGCGCAGCATGATCCGGTGCTGCCCCTCGTCGCCAGGGGCGAGCGCGCGCCCGCTCACCATCTTATAGCGCGGCATGTCGCTCAGCGTCTCGCGCTCGATGATCCCCAACGAAACGCCGCGCCCTGACCTCTCATTCTCATCGCCCTGGCTCGAGTCCTCCCCCTCGTCGAAGTGTCGGCCCAACCGCACTTCTTCGCCGTTGTGCGCGACGAGCACGCCGCGATAGGTCGTGACCTGCGAATAGCTGAGCACACCTTCGGCAGCGTCCAGCGTCGCGGCAACCTCTTGCCTGTGCGCAGCAGAGGGATCGCCGATCAGCAGATTCCCCTCGACTGCTTCGCCAAGCTGAATCTCCAGCAGATGGCTGACAGCGCCCGCCGTCAGCGAGACGAGACTCAATCCGGCCACGCCCACGCTCAGCCCCAGCAACGTGAGCGCCACGCGCGTTCGCCGCCCGGCCATCTCACGCAGAATCAGGCGTCCGTCCGCGCTGTAACTGCGCGCCAGCAGCAGCCACCAGGCACAGAAGACAGCGAAGACTACGAGCGCGCTCAGCCAGACCGCGTCCCCGCCCGCCATGTCCGCCCCTAGCAGGCTACCCACCACCGCCGCCGCACCCAGCAACACCGCCGACAAGTACCGCGCGGGGTCGGCCTCGCGGTAGAGGGCGTGCGTTCTGGTCACGTCTGGCAGCAGCTTGTCGCCCTGCGCGCCAGGCTCAGGCGTGGGCGTCGTGCGCCTGGCCCGCACCGTGAGCCATCCAGCCACGATCAGGGCCAGCGTGCCGGTGAGCGCCGCGCGCCCAGCCAGAGAAGCTACCGCCCCCAGTCCAGCGGTCAATCCCACCAGCAAGCCGCTGGTGATGCCGCTCATGGCGACGGGACGCAGCCGAGCCACACCCCAAACCAGCAGCCAGTAGCCTACGTAGATGGCGGACAGCAGCGCGATTGTGCCCTCGACGAGCACAATTCCGGTGGAGACGGAAACCAGCGAACGCCACAGCCCCGTCCCACCGGCCAGGCGTTCCAGAACAAGGCCACCCCCTGCCCCCAGCGCGCCCCCCAGGGTCAGGCCCAGTGCCGCCAGAGCAATGGCCCGCGCCGCCCGGCCCGCATGTCGCCACACTGCCCTGGCGACCACAGCGGTCAGCAGCGCCCAGCCCAGCGCCCAACCCGACTCACCTTCGCGCGCCGCCTGCATGATGGTGTCGGGCAAATCGGCGTCGCCCAGCCCGAACGGTCGCCAGATCGCCCCCACAATCAACAGCACCCCCGAAGCCAGCGCAGCGCCGACGGCCAGCGCGCCGTACAACTGCACGGCGTGCCACGCTCCGGCTCCCAGCCAATGGCGCAGCCGGCGCTGGCCCCTCGCTGGCGCGGAGCGCCGCCTGTTCGCGGCAATGACCCCCGCGAACAGCCCGACCAGCGCGCCGCCCCCCGCGATCATGATCACCGGCCCCACCGCGAACGCCCCGCCCACAATCGAGCTAACCAGCGCCCCCAGCACGGCGATCATCACCAGCAGCGTCAGCAGCGTCTGGATCAGGCCCGCTGCTGGCATCTCCGCTTCGTTGGGGCGCAGCACCGTCGCGGGTCGCACCTGCCCGGCGATTAGCGTAGGCATGAAGCCGAACAGCGCCGTGACCAGCACGCCCAGGAACAGCCCGCTGCCCATCGCCGCCGGGTACAAGCGCCACTCCAGCGTCAGCGCGAACGCCTCTTCGCCGACACCGCGCACCAGGTAGCTGAGCGCCACCCCCACCCCCACGCCGATCGCGCTGCCAGCCGCCCCCAGCAGCAGCGCCTCCACCAGAAACAGCAGTGTCACCCGGTACGCCTTCAGCCCAAGCGTCTTCAGCACGGCGATTTCCAGCATACGCTGGTTGACCACGACCAGCATCGTGTTGACAATACCGATCCCACCGATGAGCAGAGATGACAGCCCAATGACCAGGATCAGGTCGTCTATGACATCTGCCGTCTCGGCATTGCGTTCAGCCAGTTCGGGTACGGTCGCGCGGCTGAGTTCCCGTTCAAGGTCTGTCTCGGCCCTGGTCTGCTCCTGCAGATAGGCAATCAGGCTTGTCTCAACCCCATCAATATCGCGCCCCAGTGGCACTTTGACGAAGATTTCGTCGGGCAGGGGCGCTTCTCCCGCCAGCGTCAGGTCTTCGAGAGGCAGATACACGTAGGTTCCCAGGAACGCCGCAGCAGGCAGCGTCAGCACCGTCTCGGCGGTTGAAGGGGCGATGCCGCGCACCACGTAATAGACTTCCGCCGCGCCGAGGCGGACGATGTCGCCCAGGCCAAGCCCCATGCCCACGCTGCGCGTCAGCCCGGTCGAGATCACGATCGGGCGCGGATCGTCCAGCGCGCCGCTTGCCTCGCCGTGCTGCGCGAAGATGTTCCGCAAGACCACGCCCGCTGGCTCGCGCAGCACAATCGTGTCGTAGTACGGGTAGACTGCCGTCTCCACATAGAGGGACAGCACGGTTTGTGCCGTGCGCTCTTCTCCGCCGACGACAGGCCGCAGGGGGAGCGCGCCCGACAGCCGCGCGAACGATACCACCACATCTTCGCGGGCAGCCCAGGCGCGAACCAAGCTCACCGTCCGCTGCGTGAAGACCGGGAAGTCCTGCGGACTCAATTCGATCAGCTCCGGCACGCTACGCGTGGCGTACACCCGAATGTCGCCGCGATTGACCTGCGCCAGGTTGGTCGTCAGTTCGTCGCCGACCATGAACGCCAGCGACCGAAGCGCGACAATGGCGCTCACTCCCGTCGCCACACACACCAGCGCGAAAGCCGTTCGCGCCCGGTTGCGCCCCATGTCGCGCAGCGAGTGCTTGACGGCAAAACGCAGCAAACGGGCCGCGCCACTCACCAAAGTCTGTAATTCGCGCATCACTCTATCTCACCCGACAATACGCCCGTCAGCCAGCGCCACCACGCGATCCATCTGCCCGGCCAGTTCCGGGTCGTGGGTCACCAGCACGACGGTCGTGCCCGTCTCGCGCGACACGTCGCGCAGCGCCTGGATGACCACCGCCGATGCCTCCGAGTCCAGGTTACCGGTCGGCTCGTCGGCCAGCAACAGGGGGGGATTGTTGGCCAGCGCCCGCGCGATGGCTACGCGCTGCTGCTGCCCGCCCGAAAGCTCCATCGGGCGATGGTGCAGGCGGTCGGCCAGCCCCAGCCGATCGAGCAGTTCCCGCGCACGCCGCTCTGGGTCAAAGCGCGGGCGGCGGGCGAACTGGATCGGCAGCGCCACGTTCTCAAGCGCCGTCAGAGTGGGGATGAGGTTGAAGAACTGGAAGATGAACCCGATCCGCTCGTTGCGCACCTCCGTCAGCCGCCCCTCGCCCATGTCGGTGATGTCAACGCCGTCAATCTCGATCCGCCCGGACGTGGGCCTATCCAGCCCGCCGATCAGCCCCAGCAGTGTGCTCTTGCCGCTCCCAGACGGCCCCACCACCCCCACCATCTCGCGCTCGTAAATCGTGAGCGTCACGCCGCGTAGCGCGTGGACAATCACGCTCCCCAGGGCGAAGTCCTTAGTCAAGTCTGTCGCCCGCAACACCACCCGCTGGTTTCCATTTGTATTGCCCATCGCGTGCAGTCCTTTTTGTACTGCGTCAT
This sequence comes from Thermoflexus sp., assembly GCA_020724485.1. Lineage (GTDB taxonomy): Bacteria > Chloroflexota > Anaerolineae > Aggregatilineales > Aggregatilineaceae > UBA2029. Next base: position 13,824 of record DYGW01000014.1, on the reverse strand, counting down.
CTCATGGTAATGCCCGGAGAAGCCCAACGCGATCATAAGCGAATCCGCGCCAAATGCATAGCCTGTCACCTCACCGCTCGACGCAGGGACGCCTGCCCGACGCCTGCCCTGCGCCGCCCGAATGACGGTTGACCCTCGTCGCAAACGTTGCTATTCTCTGTCAAGAATTCCGGCTGACGAGGTTGAGTCCTGATGAGATACTGGCAAACGCTGCTCGTTTCACTGGTTGTGCTGGCAGGTTTGGGCGTGGAAGTGCTCAGCGCCCCGGTTGCATCCGCGTTCCCCGGCGACCGGCGCGACGAAAGCTGCGCCGCGCGCATTGCGGCAGCCATTGCCGCCGCGCCCGAAGGCGAGACGCCCCAGTTACCAGGTGACTGTGTGGAACACCCCGGCATGAGCGCCGTTGAGCTGCGCGCCGCAGAAGCCGAGATGATCGCCCACCCCTACCCGGACGTAGTCCATGTCCCCTATCAAGAAGAGGTCGTCTGGACGCGCGCTTACCGTCGCATGATCGGCCACGTGATCATCTACGACGCCCCCAACGGCAATCCCATCGGCGAGCTAGACGCCGGCTACAATTACGTGACGGTCATCAACGAGCAAGACGGCTTCATCCAGATCAACTACGGGCAGTGGGTCGCCAAAGAGCACATCACCTGGGCAGATGTATCGAAGTTCTCCGGCGTGGAGATCACCACCCAGCCCAAGCGCCCGTTCGCCTGGATGCTGGCGGAGGCCCGGCCCAGCCACTACCCTGGCGGCCCCCAGGACAAGTCCGCCGAGGTCATCCCGCGCTACACGCTGATGAACATCTACGGCATCGAGTACGTGAACGGCTGGGAATGGTATCTCGTCGGCCCCAACCAGTGGATTCAGCAGATTCGCGTCGCCAAGGTCAGGCCCATCTCACGTCCAGAAGGGGTGGGGGAGCACGATCGCTGGATCGCCGTAGACCTGTACGAGCAGACCGCCGTCGCCTACGAGGGCAACCGGATGGTTTTCGCCACACTCGTTTCTTCCGGTCTCCCCCGCTGGGGCACGCGCGAAGGGCTGTTCCAGGTTTACGAGCGCTATGAGGCCACGCGCATGAGCGGGGCCGCCGGCCAGCCCGACTTCTACTTCATCGAGGAAGTGCCCTACGTCATGTACTTCGACGGTGACATTGGGCTACACGGCACCTACTGGCATGACCGCTTCGGGTACCGTCAGAGTCACGGCTGTGTCAATCTCTCGATCATGGACTCCTGGTGGCTGTACGAATGGACGGCCCCCGAAGATCACCGCAACGCCTGGGTTTACGTCTACAGCAGCGGCACATACCGCACGGACCTGCCTGCCTGGGCGCGACGCTAGTCGCCCGGAGCGTATCCCTCTTGCGCCATGCGGAGCACGCACTCATCGGGCGTGCTCCGCTTTCTTTTTCGCTCCCCCTGGACTATGATCCCCTGGTAGCATCTGCCGTCGCGCACAGGAACACTGCCCGGACATGGAACGCCGAACGTGTGGGATTACGCTGGCGCTGGGGTTAGTCCTGCTCGGTGTGCTAGCGGCTGTGGCCGCCGGGCTGCTGTTCCCCTACGCAGTCGGCGCACCGGCCACGCTTGTGGGAGTCAGCGGTGACGTGCAGCGCGCGCGGCCTCATCAGCGCCCCCAGCCGCTAGACCCCCAGGACGCGGTTGCTATGCGCCTCAAGGCCGGCGACAGCCTCATCCTCGCCCCCCACAGCACGGCAACTGTCGCGCTCGACCTGTATGGTGGCCGCATTCTCCTTGAGGGGCCGCTGACCTTCACGTTGGTGGAGTCGTCGCGCCGGGCAACGCTGGCCGGTCACCTGGTTACCTTGCGCCGCTTTGCGCGCGACTATACGCTGACCCTGGAACAGGACGGCGGCACAGCCAGCTACGTGTTCAGCGACGCCGACCCACCGCTCGCCAGCCTCGCCGTCACCGTGCGACTGCCCGGAACCAGCTTCACGCCCAGCCTGCCCTGCTGGTCGGTCGCCTTTGCGGGAGATGGTACCCCCACTGTGCGCGAGTACAACTGCGCGCCCTCCAGCGGAGGCTAGGAGCACGTGCGCTAAGGCTGCGACGCTACCGGCAGCCAGAACCCGAATGTGCTGCCCTCGCCAGGGGCGCTGGAAAACCAGACACGCCCCTCGTGGCGCTCAACGACCGTCTTGACCAGGCTCAGTCCCAGGCCGGTGCCGCTCACATGCTCCGTCCCCGGCTCGCGCGCGCGGTAGAATCGCTCGAAGATGCGCGCCTGCCGCGCTGGCGAGATGCCGTACCCGTCATCCTTCACACTGACCGCCACCCGCCCCTGCTCATGGCGTACTGTCACTTCGATGTGCCCGCCTTCTGGCGTGTACTTGATCGCATTGCCCACCAGGTTGGCTACGGCCTGTCGCAGTTGGGTGACACTCCCCTGCACCGGAGGCAGATTGTCTTGGCGTTCAAGACGCAGCGCCTGTTGCTTAAGCCTGGCCCCGGCAAGCTGGCTTTCGACCACTTCGACCACCAGACCCCCCAGGTCAAAGGACTGCCACTCCGCAGCGCGCTCGCTCTCAATGCGCTCCAGGGTCAGCAAGTCCTCCAATAGCACGCGCATCGTCTCGCTGCTGCTGCGCAGGTTCTCTAGATACATCTGCTGGGCAGAAGTCATGCCCGTCTCCTCCAAGCTCATCGCCAGCAGTTCCGTGTAGCCCATGATGCTGTTGAGCGGGTTGCGCAGGTCGTGTGAGGCCATGCGTATCATCTCGGTCTTGAGCGTCTCAAGCTCCTGAATCTCGCTGAAAAGCATGGACTGGCGCAGCGCAATCGCCGCTTGGCCGGCGAGCGCCTCCGCTTTGTAAACCTCGTTGGCAGTGAACACACGAGGGTGCCGCCCCTCGATCAGAGCGGCTACGCCCATCAGTTCACCCTGCGCGATGAGCGGCACGAGCACCACCGAATGCATGTGATCCGCCAGCAGATGCGCCCGATCCATATACGTCAGGGACAGATCATCTGCGCGCAGAGCCAGCGAATGCTGCTGCTCGACAACCGTCTGAAAAGCAGGATAGGAGACCAGGGAATAGGTATGCTTCAGCGGGGGTAGACTCTCGCCGGCGTCAGCATCGGGGTCTGCACGATGGACGGCGAGCACCTGCACTTCCTGGGTTTCTGACTTATAGTCGAAAATGATGGCGCTGGAGCATTCCAGGGTCTCGCTCATAGCCCGCGCAATCCGGCGCAGAATCTCGTCGCGGTTGAGCGTCGAAGTGATCGTGCGGCTCGCGTTGTACAAGGCCGCCATATCACTGGCAAGCTGCTCGGCCTGCCGGTACAGGCGGGCATTGTCGAGCGCCACCGCTGCGCGTCTGCCCAGCCGCTCCAGGAAAGCGACCATGTCCTCGTCGAACACGCCCGTGCTCACCGCTGCCAGGGTGATCACGCCCAGCACTTCACCGCGCATCAGCAGCGGCACGGAGACATGGGCGCGCGCGCCAGGGATGAAAGGGATGCGATCGGCGGCGTCCTGTGCGTCGGGCACATATTGCGTCATGCCTGTCCGCCCGGCCAGCCCGATGGTGCCCGCCGTCAGTGGCAGCGGGTTATGCGCGTCGTGCGGAAACCGCGCGCGATCCACATA